>NZ_BCQF01000024.1 GCF_001544295.1 Enterococcus pseudoavium NBRC 100491
AGACCATTTGTATCGGTCACAGTTGTCGATTGACCTAACACGGTTTTCACCGTGCTATTATGAAAGCTTGGTTTCTTCTGATAATCCGTGATGGCTTGATTGATTTTTGCTTCAATGGCGGCAATATTTACTGCACTACCATCGGAACGTTTGATGGAGTGTAGCGTGTAGCCATTGACTTCTTGCCAGATCATCTTCTGAGCCACGATATGGGTATCCACATCTGTGCCCGCATTCTTCCATAAAACAGAAACTAGTTTTGCTTTCTCCGGCATATCCGGCAGTGGATTCTTCTCATAACCTGGCGTGAATTCATTGTAAATTGGCACTCCTGGTTCAATACAGAAAATATCTTGTTTCACACCATTGTAGACAGCATAGTGTGGAACGGTGACTTCTGACATGGGCCGGCCGTCACTAAAAGTGCCTTCAACCGCATATTGATGCGCCAAATCCAGTTCCACCGTTACTGTTTGTGGATGGGAGATCTTCTCGGCAAAGGCAATCGTTGGACCAAGAGAGCCGCCAATTGTTTGACCTAATAGAGCCAACGCCGCAAACAGGCGCCAATTCTTAAATCTTGGTTTTTTCATAGTGTATTTTCCTTTCATAAAGATACTATTTTGTTGTTGCTTTATCTTACGTGTCTTTCTAAATTGATTCTGTACTCATCTTGTATGACTAAAAAGCAAATAAAAAAGACATCAACTTGCGATGTCTTAGAAATTACTTATTCGTTATTAAATGAAGTTCAAACTATGTTACGTTCTTATGAAGAAATTTACTTATTATATGCTCAAATATGATTTAGCTTGTCAATCCATGCTGTTAATAGTAAACGCTAATTACATGGGACAAAATATGGGACAGTTTGGGACATTCATATAAAACTATGAACAATATGGTTTCTAACTTTAAAAAATAGTAATTTTAACATTCATTATAAATAACACAAAAATTATAGTTTTTCACCGTTATTACGATGATAGGAGAAAGAAATATTACATGAAATTTATAAATCAATATCTAAAACTTAGTAAACTACTATTTGTCAGAAGGAAACCATTGAATAGTCATATACTAGGCACTTCCTTTCAACTTACATTCTTTCTCAGAAGGCGATTTAAGCAGCCTCCACGTGCGTTTTGCTGAGTATTTCTACCAGTCATTTTTTCACCGCTAAGCATCCTTGGCATTTTACCACAAATTGTTAAAATATTAAATACTCGCTAGTTTTGAAAAATAGCAATCAACTTGTTTGGGGAATTAAAATTGACTAAAACAATACCACTATGATACGTTTCTAATTGAGAAACTTTCTCAATCGAACAATTATTCCAACACTAAGGAGACAAATATATGCTGAATACTCAGTTCTTAAACTATACATTAACCAGTCCAATTATGAATGCTTCTGGCGTCCACTGTACAACAACGGAAGAACTGCAAAACTTAGCAGATTCCGCCGCAGGAGCAATCGTTACAAAGAGTGCGACCAAACATTTCAGAGTGGGAAACCCTCATCCCCGCTATGCGGATCTTCCTCTGGGCAGTATCAATTCAACCGGTCTAGCCAACAATGGCTTTGATTATTACTTAGATTACGTCTCCTCAAATAATTTGGAAGGAGCCAAACCGTTATTTTTCTCGGTTGCTGGCATGACTTTTGAGGAAAATTTATATATGCTAAATAAAATTCAAGCAAGTTCTTTTACAGGTATCACTGAGTTGAACCTTTCTTGCCCAAATCTGCCTGGAAAACCGCAAATCGCTTATGATTTCCCTTTAACTGAACAAATTTTGACCAAGATCTTCAGTTTCTTTACTAAACCGTTAGGCGTCAAACTTCCGCCTTACTTTGATCTAGTCCACTTCGATCAGATGGCAAAGATTTTAAATCAATTTCCCCTCGCTTTCATAAATTCCATTAACAGTATCGGAAACGGTCTCTATGTCGATACGGCCACTGAAACGACGGTCATTAAGCCAAAAGATGGTTTTGGTGGAATTGGTGGCGCCTATGTGAAACCGACTGCCTTAGCGAATGTGAACGGTTTTTATCAACGACTAAATCCACAAATCAAAATCATCGGGACCGGTGGTGTCAACTCCGGACAGGATGTGTTTGAACACTTGTTATGTGGTGCTCAAATTGTCCAAGTAGGAACAGCCTTGCATCGTGAGGGTCCACAAATATTTTCCCGCTTGGCAAATGAATTAGCTGACCTTATGGAACAAAAAGGCTACCAATCGATTGAAGACTTTCGAGGGAAAATAAAAACAAGTTAATTTACAAATTACTAAAAACAAGATGGCTTTAATTTCTAAAAGAAGAAATCGAGGCCATCTTGTTTATTCGCGATTATTAAAATTTTTTTAGGAAATAAGCTTGATATGCTTTAAGGGAAAATAGACTGCTTGCGCTTTTCCTAAAATATCACTGCTTTCAACGGTCCCAAACGAGCGACTATCTTTTGAGACTCGACGATTGTCGCCTAAAACAAAATACTCATTCTTTGGCAAGCGCTTTTCACCGATTAATTCTTCCAATTGAAAATCGGTTGTATAAGGTGAGACTTGGTGATCATGATTACGATTATTCGTTAAAAAGGGTTCTCCGACTTTTTGATTGTTGATATAAAGCTGATCTTTTTCATAACGAATGTCATCACCTGGCAAACCGATCACTCGCTTAATATAAATGGTTCCGTCCGGCTGCTGAAAAACAATCACATCAAAGCGTCGAACCTTACTGAATTTTTCCATCAAAACCATATCCCCTTGGGCCAAGGTTTGATTCATTGAATTACCGGTCACGGGAACGGGAATTAATAAAAAACCACGAATTATTACTCCTACAAAAAGAGCAATCAAAAAGTATTTGATTCCCAACCATAAATGGGCTCTTGTCAGTAGTTTTTTCAATTCCTTTCCTCCCTCAAAACCGATACTATTATTTCTTTTTCAATACTTCAAGGGCCTTTTCATAGGCAACATCATTCGCTTTCACTAGCTTAAAGACTTTTTCTTGTAAAACATCAATTGTCTTAGGATCTAATGCGCCAGTGGCGGATAAATTATTCTCGGTTTGAATCTTAGCCACGGCATCTTTTGTAGCTTGATTAAACAAATTTCCTTCAGTTGGATACCCTAAAGCTTTTAGTATCGTGTTAATATTTTCCACAGCATCTCCCGAATCACCCAAACGCCAATTTGATTGTTTGGAGATTGGTGGGAGTTTGGCATATTCGGGATAATCTGCTTCAATCGTTGGCACCACGCCTTTTCCTTCAACGGATGAGCCATCTGGAGTATACCATTTCATAATTGTTAATAGAACGTAATTATTATCGCCGATTGAACTAATACTTTGAACGGTTCCCTTACCAAAAGTCCGCACACCGATTAAGGGGTAGTTCTTATTTTTGACTGCCGCTGCTAATAATTCGGCACCATAAGAACTTTCTTGATCAATCAAGAAAATCGTCGGTTCTTTGACCTTAAACCCTTGATCAATTTTTTTCCCGGCTTTATCAATCGAAATTACTTTTTTCTTATTAGAGAACTGAGCAATTGTATCACCGTTTTCTAGGAAATAGCTGGCTACGCGCTCAGCTTCTGCCATCAAACCACCAGAATTTTGGCGTAAATCGATTACGAAAGATTTGGCGCCTGCTTTACGCAGCTCTTCAACAATCGTCCGAAATTCTAAGGCAGTCGTTTCACGGAAATTATCAATTTCGATCGAGCCGATCGACTGATCTTTCACATCAAGACTTCCTTTGACCGTATCTTCAGGAACAACATCCCTTTCGATGGCTACTTCAAATTTCTCATCATCTCGCTGAATCAATAGTTTGACTTGCGTCCCTTTTTCCCCACGAATCATCGTTGCTATCTGGTCCAGAGATTTATCCTGGGTCTTTTGGCCGTCTACTTCTAAAATAATGTCACCAGCCTTTAACTTGGCTTTTTCAGCAGGTGAATTTTTTACTGGAACGCGGTCAATCACCGGCAGACGGTTTTCCAGCTGTAAATTGGCCCCAATCCCTTCAAAACTTCCAGCTACTTTTGCATTCAATTCTTGATTCTCTTGGTCAGTCAAAAATTCTGATTCAGGATCTTTCAACGATTCCACCATGCCATTTAAAGCTCCTTGAATCAACTTCTCTTTGTCGACTTGATTTACATAATTTGTACTGATCAGATCATATAAATCCTGAACATCATCTAAATCATTACGGGTAATTTTTACGACAGAATCATTATCCATCGTTTGTTTCTGATCAATAAAATGTGTCACTACTGCGGTAATCACGATCGTGCACACGATCGAAATTAAAAAAATCGATACTGGTATTGTTTTTTTCTGCAAGGCGCATTTTCCTTTCACCCTTTTTTTCATGATAGCACGCTAGAAAAAAAAGGAAAAGCCTTCCACAACTTTTCCTTCTTAATTATTTATTGTTTTCTAAATATTTCTCCCAAACTTGATCAAATAGATCCATTGAAGCTAAATAATCGACACTCAACTCTAAGTAATCGGTAATTTCATGGTAATCCTCTGACTGTTTAGGAAACATGATATCTTTAGCCACTGCTCCAGCGAACGCTTCGACTGGATCATGCAGATTGTGGCCACGTTCGGTCAAGATATAATGATAAAAACTTCTGCGCAATTCATTCACCTCGCTGGTTATTCATGATTTTGTCAATCATTCGTCTTTTTTTCTTTAGGTAAATACAAACTAAATTGAATATCATCGCCCACTAGATCAATATGATTGGCTTTGATAAACATACCGTTATTCAATTTGAATTGATTTAACTTTAAAACAACCGTCTGCTCGTCAGGATCAATGGATACCCATTTAGGAAATTTATAGCCGCGCTCAATAGCCGCCATCACTTGGCTCACCGGTAGATTCAACGTTCCGATTGATAGATCGCGAGCCTTCAATTGAATATTGCCATTATCCATAACATACGGATCAAAGTAAAGATAAAAATCAACTTTTGCTCCTAAAAGTTTGAACTGACCTTTTAACATTGCTTGATTTTCTAAATAGAATTCATATTTAACCGCCGAATCTTTTTGCAGATCATTTAAAAAGTATTCCATCACCGTATTTAATTTTTTCTTATTGGTATTCATGGTCAACACAGGTGAACCTTTAGGTACTGTGGTTTCACTGCTAGGTGGCAAGTTCGTTTCACGCACGGTGAATACACGCACGGTTGCAAAGATGACACCACCTAAAAGGATCCCCACTAAAACTAGAAAAGCAATTTTCCAGCGATTGATTTTTTCCGTTGTTTTCGTTCTTATGGTCGTTTCTTTTTTGGGTTCTTCCATTAATTGCCCTCCTTTATTAACCATAAATCTTGGGTATCCACAATTTTTTCCTGAATCGCCGTGGCCATCAATTGATAGCCTAAGTTATTTGGATGGAAGTTGTCTTCATCATATAAAACATTGTTTTTAACTTCACCATTTGAACTTTCACTCGTGTTATTACTGTCTTTTGTAGCAATCCCTTTATACAACAGGTCATTAATCGGAACAAAAAAACAATTTGTCGTTTCTTTGGTCAATTTTTCTGTTTCAGTATTCCAATTATCTACCACGGTCTGCATGCCTTTGATGTCAGGAAAGTTTAAATAGTAAGGATTATAGATTCCTACCACGTAGATCGGTGCTTTGGGATTTAAGTCTCGCATTTCTGTTAAAATTGCTTCAACTGATTTTCCATATTTTTTTATCGAACGATCAAATTGTTTAGCGCTTTTAGCGGTAATATTCTTTTGGAAGGCTTGAAAAAGGTCATTTCCACCAACAGTCATTGTAATAAAATCTGCACTGGCTAAACTGTTCCGTAAATCAGAATCCTTTTTGACTCGCTTTAATATTTGATCACTACGTTCACCAGAAATCCCGTAGTTATCCTTTTCAATAGAAGTCAATTCATATTTTTGTTGTAAATGATTTGCCACTAAAGGCACATAGCCTCCGCGTTTAGTTTCATCACCGATTCCTTCAGTTAGCGAATCCCCCACTGCTACAAAGTGAACAGATTTCTTATAATCCGAGGTTTTATCCTGGACCACTCGAAGACGGGATTCAGCTTTGGGAATCGTCAAAAATAGAACCAGCAGAGTAACGACTGCTACTATTACGGGAATCATAATTGTCGAAAATCGTTTCATTTATCTACTCCTTTACCAAAAGCTGTTGAACAATCAGCAACCATAGTTTAAACCTAACATTGTAAAACTGGTTAATCTTAGTTTGAACTACTAAGGAAATTTAATTTTTTGAGCTCTGATATTAAAAAAATGCCTCTATTTCTAGAGGCAGACTCAACTAATCGGTATAATACATGATCGCAAAAGCCCCGGGACCTGTATGAGTTGCGACGATTGGGTTAGTATGTAGCACAGGGATATGCATGTCAGGAAACATTTCTTGTAACGCCTGTTTGGCTTCATCAATAAAATCCAACTTACCAGCATAAGAAATCCCAATTTGCTTTACGTTGACCTTTGTTAGCTCATCTTTAAAAGACGCAAACCATTTGCTGAAAGTTTTTTTCCCACGTCCTTTTGTGATTGGTAACAGCTCACCTGCTTCAAGCTCCATAACGATCCGCATATTCAACACACTGGAGATAACTCCTGTCACACGACTGATTCGACCGCCTTTAACTAAGTTATCCAAAGAAGATATTCCAATAAATAGTTTACTGTGGTTTTTCACTCGCTCAACACCTGCTAATACCTCTTCTAAAGAAGCTCCAGCCTGAGCAAGTTTTGCGGCTTCGATTACTTGAAATGCTTGCGACTGGTCAATAAAGCCGCAATCGATTACAGTGACATTGCTGCTACTTAAAAAGGTAGCCTGACGTGCTGCTTCAGCAGTTCCGCTCAGTGTATGGGACATATGGATCGAAACGATCGGACTCCCGTCTTTTCCTAATTCATCATAAAGCTCCGCAAAATAACCAATTGGTGGTTGACTTGTTTTGGGTAGATTTTTTGATTGAGCCATCATTTCCATAAAGCGCTCCCCGGTTAATGCGTCATCATCCGGATAAACTACGTCATCAATCATCACTGATAACGGAATCACAGTAATATTTAAGTCATCACGGACAGATCGTTCGATCGTACAGGATGAGTCAGTTACAATTTTAACAGTTGGCATTCTGATCCTTCTTTCCATACCTAGTTTCAAATTAATTTTAGTATATCAAAACTGCAGAAATAAATCATTGTTGAAACTATTTCTTTATAAATCTTGAAAAACCGAATCATTATGACCCGGTTTTTTGATAACGCTCAAAATAGTAACGATAAGGATTTTTTTCATCCCTTTGACCTAATTTACGTTCCACCAACTGCCAATCATCCCAAGAAACAGCTGGAAAATAGGCATCGCCTTCAAAACTTTCTTCGATAAAGGTCCGATAAATGCGTTCGCAATAAGGTAGAAATTCCTGATAAACGGCTGATCCACCTGCAATAAACGTCGTTCCAGCAGTCTTTTGATCATAATCAAGTACTTCTGACAACGAATGCATAACTAACACATTTGCAGCTTGATATTTCTTATCTCTGGTCAAAACAATCGTTTGACGATTAGGCAGTGGTCTGCCTCCCATTCCTTCAAACGTTTTTCGCCCCATCACTAACGTATGATTGATGGTCGTTTCCTTAAAAAAACGCAGATCATTTGGCAAATGCCAAGGCAACTGATTTTCTTTCCCAATCAAGCCATTCTTATCCTGCGCCCAAATCGCGATCAACATACAGCTCCTCCTAAATCTTCCGTTTAAAGCAATCCTCGCTGTCACTACGTGCTGAATCGTTTGAATTAGTTTCCTTCAACGATCTCACTCAAATATTCCCAGCGGGTCATTTTCTCTTCTAATGTTTGTTCGGTCAGATCAATCTCTTTTTGCAAGTCTTGTAACTTTGTAAAATCATCCCCTTGATGATTCATCGCTTCGGTTAATTCATCAATTTTTTCTTCTAATAAAGCAATATCGTCTTCAATACTTTCCCATTCTTTTTGCTCATTGTAGGAAAGTTTTTTCTTACGCTCTTTTGGTTGAGGCTTCACCTTTGGACTTTTTTCTTCTTTTACTGGTGTCTGTTGAGCTAAGTAGTCGATGATCGAACCAAAGTATGAAGTAATCTGCCCGTTTCCTTCAAAAATCAATAATTTTTCAGCTACCTTATCTAAGAAATACCGATCATGAGAAACCGTAATCACTGCACCAGAAAATTCTTGTAAGTAATCTTCTAAGACTGTTAAAGTTGCAATGTCCAGATCGTTGGTTGGCTCATCCAACAGCAAAACATTGGGTTGCTGAATCAATAGTTTTAATAAATAGAGGCGTCGTTTTTCGCCACCAGACAACTTACCTATCAAAGTTCCATGCATAAAGCGTGGAAATAAGAAACGCTCTAAGATTTCAGCTACACTGATTTGTGAGCCATCCCGTTGCTTGACTTCCTCAGCCGCTTCTTGCAAATAAGCGATCATCCGTTTATTGGGGTCTAGCGTCTCATTTTGCTGCGTATAATAAGCTAATCGGACCGTCTCACCAATTTCCAATACACCGCTGTCCAAAGGCAGTCGTCCCGCTAAAATATTCAATAAAGTCGATTTGCCTGCCCCGTTTTTCCCGGTAATCCCTAAACGCTCTTTTGTTTGGATTAGTAAATCAAAATGATCTAAAATCTTTTTGCCTTCAATTTGATACGAGGCCTGTTTCAGCTCCAGCACTTTTTTTCCTAAGCGGGTCGTGGCAATATTCACTTCAAGTTGACCATCAGTTTTGACTTGATGCAGATTTTCCTTCAAATCTTCAAACCGATTGATTCGAGCTTGTTGCTTAGTAGTTCGAGCTTTTGCTCCCGCTCGCATCCACGCTAATTCTTGCTTATAGAGCTGTTTTCTTTTACCTTCTTGTTCAACCGCCACGCGATCGCGTTCAGCTTTTTCAACTAAATAAGCCTCATAATTTCCTTGATATTCATATAGTTTACCAAAGGAAAGTTCAAAAATACGATTGGTCACCCGATCCAAGAAATAACGATCATGCGTGACCATCAATAAAGAGCCCGGATAGCTTTTCAAATAACTTTCTAACCATTGAATCGCATCATAATCCAAGTGATTGGTTGGTTCATCCAGTAATAATAAATCAGGTGCATCAATTAGAACTTGCGCTAGCGCCACACGTTTGATTTGTCCACCGGAAAGTTCACTAATTTTTTTATCCAACGTATCAATGCCCAATTTATTCAAAATCGCTTTGGCTTCGCTATCTGCCGTCCAAGCATCTTGTTTGTTCATCGCTTCTTCAGCCAATGAAAACTTTCGTTGTACTTCACTCGTGTTTTCATTTGCTAATTGCAGCAATGCCTTTTCGTACGCGCGAACGGTTTGCATCAATGGGTTATTTCCTTGAAATATTGCATCTAAAACCAATAGTTCGGCTGCAAAATTTTGTTCCTGAGCTAGGTAGCCGATCCGATAATCACTGGCTTTCTCAATCGCCGATAGATCACCATCACCACTATCCTTACCAGCTAAAATCGTTAATAAACTGGACTTGCCAGTCCCATTGACCCCAATCAAACCGATTCGATCCTTTTCGTGAATCAAAAAAGAGATCCGATCAAATAATGTTTTATCGCCGAACGTCTTATAAAGTTCTGTAACTTTCAATTCTTTCATCTTGAACCATCCTCAAATTTCTCTTTGTCATTGTAACAAAAAAAAGCCGTAAAGGAAATTTTTCCTTCACAGCTTTTGGTTACCAACTGAAATCATCGAAAGAATGAAAATGGGCATGTCCTCTACCATGGGAGCCACCAAATCCATGGGGACCATGACCATGATGATGTCCGCCAGCAAAGTCTCTACCACCACCGAAAAATTCTTCAGCCTCTTCTTCTCCCAATTGATTTTTTAAAGCTTCGCTAAACTTTTCAACTAAGCGTGACCATTCAGCTTTTTCATCATTGGTAAAATCAGCAAAAAGTTCTTCGCCAAAGTCTGGTGCTTCAGTTACTTTTTCAGCTTCAGCTTTCCCAAGATCCGTTAATCGAATAATCATTACTCGTCGATCTTCTTCAGAAGCTTCACGAGTGATAAAATTTTTATCCTCAAGTTTTTGTAATAATTCACCAACCGACTGAGGACGCATTCCTAAAACAAAGGTCAACTCTTTTTGAGTGATTTCAGGATTCATTTTTAACAGTGCTAAAACACGGCCTTGCCCGCGATGAGGACCAAATCCTTGATTTTTTGCCATTTGACGGTGATAGTAACGTCGTAAGTCATGTTGTAATTTCATAAATTGCTCATTCATTTGATTTTCCATTGAACTCTCTCCTCTTTGATAAGGTACCTTACAGATATATAATACAGGTACCTTACTAAGAATTCAAGCGTTATTTCGCTTTGTTCAGGTACCTTATCACTTTCTTTAAATTTTCTAGTTTTGAATATAAAAAAACAAGTATCTTTTCAGATACTTGTCTCATGCTTAAAAGTGGTTGCTGTACACGTCATCAACATTTTGTGTTGGATCAATCACAATATATAAACTCTTCGTTTTTTCGGAGACCTTCGTTGATTGATATACGTTGTCTAAGCCTTCGTTATCTTTGTCTTTATATGGGAAGTAAACAGAATCTGGATGTCCCGAACGATAAATGATTTCCATCCGTTCGATGTCTTCAAATTTACGTGCACGTTCAAACATGCCCATTTCTAAACCGCCTAGATTAATATCAGACGTTTGAACATGGTCGCCTTCTTGATAAACTTCAATTTTAAAACCGGCACATGGGTGAATTTCTACAAATTCGCTACCATGGATGCGGCCGAAGCTAGTCGTAATCTGTTTGATCCACAGATCTCCAATATAACGACGATCGATTGTCCAAGTTTCCCCATTGCGGAAAAAGAATTTTAATGCTGTCATTTCTCTTGCCATTCTACATTCTCCTCACTACTAATCTAAACCAAGTTTAGCATACCTTAAGTAAACGGTCACATGTTGTGCTTCTATTACAATTTTGCCAAAAAGGCAGTTTTATCGACAATTACACGCTGATGACTTGCTTGACCGATCAATTGATCCTTGTCATAGGCCTCTATGGAAAAAGAAATCTTTTTCCCATCCTCTTCGACAATTTCCGCTATCACGGTGACCTCTGCGCCAACCGTCGTAGGAGCTAAGTGTTTGAGATTCATTTTGAATCCTACACTGGTCTGTTCAGCCACCAGTTCAGCAGACAATAAAAGTTTGCTACAGTTTTCCATCATCGCAACTAGCGCCGGGGTAGCTAAAACTTCTAAATCGCCCGATCCCATCGCCTGTGCCGTCTGATCTGTTCCAACTTGATAATCCTTTGTTAGCTTTTTCATAGAGGTGCCCTCTTTCTTTACTTAGATTCTCAACTATTGAATAAAGAACTATTCGCTTTTAAAAATTGATCGGCAAACGCCAAAAGCTCAGCCTTTTCATTTTTCAAGCGACCTTCCACGACTTCTTGCTCTAACGTATGGAGCGTCTCACTGATCCACGGGCCGCGCCGATAAGTAAAATGTTCCATCACTTCGTTGCCTTTTACGGCTAACTCTTTCAATGAATGAATCGGTAAATACTGATAAAGCAGTCGAATCTTTGCTAAATTCGGCTCACGGTCAAAATAATACAATAAATACTCCACCGAAAGTGCTAATTCCCGACCTAATTGATATAAGCTCCAGTTATCCCATTCAGCTTTTAAACGGAATCGCAAAGCTGGCACCATTTGAGTCACTTCTTTGATTAATTGATTCGAACACTTCCATTCCTTCATCAGATTACGAATGTCAGAAATCGTTAGCTCCAACATCGTCATCAACAAGGTCCAAGCTTGACGCTCTGTCGGAATCGCTGGCCCGTGAAGTTCAGCAAAGTTTAATAATGCTTCACCGTAATTTCGTAATCCTGGACAATAAATATAGCATTCTGACTCCACAAAAGAACGTAGTCCCGCCGATCTAAAGGAGCCCATCATAAATTTGACAAATTCCACATTGATTCGCTCCACTGAAATCTTTGCCAGTAAAGAATGATATTCTTGGATTGCCTCAAAGGTGTTCGGTTCCAATGTAAAACCTAAATGACTAACAAACCGCAAGGCCCGCATCATTCGCAGAGCATCTTCATGAAAGCGCTCATAGGGGTTGCCTACCGCTCGTAAAACCTTATTACGTAGATCCTCCAATCCATCAAACAAATCAATTACTGTACCATCAATTCCGACAGCTAAGGCATTGATAGTAAAATCACGACGTTTTAAATCCTCTTTTAGCGAACGCACAAATTCTACGTGATCTGGCCGACGATAATCTTGATACGTAGACTCGGTCCGAAAGGTGGTTACTTCATAGGTTGCTTCTTTAGTGATTACCATCACTGTTCCATGGTCAATCCCCACATCAATCGTGCGGTGAAATAATTCTTTTACTTCAGCAGGAAAGGCGCTAGTTGCAATGTCCACATCATGGATCGGTTTATTCAACAAAATATCACGAACACTGCCTCCCACGTAGTAGGCCTCATAACCAGCGCTTTGTAATTTACGCAGAATTGGCATCGCTCCTTGAAATTCTAACGGAAATGCTTCTAACTTCATGCTTCATCACCTGCTGTCAGTCCATCTTTTCGCTCAAAACGAAAACGATCGCGTTGATTAAATTTTTCCATATTTTGATTAAAGACTTCCGTCAAATCAATTCCTAAAGAATTTGCCATAATAATCGTGACAAAAAGCACATCACCCAGCTCTTCAGCCACTGTATTCGTCTTTTCACTGGCTTTTTTAGTTTTTTCCCCATAATAATGATTGACTTCGCGAGCCAATTCACCGACTTCTTCCGTTAAACGAGCCATTTGACCCAACGGCGAAAAATAACCAGCTTTAAATTGTTGGATATAATCATCAACTTCTTGCTGCATGATTTTCATTGTCTTTTCATTCATCAAACCACCTCAAACCTATCTTATCAAAAAACAGATTTGTTTCCTATCATGTTGTTGTAACTATCTGTAATTCATGCTATGTTGGTTGAGGATGAATTTTGTGAATTCTATTTTTTTATTTGTCGAATTCCGATGAATTTAACAGTAATTATAGTCAGAAATACGCACTCGCTATTTTTGGCTTTCGGCGGAATTTCACAACGTTTCATACGTTCGTTTGTTAGGGCTTTTTTATAGCTTGCGAAGCACGTATTGTATTCTATCAATTTAGGAGGTGTCATATGGAAACAACTATGGCAACGCGAATCAAAGAAATTTCATTTATTATCGTAGGAACAGCGATTTATGCATTTGGTCTCGTTTATTTAAATATTGCCAATCATTTGGCAGAAGGTGGAGTGACGGGTATTACCTTGATTATTCGTGCTTTATTTGGCATTGACCCAGCTTACACTACCCTGCTGATTAATATCCCATTGATTTTAATTGGCGGAAAAATTTTGGGGAAACGTTCTTTCTACTATACAATTTTAGGAACTGTTTGCTTGTCGGTCTTTTTATGGATCTGGCAAAGAATTCCTCTACAAATTAATTTAGATCATGATCTATTTATTGTCTCTATTTTAGCTGGATTATTTGCTGGCTTCGGTAGCGGCTTAGTTTATCGCAACGGCGGAACAACTGGTGGTGCGGACGTGATTGCGCGAATTCTCGAGCAAAAGATCGGCTTTACCATGGGTAAGTCACTCTTAGTTTTTGATATTGTCGTTTTACTTTGCTCACTGACTTATTTAGATTTGAAACGAATGATGTATACTTTGATCGTCTCCTTTGTTTTCAGCAAAGTAGTTGATATGCTTTCCTCTGGTGGGTACGCTGCTAAGGGTGTCATGATCATCTCAAATGAAAGTAATGTAATCGCCGAATTATTGATGTCTCACCTAGAACGTGGGGTTACTTATCTTCATGGCGAAGGCGGCTTCTCTTCTGAAGTAAAACGAATTGTTTACATCGTAGTTTCCCAACAAGAAATCAATGAAGTCAAAAAGATTGTACACTCCGTTGATGAAAAAGCATTTATCCTAATCAGCAATGTTCATGATGTCGAGGGAGAAGGTTTCACTTACCTCAGACCTCAGCGGCGACGTTTTACGTTAAAACGAAGTAGTTAAAAAACCAGCACCAAGACATTAATTTTGTCTTGGTGCTGGTTTTTTATTCGTATAAAGCCAATTTCAAGCGGCTCAATTCATCAGATAAAGTTAAGAACGCTTCTTTATCACCGGCTTCTAAGGCCAAATCAATTTGTTTTTTCAGCAAATTGATTTGAGCTTCTTGTTCTTGCTGCTTCAAAAAATTTTCAACTTCGGAAACAATTTCTTGACTGACCGTGTCATTCCATGAAAGCGCAGGATTGTCTTCAAGCACCGATAAATACTGGGCATTTTGCCAAGAATTGGGGAAAATACATTCTAGATACAAAGGTTGCTGCCAATGCAGACGAATCTCATGAAAAATTTGATCACTATTTGAAAATTGATGTCCTTCTATTGAAAACACCATCGCTTCTTCCCGTTGACTGATATCGCGAAAGACCAGTCCCCGCTTTGTTTCCAAGGCTTGCTCGACGATATGAACATTCCGTAAAATCGCCTCGTGATTAATTAAATAGTTCAAAATCCAAATTACTTCTCGCCGTTGAAAACTTACATTGTTAATCAACCACACGAGAAATTCACGCTTTTCAGCTACATCGATCATTTTCTCACCTCTCTACTCTTCTAGTAAGGATTGTACTTCCAAGTCCCCCGGTTCCTGCTGTAAATAATTTGTTAAAACAGTCCGCGCCATTTCTAATTGACCGTCTTCTCTTAAAAATAGACCATATGCTTTTAAGAAATCCGGCTCATGTGCCAAGTCTTCATAAGCTTGTTTGTAATACGTCCGCGCCGCATCAAAATCTTCTAATTCATTATAGGCCTGAGCCAAATTCCAAGCAGCATAAGGATTGCCCTCTTCATCCATCTGGCTAATCATTTCAATCGCCTTGTCTGGCTTGTCCTCATTTAGATAGAGGTTACTCAAAGTTAATAACGTTTCATCTGTCTTATCACCTGTTTCAAGTGCTTGTAACAATAGTTCTTCTGCCTTCTGACTGTCTCGCAAGCGATACGCAATTTCTGAAGCCAAATGTAGCAATTCGACTTGATAAGGATTTTCTTTGATTCCTGCCTCAGCAGTTTGTAAGGCCTCTTCTAAAAGTTCCTCTTCCTTCAGACTATCAGCCAAGTAGTAGTAGCCACTTTGATATTCTGGATCAAGCGTAATGACTTCTTGCAAATAATTAATCGCCTTTTGATGATCATGCAGCTGGTAATAAGTAAAACCTAATTGGAACAACCGATCGGAAGTATGTTCTTTTTCCAAAGACCGTTCTAAGAAAGGAAGCGCTTCTTCAAAACCTCCCAACATACTATAAGCAGAACCAATCCGTTCATCGATGGAGATAGTGGCAATTTCATCAATTCCGTCTTTTTGTAGCTGACTGTACTCATTGATTGCCTCACCTAATTGATTATTCGAAAAATGCAGTTCTGCTAACGCAAAGGTAATCAGTGGTTCTTCTGGCGCCAATGTTTTCGCTTGTAATAATTTGGCTTCACTTACTTCAGGAATCCCTAAAACTTGATACAAGTCGGCGGTGATTAGCAAGCTCTCTAAATAACTTTCACTCGCTGGATCAATTTTTTCTAAATATTCAAAGGCACCGTCAATATCATCATCTTCAATCGCAATCTCTGCTAATGAAAGATAAAATACGTCTTCAGCTGGAAAATCAGCCACCAGTTTTTCTAAAATCCGCTTTGCTTCCTCTAAAAAGCCTAATCCCTTCAATTCCTCCGCTAAACTAGCCAGCATTTCTGACTCGTCTTTTTTTAGCGCTTCTTCAAACATTAAATTTGCTTCTGTTAAATCCTCAGCCTTCAAAGCGGCCAGCATTTTTTCACTATAACTTGACATTTATTCTCCTCTGATCTCTGTTACGATTTTTTGATACGCTTCAAATGTTTGCAGTAATTCTTTTTGGCTTGGAACCTTCTTCATGCCAGTCTCACCGATTTGGCGCAATTCTGTCAGTGGCCGTTCTTCTGCCAAAAGAATCACCTGCTGACCATAGTCAGCCAATGAAATATCCGCGGGCATGACAATGGGGAAGCCCAATCGCACCAACCATATCATAAAATTTTTGAAATTGAAATGAAGATTGCTTGTTTTAACATTCCAAGCTAGTTCAAATAGCAAGCCAAACATCGCCTTCATACTATTTGATAATAAGGAACCATTCTCGGTTTGAAAAAAGGCCTTCTCAAACGTTTTACCGAAATCTCGCAACTGCTCACTTTTTGTCTGATAATAATTAATCAGAGTCTCGCTAAAAGCCGCAAAAGAATGTTGCAACAGTGCTTCTCGCGTTGGAAAATTTACGTACAGACTTTGCAAAAATGGGTAGTCGCAAACGATTCCGCAACGAATCAACGTCAAGAGATCGACCATTTTCCCAGTTGTTTGCCGATCAGCTAAGGTATGATCAAACAAAATACTCTGAGGAGTCTCGTCAACTTCCATAACCGTCGTCAAGGTTTTAGCTGAAACGATTTGAGCTGAAAAAGAGAGGCTCTGGGCGAAGGATCGCAGTGAGACTGGCAGAAAACACAACTCCGCTTGAAAATTCGTGACATGATGTGTGAAGCCTAATAATTCAATCACACCTTCATTGCCAATCCCCAAGAAAAGAGTCTCTTGCGACCGATTAAACCGATCAATAAAATGAATCAATTCCTGAAAAGTATCCATCGTGTTGCAATAGCGGTTATTCGGTGTGATAAACCATTCATGAGTACTTGTCTCAGGGATAAACTGCCGCAATTTTTCCGCATATAAATCATAGTAGCGCTGATTGCCGCAAAAAAGAATCTGTTTATTTTCCAAATCCTTTTTCCGCATCATTGAAGCGACCGTTTCCCCATAAATGACTTTGGTCTCATTTTGTTTGTTGCGATAAGTCACTTCCACTATTCTCACCCCGTTTCTTTTATTTTATACTACAAAAAAACCTCCCGCAACAAATCTGCGAAAGGCCGTTAGACATTTTATTACTTTATTCTTAATAGAAAGACTAAAAATTAGAAATTAAACAACTACTGGCAGAAGAAATCAGCCAATTTCATTCACTGATCAGAATCTTGATGTTCGGTCAACGAGCGCTCCTGTGCATTGTCAGATTGACCCACTGTTGTCATTTGAGTCTGTTCTTCTGGGTGACTAGTTTGCGGTATTTGACTATCCGACTGACTTGGTTGTGGTGCTTGTTGCTGATTATTTTCTTGCTGAGGTACTTGCTGATTTTGTTGACCGTGATTGGCGGCTTCTTCCACTTGAGAGAGTTCCTCAAAAGTCAGTACCCCGTCATTGTTTAAATCGGAGGGCGAGTAACTTTCTTTAATGACACGTTCACCGTTAGACAAGATACGCAAGACAGTCACCTGCTCCCCCCACGGTGTCAGTAAAACTTGTCCGACACTCTCTGTATCGACAGTTGTTTCGGCTGTTCCAGAGGACTCCGTTGACACTGTGGTTGTATCGTTCAAACTGATCTCCCGTTTTGGAATAGCCTCATCATCAGAAGAACCATAAAAATATAATCCAACTAGGACTGCTAACAAGACCACCGGAAGTGATACAACCAATATTATAAAATTACGGCGTTTTCGCTTATGATCTTCCTGTTCCAACAAAGTTTCCGCTGCTAAAAAGGCCGCACGCCACTTAGGATCGTTCTGTCTTTGAGCAAGAAATTCATAAGAATGCCAGGAATCGTTTCTTTCGACATAAAATAGTCGCTCCTTTGCCATTGCACCACCTACTTTCTGCTTTTCCATTTTACTCTCTATTTTATTTTAGCTGATGGAAAGCCTTTCGTAAATTGAAAATTAAGTTATAAACTCGCAAAAAACGGGGAGTTGTTACAACGGCGAACAATTTTATTACTATTTATAATAAATTAAGGCAGCAAGCTCGTTAAAACTTCTGCCCCCTTTTCTCCACTTGTCAATTTTTAGTCACAAATAAACCCGTCGCAGCTCGAAAGCCACAACGGGTTTACTGTTGCAATTATTTAACTGCGTCTTTTAAAGCTTTCCCTGGTTTGAATGCAGGTACTTTGCTTGCTGGAATTTCGATTTCTTCACCAGTTTGTGGGTTACGTCCTTTACGGGCCGCACGCTCACGTACTTCAAAGTTACCGAAGCCGATCAACTGAACTTTTTCACCTTCAGCTAATGCGTCTTGGATAGTTGAAAATACAGCGTCGACAGCAGCGGTAGCGTCTTTCTTAGTTAAGTCAGTAGCTGCTGCAACTTTTTCGATCAATTCTGCTTTGTTTGCCATGAATGAATTCACCTCCTGAGAAATGAGTATTGATGCTTAAACACCAACCGATAACTGAGTGGTCCAGTCATCAGCAAAGAAATATTGATTTGGTCAATATTCTTTTATAACGATAGCACAAGAACCTTATGTTAGCAAGGTTTTTAGCGGGTTATCAGTTAAAATTCATGGTTGTTTTAGCATTCAATAAAATCAGTTGTCACTAAAATAAAAGTGTGTTAAAATACCTATTTTCTTCTGCGAGGAATTATTTTTATCGGTGTTCCTTCGAATTCAAAAGCTTTCCGAATTTGGTTTTCTAAAAAGCGTGCATATGAGAAATGCATCAATTCTTCCTCATTCACAAATACTACAAAGGTTGGCGGTTTTACTGCAACCTGAGTCGCATAAAAAATCTTCAGACGCTTGCCTTTATCCGTTGGTGTTGGATTAATTGCCACCGCATCCATAATCACATCATTTAAGACTGAAGATGGAATCCGCAAGTTTTGATTCATGCTGACTTCTTCAATCATGTTCGGGATCTTGTTTAACCGTTGTTTCGTCACTGCGGAAACAAAAACGATTGGGGCGTAATCCAAATAAGCAAATTCTTCGCGAATCTCTTCTTCAAACTCCTTCATGGTGTTTGTATCCTTTTTAACCAAGTCCCATTTATTAACAACGATAATCACACCGCGACCTGCTTCATGGGCATAACCGGCGATTCGTTTGTCTTGTTCCCGAATCCCTTCTTCACCATTTAAAACAACTAGCACAACATCTGAACGATCAATGGCCCGCATTGCTCGCATAACGGAATATTTTTCCGTATTTTCGTAGACTTTTCCTCGTTTACGCATTCCTGCAGTATCGATCATCGTAAATTCTTGTCCACTTTCACCAACAAATTTGGTATCGATCGCATCGCGAGTTGTTCCTTCGATATCCGAGACGATTACGCGATCTTCACCTAAAATCGCATTGATCAGAGAAGATTTACCTACGTTAGGACGGCCAATCAAACTAAATTTGATTGTTTCATCTTCTTCATCTTCGTTATCGGTTGGGAAATTTTTAACTGCTTCATCCAGAACATCCCCTAACCCTAGTCCATGACTTCCTGAAACAGGATACGGTTCACCCAAACCTAATGCATAAAATTCATAAATATCATTACGCATCTCTGGATTATCGACTTTATTGACCATTAGAATGACTGGTTTTTTACTGCGGTATAAAATCTTCGCTACCGCTTCATCTGCATCCGTCACGCCTTCTTTACCACTTGCCACCAGTAAAATGACATCGGCTTCATCAATCGCGATTTGGGCTTGCTGCTTAATTTGCTCCATAAACGGTTCATCACCGATATCAATTCCGCCGGTATCAATGATTGAGAATTCATGACCCAACCATTCACCTTTGGCATAGATTCGGTCCCGCGTAACCCCTGGGGTATCTTCGACAATCGAAATACGTTCTCCAGCGATCCGGTTAAACAATGTTGATTTGCCCACATTTGGACGACCAACAATAGCAATTGTAGGATTTGACATAACTTAACTCCTCGTTCCTTTTAATGTATTTATTTTTCTCAAGCGAAAAATAAGGTTGAGCTTCACTCCGTATACCATCCAACTAGTAAATTCTGTTTATTTCCAGTTCCTTTGCTGACAGTTGGACTGGCATCCTCGTTCCTTTTAATGTATTTATTTTTCTCAAGTGAAAAATAAGGTTGATGTTCACTATGTAACTGCCCCAGCCTCGATGTTTAAGTCGAGAATTCCGAATGGCGATTGGCAGATTCTTGCAAACTTTTATTTAAGATTCGAAAATTGCTCGTTTTCTTCAAATAGCCTTGAAAAGAACGAACAACCACATTTTTTCAAATTCTCCTTAGTTTAACGAAGAAAACTCCTTCTTGCAAGAGAAGGAGACCTTTTCATCTGTTAAATTAATAAAAAGGGCACGCCGATAAACTGGCCTGCCCTAAAATATCTATTTCTATTCTTCTGAATCAGTGTCTTTCAAGGCCTCACCTAAGATATCGCCCATTGTAAAACCAGTATTTTCTTCTGGTAATTCATAATGTTCTTCTTCAGCAGGCTCTTCTTTTGCTTCTTCAGGTTTTTCTTCCAAAGCTTTGATTGAAAGAGCAACACGATGATCTTCAGGATGCACTTCTAAAACTTTCACTTGGACTTGATCACCTTCATGCAAAACTTCATGCGGTGTTGCAATATGTTTGTGTGAAATTTGCGAAATGTGTACTAATCCTTCGACTCCTGGGAAAATTTCAACAAACGCACCAAAGCTCGTTAAACGTTTAACCGTTCCTTCAAGGACCGATCCCGGTGCCGCTTTTTCTTCGATATCTGTCCAAGGTCCAGGCAAGTTTGCTTTAATTGATAATGAAATCCGTTCTTTTTCAGGATCTACAGAAAGAACTTGAACTTCTACTTCGTCACCGACACTTAATACGTCGGCTGGTTTTGCCACATGACTGTGTGAAATCTCTGAAACATGAACTAAACCATCAATCCCGCCAAGATCAATGAATGCACCAAAGTCAGTTAAACGCGCAACTTGACCTTTGATTACTTGACCTTCGTATAAGTCGGCTAAAATTTCTTTTTTCTTCTCAGCTTTTTCAGCTTCAACCACTGCTTTATGAGATAAAATCAAACGATTCTCTGAAGGTTCGATTTCAATAATTTTGAATTTCAGTGTTTTTCCAGTATAGGCTGAAAAATCATCAACAAAATGATCATCGATCATGGATGCCGGAACAAAGCCACGTACACCTACATCAACGACTAGCCCACCTTTAACGCTGCTAGTTACTGGTGCTTCGATAATTTTTCCGTCTTTGAATTCTTTTTCAATATCTTCCCAAACTTTTTTCGCGTCTAGACGGCGTTTAGACAAAAGATAACTTCCGTTTTCTTTGTCTTTTCCAATAGAAGAAATAACGACCAAATCAAGAATATCGCCAACCTTGACTTCTTCATTGATATCTTCAACAGGTAATGTTGAAAGTTCTTTCGCAGGAACAACACCTTCTACCCCTGCACCTTCAATCCCAACGATAACTTGTTTATCTTCTAAGGCAAGCACCTCACCCTTAACAATATCGCCAACTTGAACTTCATTCACACTTTCCATTGCTGCTTCCATGGATACATTTTCGTTTTCCATCGAATTTTGTTCTAAATCTGTCATGTCGTTTGTCCTCCTTGCCACCAATTCTGCGTAAAATACACTACATCTTCTATTTTAGAATAATCCACATGAAAAATAAAGCGATTTCTTCTTTTTTTCTAAAAAATCGCCAGATATTCGCTTTATTTTTACTTTTTATCGATAAATTAGAAACCTTTTGAAGTGATGACCTCTTTAATTTTCGTTACTACTTGATCAATTGACATTCCAGTCGTATCGACCCGCTCAGCATCCGCCGCTTGAACAAGTGGTGAAACCTCCCGATGTGAATCTAAATAATCACGTTTAGCGATGGCTTCCTTGATAGACTCAAAATCCATTTGGATGCCTTTTTCTTTGTTTTCCTTGTAACGTCGTTGTGCTCGTTCTTCAACACTTGCTACTAGAAAAATCTTTACCTCTGCTTGCGGCAAGACAGTCGTGCCAATATCACGTCCGTCCATCACGATTCCGCCGGCCTTGGCCAACTGACGCTGTGCCTCAACAAGTTCCTCTCGCACGGCACTATGAGCTGAGACTTCTGAAACGGCTGCGGTCACATCCGTTTGACGAATCGCTTGGGTAATTTCTTCATCATCCGCAAAAACTAGTTGACCTTGCCGCGACTGTTTAAAAGTGATGGGATATTTTTTTGTCAACTCTGCCAAAGCCAATTCATCCGAAAAAGCGACGTGATGTTTGATCGCTAAAAAAGTAATTGCCCGATACATCGCACCGGTATCAACATAAATAAAATGAAAATCGTTTGCTAAAATTTTTGCTACGGTACTTTTCCCTGACGATGCTGGACCATCAATTGCAATTGAAATCTTTTCCATACTCTGCCTCTTTTCAATAAATAAGCCGTAATCGAATTCGATTACGGCAGGATATTCAACTTATTTAATACGGACTTCTTGGCCGGGATCAAAATAGAAGTTACTTCTATCCATACCATTAAGTTTTAAGAATTCATCAACACTTAAGCCATAACGTCCCGCGATTTGTTGTGGCCCTTCACCCGCTTGAACTGTCCCATACTGAGCATTTGCATCATCTTGCGAGCTTGAGCTTGGCGTTGTTTGTTGGGCTGCTGCTGCCGCTGACTGAGAAGCTGCTGCTTCTGCTGCCGCTTGCGATTCTGCTGCTGCTTGCGCTTGGGCTTGAGACTCAGACGCTGCTTGAGCAGCTTCTTGGGCTGCTTGTTGATCAGCTGTATCCGTTGATGCTGTAGATTCTTCGGTGCTGCTTTCTTTAGTACTTGATTTTTCTGTCGAAGATACTTTTGAAACTTGCGTGGTACTCTCAGGAGAGGCCGCTGGTTTGTCATTTCCGCGAGTAATCCAGAAAAAGGCACCAGCTGGAATCAAAATAAGGGCTAACAATAACGCGACCAGAATCGTCAAAAATTTAGTGTTTCCGCCGCCTTTGTTTCCTCCTCCGCCACTACGACGAGATTGGCTGCGTGAATAAGTTTCTTCTTCACCATCAGATTCATAAATATGTTGATCCCACGGTTCATTGTTCGTATCATTATAGCGATCTTTTCTACTCAATTTCTCTAACCTCCTAAATGCTATCGCCATGTATTATACCATAGCTCTTGAAAGTGTGGTGTCGATTTTCAATCTTTCTCAGTATTTTTAAAAATTTTTTGAATAATTTTTTTCCAGCCTAGTTGTTGCTCCAGCTGTTGTTGCTCCAAATTTTTCAGGGTGAGCGTAGCACCATCATTATCACAGCAGTCAGGATTTTTTGCGGTGAGCGTCTCATCAAAATAAGCAACTAAAAAATCGCGTCGACAAGTTGTGCTAGCAATATAATCTAGCATTTTTTGCAACTGCTGTTTCTTGGTTGTCGCGCGCTGATTCAATAAAGTGACTAATGCTTCACTCTCTTTAGGGAAAAATTGTTCCCATTTCTTAATTAAAGGATCCTCAAAGACTAGATCGCTCATTTTTTGTTTGATTTCAAATAGTTTTTTTGACTGATTTGTTTGTTCTTGAAGAAAGTGATGGATGTACTCATCGCCAGTTTCATACAATAAAATCGCTTGGCTGGGACGGCCATCTCTTCCGGCACGTCCGACTTCTTGCAAATAATTTTCAGGCGAATCCGGCAAGTCATAATGAATCACAAAACGAATATCTTCTTTATTAATTCCCATTCCAAAGGCATTAGTCGCGATTAAAATCCGTAACTTCCCTGATAAAAATTGTTGCTGCAACATTCGCCGTTCTTGCCCGCTGAGACCGCCATGATAATAAGCAATCGCTTGGTGCCCTTTAAAGGTTTGGTATAACTCTTCAACTTTCTTTCTAGTGGCACAATAGATAATTCCAGACCCTGCTAGCGAGGCAACCAATTTCTGAAGTTTTTGTGCTTTGTCTGTTTGATAGACAAAATAACGAATATTGGGACGATCAACGGAATAAATGTATTCTTGTGCCGGTTGATTGCTAAACAGCAACTTTTGAATATCGCTGCGGACATTTTGGGTCGCTGTTGCAGTGAGGGCTAAAACTAGTGAAGCCCCAATCGCCTGGATTCCCTCTGACAGCTTCAAATATTCCGGGCGAAAATCAATCCCCCATTGCGAAATGCAGTGAGCCTCATCCACGACCACCAAAGCCAATTTCATCGATTTCAATTTTTTTTGAACTGCAGGACTCAGAAACATTTCAGGACTCATAAAAATAAATTTGTACTTATGTGCTTCATTTAACAGCCATTGTTTTTCCCAGTTTGAAAGCAGACTATTCAGTGCTACTGCTTTTTTTTCGCCTAGGCGTTGCAATTGACTCACTTGGTCCTCCATTAGCGAAATCAGCGGAGAGATAATAACAACTGTTCCTTCCAACAAATAGCCCGGCAATTGGTAGCACAAAGATTTTCCCGTTCCCGTTGGCAACATTCCTAAGACTGATTTTCCTGCTAAAATGGTTTCAATGATCTCCTGTTGACCCGGACGAAATTGATCATAATCAAATTTTTCTTTTAAAACACGTTTCAATTCCATGGCTGTTCCCTCAGATAATAGATTTGTGATAAGCGAAAATTTAAATAGGACACTGAATAGTCTTGATAGTGTAAACCAATTACTTGCGCTTCGGTTAATCCCGCAAAATCAACTCGTTTAAAATGATCAAAAGGAAAAGCTTCATCTAATAAGGCCCATTCAATAAAATGATCATTGATTGTGCCCGGTTTTAAATGACGTAACCTTAATATTTCTTCAATCGTCTTATCTGCTAAAAAGTATTCTCTGGTTTTTAGCATACTTTGATTAAGATTCTGCTGATCCAAAGGGGCTAATAAGCGGCTTAACTCCCCCTCTTTTATTTGCGCCAAAAAAAGATCAATCGCACGCTGACGATACAGCTGGTCCCACGGCTCTACACGAAAGTTTTCCGGTAATAACTGAAACGTTGTTTTCCCCTGCTGATGATAGCCTGAGAATTGATTTGCCAAAAAATTGGCCACTTCAGTTGGCAGCTGACTGAAAATCTGGACTAGTTCTTCAGGAAAACGCTCCGTTAGTCCCGGATCAGAGTGAGCCAACCAAGTTTTTATCAACTGTAAATAATACGGCCGATTCTCGATTGGCAAATAATTCTTTTCACTGAAAGATAGTTGACTCACTACTTGCACAGCGAAAAGTAACAATTGCCAAACCTCCTCACGCATGCGGCCGTAGCGTAAATTATTGATCCCTTGCAAATCAATCCTTTGACGCGCTAAATACTCAGCCCCTTGCGCGGTCAAGCAACCAAAGCCTTCTTCAATAACGATCAACTCTTTTTGAGCTAATTCTTGTATCGCTTTTTGAAAAACAGCCGCCGTTAAATCAGGCAAAGCACCCAAATAAGCTAGATTTTTATAGAAAAAACCATGCAACAAAACTGAACTTGTCCGTTTACCGGTCAATAAATGATGTAAGGTAGAGATTCTTAACTTGTAGCCCGTCTGAAATAACGTTAAAATAAAAAAAGTCATAGTAAACGCTCCTGTGGAAGGTGAATAAAATGAAATGCGAAATTGTCCCTGAGCGCTGTATCGCTTGCGGTTTATGCCAAACGATCGCGCCAGAAATTTTTGATTATACAAACGATGGCTTAGTACTTTTTGTAGGCGAGTCGGAAGCCACCCATGAATTTATCCCTGAACCACAGCAAGCTGCGGTCATTCAGGCTGCCAAACGCTGTCCTGCCCACGCCATCTTATATCAGGATTCATAATAACATACATCAATTAAAAAAATCTCAGACGTTTTTGTCTGAGATTTTTTGCTTTAGTCATTTATATCGAATGATGCTGTGAAGTCAGCGTCTTTTTCGACAACCATGGAAGCAATTTAGCATGTAGAACTAAAAAGACTACACTGACAATTGTTCCTTTAAGTAGATTGAATGGGACGATTCCCACTAAAATGTAACGGCCTAAACCCATGCCTAACATTTGTCCAGCGGTCAGACCGAACGCCTTCAAGTAAAGCGGTGTAATGACAAAGTAATTGGCGATACTCATAAAGAGCGTCATTGCTAAGATTCCTAAGCCCAAACCCATAATCCGTTTTGCTTGGGTCTTTTCTCTAAATAGCAGAAAAATCGGCAACGTGTACAACGTTGAGGCAAAGAAACTGGCAACGTCACCAATCATATTATCAAAGGAAAAGCCAGTCATCGTTAAATGTAATAAGGAACGAATAAACGCAGTTGCAATCCCGGTCAGCGGACCAAAGATAAACATGTTAATCAAAACCGGAATATCACTAAAGTCTAACTTTAGGAAAGGAAACATCGGAACGATTGGAAAAGCAATAAATTGCAAAATCAATCCCATTGCTGCTGCCACTGCTACTGCTGTCATTTTTTGTAATCTTAAGTTCTTCATCTGAAATCCTCCATTTCGGAATCATCTTCATCGAACTATTTGAGTAAACGAGTGCAAACAAAAAACTCTATGCTTCAGAAAAAGCATAGAGTTACTTGAATACAGAATTACTCAAATAAGCTCTATCTTCTTTATCCAGACTGTACTGTCGGTATCGGAATTGCACCGATTCGGCTGCTTGCGCAGTTCGCGGACTATCACCGCCGGTCGGGATTTTCACCCTGCCCCTGAAGACGAACCTTAATTATTTTTTTGTACTCTTACTATAGCAACTTTACTATCAAAATACAAGTAAATGATTTTAATTATTTCGATTGGTTCAACAAACTATTGATCTCTTTTGTATTCAACCGACGAAATTCACCTGGACGTAACCCTTGTAAGGTCAAATCGCCATAACGTTCCCGTTTCAATTTTTGAACTGGTAAACCAACTGCTGCCAGCATATTTTTGACTTGATGATTACGACCTTCGTGAATCGTCAGCTCAATGATACTCGTTCCAGCCTTTTTATCGGTGGAAAGAATCTCAAAACGGGCGGGTGCGGTTTTCTTCCCTTCAATCCTAATTCCTTTTGTTAAAGGTAGGAGCGTTCTCTTTTCTGCGAAACCTTTGACTTTTGCCACATAAACTTTATCAATTTGGTGCTTTGGATGAGCTAGACGTTGTGAAAAATCACCGTCATTGGTCAAAAGTAAAATACCAGATGTATCATAGTCCAAACGGCCAACTGGATAAATCCGTTCCGGTACTGCCGCAAAATAATCAGTCACAACTTTGCGAGACTTATCATCCGTAACCGCGGAGATTACTCCACGCGGTTTGTAAAATAAATAATAAACCGGTTCTTCTTGGTAAATCGGCACACCATCGACTTCAACGATATCTTTCTTCCCAACTTTGGTCCCTAGCTCTTTAACTACTTCGCCATTGACTTTAACCCGACCACCAGTAATGTAGTCTTCGGCTTTACGACGAGATGCAATTCCTGCGTGGGCGATAACTTTTTGTAATCTCTCCATTATTTTTCATCCTCTTCTTTAAAGCGGTCATAAAATAAATCCAAAGGTTCATCCTCATCCGCTAAATCTTCTTCCATTTGTTGAACATCTGGTAACTCTTTTATGTCCTTCAAGCCAAAATAATCCATGAAATACTCACTGGTTCCATATAAAATCGCGCGACCTGGTCCGTCTACGCGACCCTTTTCCTCAATCAGTTGTCGGGCAACTAACGTTTGAACTGCTCCACTTGACTGCACGCCCCGTAGTTCATCAATCTCCGAACGAGTCACAGGCTGTTTGTAAGCAATAATCGACAATGCCTCCAATGCCGCTTGACTCAGACGATTAGCCATTGGCGAGCGAGCAAACTCTTTTAGTAACGGTGCAAATTCCTTTTTAGTCGTCAGTACAAAATGATTGCCTACCTCTAAAATAGTCAATGCTACCGTCTCATCTTCTTCATACTTTTTTTTCAAATCAATGATATTTTGATAGATTTCTGACGTTGAACGTTTCAAAGTAAAAGCCAGCTCTTCCAGCCCAATTCCTTCTTCACCTACCACAAAAAGCATCGCTTCGATTTGACTTAACTCGTTCATTGATTGGCTCCTTTAAAAATCAAGATTGGCGCATAGGTTTCTGCTTGTGTCGCCACTGCCTGCCCTTTTTTCATTAATTCCAACAGCGCCATGAAAGTAGTAATCAGCTCATCTTTCGTATACTCTACAAAAAAGGCCTCTAATGGCAGACCATCCTCCTTAGACAATTGGGCTAAACGCTGACCAATCTCATTGACTTTTTGTTCAACTGTGATTGCTTCAGATAAAACGGTCGTTTTCAGCGGCTGACTTTTCTTCTTTCGTTGCAAGACATCGTGTAGCGCCAAAAAAAGATCAATCGTATTCAACTGATTTTTCGGCAGCGGTAGGATTTCGTCTTCAAATTCTGAGAGATCCATCGGTGTCTTAGTATAAAATAAACTTCTTTCCTGTTCCTTCTCTGATAGGACAGTTGCTGCATATTTATATTTGCGATATTCTAACAACTGCTGAACCAACGCTTCCCGCGGATCCTCGCCTTCTTCATCCGCATAGTCAAAGGTCACTTCTGGTTTAGGTAAAAGTAGCTGACTTTTTATTGACATCAACGTTGCCGCCATGACAAGATATTCACCCGCCAACTCCAATTCCAAAGTCTTCATTGTATGGATAAAATTCATATATTGTTCAGTCACTTCCGCAATCGGAATATCATAAATATCAATTTCAAGCTGTTGGATCAAATGCAGTAGCAGATCTAGCGGCCCTTCAAAAACATCTAATTTTAAATTAATGGTTTCCATCTTACTTTTACTTACGCTCCTGCCATTTTGCTAAAAAAGGTGAAGTCGCTGGTGTACCGATGATTTTCCGTTCGGGATAGACTTCTTGCAACTCATTCATCATCATAATACTGACTCCTTCGCCACGATAAGAAGGATTTAAACTGATATCATGCAAAACGATCTCTTGATCATCTAATTCGCTGATACCGATGACTCCCTGAACGTTTTCAGAGTCCTTATCGTAGTAGCAAAAAAGCTGATAGCGATCATCTGCTTCATATGTATCAATTTCCTTTAAAAGATGTCGTTGGTCTTTCAAATTATCATGAAAGCTTAACAGCCCCATCGCGATTTTTCGTTGATTCGTTCGATATTGAGTAAGCATTTTCTTTCCTCCTTCAAGCCCGTGGGAAAAATTCTTTATAGACTTCTGTCATACGCCGTTTGGTAATGTGGGTATAAATCTGGGTTGTCGAGATATCCGCGTGACCTAACAGCTCTTGAACCGTCCGCAAATCAGCCCCATTTTCCAATAGATGCGTGGCAAAACTATGGCGTAAAGTATGCGGCGTCACATCTTTAGTGATCTCTGCTTTGATGACATACTGCTTCAGATTTTTCCAGATTCCTTGGCGGCTCAGTCCGTGACCATGGTTGTTTACAAAGAGAAATGTTTCATTAGGAGTCTTTTTAGTTAGTAAAGGACGAACTTCTGATAAATAACGCTCCAGCCAATGAATCGCATAATCCCCCAAGGGAACGATTCGCTCTTTGTCGCCTTTCCCAACAGTCTGTAAAAGACCCATCTCTAAATGAATATCCCCAAGTTTCAAGCCAATCAACTCACTGACCCGCAGCCCCGTTGCATACATCACCTCAAGAATCGCACGATCTCGAATTCCTAGATCGGTCGTCGTATCAGGAGTGGCAATTAGCCGTTCAACTTCAGCTAGCGAAAGGGTCTGAGGAAGTTTTTGCGCTTTTTTCGGGCTGTCAATATGCTGCATCGGGTCATGATCCGTATAACGCTCTTGACGCAAAAATTGATGAAAGCGACGAAGACTGGAAATCATTCGCGTGATTGTAGTAGAGGCCTTCCCAGCTTCAGTCAATTGGGCTAAGAAAGCCACCACGGTATAGCGATCCACGGCTTGCCATTCGCTAATTCCCTGCTCTTGCAAAAATGACAAGTATTGCTGCAAGTCCCTTTGATAACTAGTCCGCGTATTTTCCGAAAGTCCACGTTCAACTGATAAATAATGCAGATATTCTGTTATTTGTTCATCCATTTTTTCACCACTTTCGCTTTATCATAACAAAAAGTCCCTTGAAATGATAGCACGTATCTTTACAAGGGACGTTATAATTTCATTATAACTTAATTCATTTTTAGCTTGTAACTTTATGCTTCTTTTTTTGCTTGACAAGTTTGACAAATTCCATGAAAGGTCAAGCGATGATCCTTCACTAAAAAATGATAGCGAGATTCTACCACGCGTTCAACTTCTCCTAAAAGATCTTCTTCAATCTCTTCAATATTGCCGCATTCAAGACAAAGTAAATGATGGTGAAAATGCTCTGCCCCCTCTTTTCGAAGATCATAGCGAGCCAACCCGTCATCAAAACTAATTTTGTTAACGATGTGCAACTCAGTCAAAATTTCCAAGGTCCGGTAGACAGTTGCTAAACCAATTTCTGGACTTTTTTTCTTAACTAGAAAGTATATTTCTTCAGCGGACAAATGATCCTTTTCATTTTCCAACAAAACGAGAACCGTTGCTTCACGCTGAGGAGTTAATTTGAAGCCAGAATCATGAAGTTGTTTTTTGGTTTTTTGTAAGGCTAGGATTGCGTTCAAAGAAACCCTCCCTTTTCTATTTTAGAATTATTATAAACAACAGGATAGAAAACCGCTGTTTTTCTTAGAATTATTATAGTTTATCCACTATATTTATGCAAGAACATTCTCAATTAGCTTTTTAAACGAATCTGTCCTTCTGATTGCTCAATCAATTTTTCTTTTAACAAATGACCGATTGCCCGTTTAAACTGACCTTTACTGATTCCAAAAGCTTCTTTAATTTCTTCAGGAGCCGATTTATCCCAATATGGCAGACTATGTTCAGAATTGCGTTGCAATAACGTCAAAATCATCGCCGCATCATCATTGATCATTTCATAACTGCGGGGTTTCAATGACATATTCAAGACCCCATCAGGACGAACACCAATTACTCGCGCCTCTACAACTTCACCTAAACGCGGTTCTTGATAGCGTTCATCCGGATGGACAAAACCTAGATAGAAATCTTCTGTCAGCAAGTACGAACCCACGACTTTTAAACGATAGATTGTTCCTTTTTTATTTTCATTTTGCATTTCAGCATTCCCGGCACGACTCAGTGAGTGGAAAATCGCTTCATCTGCTAAAACGCCCCACATCCGATCCTTGTCATCGACCCGCAGACTAATCATTAAACGATCACCTTTTTTAGGCCATAGCTCCTTCATCGTTGGCATTTCGTCCAGCGAAACAACTAAATCTTTATCCGGTAGACCGATATTTACAAATACACCTAAATCACGGCGAACATCCGTTACCTCACCAAAGGCATAATGACCGATTCGAACTTGCGGGATAGTAGTTGTGAACATGGCAGCTTTCTTTTGATTCACATAGGCAAAACCTTCGATAGATTCCCCGATTTCATGCGGTTCTGCTGCATCTTTAAGTAACTGAAAAGTTACTCCATTCTTTTGGACTAAATACATCGTATCATTTTCATCAATGATTAATCCGGTAAATACTTGACCTAATAATTCATTCATTCCATTTTCTCCTAACACATCATAATAAAGACATTAAACATATCTTTGGGTTGAGCTTAATCTAAAAAACAAGCAGTAAAGCTGGGAAGATATTCCTCCCCAGCCCTATTTTTTATTTTAATTTGGTCCATTTCCTTTGAACCAGCCAGTTTTGCAGTTGATTGTAACTAAATACATCGGTAAATCAGAATTCGAATAACCTTTCGTTAACGACGCTCGGTTCGAAGTGGCGTACAGATTGTAGTATCCTTCACCGTTTTCAATTTTTACTGGTTCCAGACTATAACCGCCTTCAACGATGTAGCCTCGTGAGATACAAGTCTGAATCACCTTCTCTTTGACTCCAGGAGCCCAAGCATAAGCATCACTGCTTGTATCTCCGGCTTGACTAGTGTCGGTGTCAGCTTTTTTTTGAGCTTCTTGAGCTGCCTTTTCTTTGGCGGCTTTCTCTGCTGCAGCTTTCTCATCAGCCGCTTTTTTCTCTTTATCTTTTAACATTTGATCGACTTTTGTCAATTCATCCTTTTGAGATTGAACTAAGGCTTGATTCGCCACTGCTTTGACTGCATTATTAGCCGCATTATATTGATCACGACTGACAGAATCAATTACCTTGCCATCCTTCAATAGACTGTCCGCCGCTTTTTTAGCTGCTTCGACCTTACTATATTGATCTTTTGCAAGATCGATTGCCTGATTCAATAAATTATTAAAGGCTTGATCATCAGTATTGACGGTTGTATTAACAGGTTCTGCTACTTTAAGTAACGGCTTTTCAGCAAGTTTCTCGCCATTAATCACCGGATTAGCGAATAATTGATTAACCGCTTGTTCAGCTTTTTGCTTATCTGTGAGCGAGTCGTATTCTCTTTTTAACTCATCATACCGCTTGTTATCCTTATATTGAGCCAGTTCTTCCGAAATACTACTAGGATCCTGATTGACCTTATCCGCCACTAAAAAGGTCTGATCTTTATTGGTATAATAACTTGCAATATCGGCGGCAATTGAATCAAGCGCTTTATTTTCCTTTTTAACTGTTGCAATTCGCTGCGCTTCTACTTCTTTTTCATGATGATAGTAGTAGCCTCCGCCAATTCCTAAAACCGCCAGTGCTGCTAAAGTGATATAGCGTTTTTTTCGACTTTTCTTTGGTGTTTTTGTGGAAGTGTCCGAATCTTTTACGGAAAGATTTCCGTCAGCATCAGTTAGTGTTTCTGGCTCTGCAGTTTTCTCGGATTTTATATCTTCTACTGGCTCCTCAGATTCAGCGGGCGTCTCAGTAGCAGCTGCTATTTCTACTTCTTCAGTTGCAGTAGAAAGTTCTTCCTCAGATTTGAGCATTTCTGGCTCTGGTGTTTCGAGCGCCTCTGGTTCTGCTGTGACTTCTGGTTCTACTGTTTGTTCTGATTCTTCACCTTTCGCCGGTTCTACTTCTACTGGCTCCTCGGATTCGGTTGGCGTTTCAGTAATGGCTTCTTTTTCAGTTGTAGTAGAAAATTTTTCCTCAGATTCGACTGCTTCTGACTCTGCTGTTTCAAGGGTCTCTGATTCTGTTGTGACTTCTGACTCACTAGAATCTTTTTCTTCTGTTGGCAACTTCGATTCAGCCGTTGAAATTTCTGACGCTTCAACTTCTACCGGGCTATCCGTATCCGGTTTTTTAGCACTGTCAAATTTTTCTTCGTCAACTTCCATTTCACTTTTATCATTATCTGAGGCAACGAAACCTTCTTTATGCTCACGAATATACTGTGCCAAAATCGGATTCATTTCAATCGGTTCTTCGACCGTTGCTTTTTCATCCGCTTCTTTCAGCTTATCCTCGTTTTCTTTAAACATCTTTTGGACAGATTCAATTGGCAATTCAGCTAATTCAGACCATTCGATTGTATCGTTTTTATCTTCATTGTTTTGATCATTTAACTGTAAGGAAAAGCCACACTTCGGACAAGTCGCATATCCTTCGACTGGCTCAAAACCACAGTTGGGGCATTTTTGCAATGAAATCGGCTCCTTTTTTTCAATCGTATGCTTTAATCTATCATATGTTTGGGGATGTTCCAAGCAATTTTCGAATGAATTAATCAAAAATAATAAATTTCAATTCCAATGGATTTTTCTTGTTTTTAAAGGCTTTTATCTAGGAAAAGCTCTTAACAACTAGCGATTAGCAGGAGTGTTTTCGAAAAAAACAGGCGGCATTTCTGCTAAGCACTTAGATCTTCTGTATTTTCAATCAGAACAGTAAAAAAACTCTTTGAGAAATCTCTCAAAGAGTTTAAAGAGGCTATTCTAAGAAATCTTTTAATTGTTTTGAACGTGAAGGGTGACGTAATTTCCGCAATGCCTTGGCTTCAATTTGTCGAATCCGTTCACGCGTAACACCAAAGACACGGCCCACTTCTTCTAACGTACGTGTTCTACCATCATCTAAACCAAAACGTAGACGCAAAACATTTTCTTCACGATCAGTCAAGGTATCCAAAACATCTTCCAATTGTTCCTTCAACATTTCAGACGCTGCATGTTCTGCTGGGCTAGTTGCTCCATGATCCTCAATGAAATCACCTAAGTGGGAATCATCTTCTTCACCAATCGGTGTTTCCAATGAGACTGGCTCTTGCGCGATTTTTAAAATTTCACGAACTTTTTCGGTTGGCAAGTCCATTTCCGCACCAATTTCTTCCGGAGTTGGTTCCCGTCCTAAATCTTGCAATAATTGACGTTGAACGCGAATCAATTTATTAATCGTTTCAACCATGTGAACTGGGATACGGATTGTCCGAGCTTGGTCTGCGATCGCACGAGTGATGGCTTGGCGGATCCACCAAGTCGCATAAGTTGAGAATTTAAAACCTTTCCGGTAATCAAATTTTTCAACGGCTTTCATCAAACCCATATTTCCTTCTTGAATCAAATCAAGAAATTGCATACCTCGACCAACATAACGCTTAGCGATACTTACTACTAAACGCAAGTTTGCTTCAGCCAACCGTTGCTTCGCTTCTTGATCGCCTTGTTCGATTAATAGCGCAAGTTCAACTTCTTCTTCCGCAGTCAGTAATGACACACGGCCGATTTCTTTAAGGTACATACGAACCGGATCATTGATTTTGACACCAGTTGGGGCCGATAAATCTTCTTTTTGCGCAGCTTTTGCTGTTTTTTCATTTTGTTTCAAACTCGCCTTAGAAGGTTCACCATTTTCGTCGACTACGCTGACACCCGCGTCTTCAACTTTTTGAATCAATTTATCCATTGCGTCAGCATTTAATTCATACGGAGTCGCCAATCGATTGGTCAACTCATCATACACCACTTGACCCATTGGTTTCTTTTCCTTAATTAAGGCTGCTACCGCTTTTTCGTACTCTTTTTTATTTTTTACATCTGCCATAAAATAAATGCCCCTTTCACTTCTAGGCTTGTTTCAAGCGTTTCGTCAATTCGATAATCTGAACGGTCAGTTCTAATTCCCGCTGTTGGTTCCCGCTTTTTCTGGCCTCAAGCTGCTCTTTTTGTCGTTGTTTGATTTCTTCAGCAATGCCAGATTGTGAAACCACCCGCATTAAGTCATAAATTTCTCGCTCATTACTATCTTCTGACATGGATATCATAGAGATGTCGATGGCTAATTGCTTCATCTCATTCTCTTTTAAATAATTCAGGAAGTCCGCTAAAACAAAATTTCCATGAACCATCATATAACTATCTAAGTAAAGAAGCAATTCTTGATATTGATCGTGGATAAATTGAAATCCCGTTTGAACCAATTGTTCACGAATCGAAGACTCATTCATACTTCGATACAACAGCATTCGTTCCGCTTTCTCTTCTTTGGTCAAGACTTTTTTGACGGGTTGCACCGAAACCGGAGAAACCGGTGCTTGTTGCTGGCGTCGTTCGGTACGAATTGTCTGCCGGACCATTTGCAGCTGCTGTTTCAAACTCTCCCGAGTCAACTGAAACTCATTGGCTAACTGCCCTAAATATAGATCTTGTTCCATCGGCGACTGCACTTGAACTAAATCGTGCATGACCGCTTCTAAATAATTTAAACGGTCTGCTTCATTTTCCAAGTTCAAACCCTTTTTTCGATAATGCATTTTAAAAGCAAACGGTGTTTGTCGGCCGTGTTGCAATAAATTTTGTAACTCAGTCACACCATATTTCCGCAGATATTCATCCGGATCGAGTTTTTCCGGTACTGTTACCGTCATCAAGTTTAAGCGGCTATGAGCACCTAAAATCGATAGCGCCCGATCAGTTGCTGCTTGACCAGGATCGTCTCCATCATAAGCAATCACAATTTGTCCCGTTACCCGTTCAATCGCTGAAATCTGCTGCTCCGTCAAACTCGTTCCCATTGAAGCCAAACCATTTTTTATGTCTGCCTGCCAGGCCGCCAACACATCCATAAAACCTTCAAACAAGATAGCTTCACCTTGCTTGCGAATCTCATTACGGGCTTTATCAAAGTTAAATAGAACTTGGCGTTTATTAAATAACTCCGTTTCTGGTGAATTCAAATATTTGGGCTGATCCTCACCCGGAAAATCTTGCGTCTTCAACAGCCGTCCCGAAAAGCCAATTGGCTTGCCTCGAAAATCATTCAAGGGGAACATTACCCTCTGGTAAAAACGATCACTGAAACTACCATCGTCACGACGAATAAATAATCCGCTGCGTTCCATCAAATCGGTATTGACTTTTTCTTGCTGAGCTACCTGAACCAAGAAATCCCGCTGATTCGGTGCAAAACCAATTTTGAATTCACGAATTAATTCATCACTTAAGCCTCGCTCATGAAGATACGTTAACGCGGCTTCGCCAACTTTGGTATTCATCAATAAATGGTGGTACAAATCACGCGTCCGTTCATGTAAAGCAATCAATTGTTGATGATCCGTAGATGTCTGATTGACCGGTTCACTTGAAATCTCAATATCTAAAGGAATTTGTTCAATATTCGCAACTTTTTTGACTGCTTCAGGAAAGCTAATTCCTTCAAGTTCCTGCAAAAACGTGTAGACATTACCTCCTTTGCCGCAACCAAAACAGTGGAAAATCTGTTTATCTTCGGCAACTGAAAAGGATGGTGTTTTCTCTTCGTGAAATGGACAAAGTCCCAAATAATTTTTGCCGGATTTTTTTAATTGCACATACTGCCCAATCACTTCGACAATATTTGTTTTTTCACGAATCTCATCAATAACTTGTGGGGGAATTCTTTGCGCCAAAAAATCCTCACTCCAATTCCCAAAAAATATGATAACAGCTGTAAAAAATCGCCCCAATTCATCTTCCGATCAGCGCGATTTTTTTAGACAAATTTATACAGTTATCATTTTAGCATATTTCTTTATTATTACAAGTTTTCCGCTCATTAATTTAAGCATGTTGAAACCTTTCAAAGAAGGAAATAAAACGTTGGTTCATTTGAACAATCTCCGCATAAAACATGTTGCCGCCATTTTGATATAAATAACCGCCATTGTATAAAACCGACTGCAGCTGCATATAACGATACGTGTGCTGTTGGTCATTGCCATAGCCTGGTGACAATACGTCACGCGAGTACTTTTCAGCGAGCTCTACACTGTTTTTACCGCCGTGTTCTTGGACGTATTGAATGTACTTTGTTCCAAAATTATAAGCTTGAATTGCGGTTTCTAAATCACAGCCCGCAGCCTGAGCCTGCTGATAACTTTCAGCAAAATGTTTAACGCCGCTTTCGATGCTCTCTTGCTGACTCGTAATCTTACCCCGACTACCATAGGCACTTTCGGAGCTTTGCATCAAATCCGTCCCTTTTCCTTTGGATTCGGTGTACATTATTCCCAAAATGATATCGGTGTAGTCTCCTACTCCGGTTTGTTCAGCTAAATGTTGCACGTCATTCCGGTAACTATTGACTATTTTAGTAGTGTTATATGTTCGAACTGTAAAAATCCCTCCAGCGATAAGCGCTATGAGAATTGCCAGTGTAATAATTATTTTTAGAATTTTCCCAATTATCTTCAACATAAAATCTGCCCAACCATCTTCTTTTTTTCTTTATTCATACTACAAGAACTTAACAAACTTTTGAAAGCATTAATCAACAGCTTTATATTTAATTAATTATTCTAAAGTTTTCCTATCGTCTGATAATTAAATTAATGTGCAAGAGTGGAAAAAATCGGTATACTTATGGTTGGTAGGTGATGTTGTGAAAAATGAAAAGAAATTCGCAAATATGCGTGATGGTTCAGAAATTTATTATGAAAAATACGGCCAAGGTCCGGCCCTTTTTTTACTTCATGGAAATGGCGGCAGCGGAAAATATTTTTCTAAACAGTTAAACAGTTTTAGCAAGCATTTTAACGTTTATGTTGTCGATAGCCGGGGACATGGACGCTCCACGAATACCCAAAAAGAAACGAGCTTTCAATTAATGGCAACAGATCTTGCGACCATCATGGAGCAAGAAAAACTTGAACATGCTGATTTCTTAGGTTTCAGCGATGGCGCTAATTTGGCAATGGTTTTTGCCCGTCTCTATCCTAAAAAAGTTGACCATTTGATTTTAAATGCCGGCAACACCGTGCCCAGCGGCGTCCGAACAATCCCTCATCTGTTGAGTTATGTCCAATACGCTATCGTTTGGATCGGAGCTTTTGTGGATACAGGGATGCGGAACTTTTTACCAATTCTTCGACTGCTTTTTAGGGATATTGGTTTATCTACTGCCGATCTGGAACAAATCCAAGCACCTACATTAGTAATTGTCGGCAAGCATGATTCGATTAAAACCCAGCATTCTATGTATATTGCTAGGTCGATTCCTAATGCTAGTTTCGCGATCGTTTCGGGTCAAGGACACATGTTTGCCCGCAGAAATCCAAAGCGTTTCAATCAAGAAGTCTTGCAATTTCTAATTGAGAAGGAGTGATTTTTGGTGGAAAAGGTAATTGCATGGTTCAAAGCACATCTAAGTAAATTAAAAGTGATTTTTTTACTTTCCGTGATTATTATCGTTATCTTTGAATTATCTAATATCGCAAAAACAATCTCTTTTAATCAGCTTTCAACAATTTTTAGCCAAATTAGCATCTGGAACATTTTACTGATGGCTTTGATTGGCTTGGTTTCTGTCATACCGATGATCGGTTATGACTTTACCTTGAACAATATTTTGGAACAAAAACCTAAAAAACTATACATTTTTGAAACTAGCTGGCTAGTCAATACTTTAAATAATATCGCTGGCTTTGGCGGCTTTGTCAGTGCAGGTCTAAGGTCAGAATTTTATGGCAAGCAAACTTCTGGTAAAAAAGTAGTCCAGGCTTTGTCGAAAATTTTAGTCTTCACCATGTCAGGCCTGTCTATTTATGCGCTGATCTCTTTTTTCCTCGTGATGTTCGACGATCATAATCAGTATCTGCGCCAATATTGGATCTGGCTAATCGGCGGCGGCTTATATTTCCCGATTGTTTTTACTTTGAGTTTATTCGGGAAAGGCGAATATTTGGGTGATCTGAAAAGTTCTCAACGTCTTCAGTTAATCGGTACTTCTCTGCTTGAATGGACCGGTGTCTTAGTCAGCTTTATCTCTACTGGACTTTTAATGGGCGTCGATGTCAGTATTCGGGATGTCGTACCGTTGTTTATCGCTGCAACAGTGATTGGGATCGCTTCAATGATTCCTGGTGAGTTGGGTAGTTTTGACTTAATGATGATCATCGGTCTCTCCGCCTTAGGAACTCCGAGAGAAACTGTGGTGGCTTGGCTCTTGCTATTTCGTTTATTTTATTACTTAATTCCTTTTGCTATTGGTTTGATTTTATTCTTTAAGAGTCTCGGTAGTACTATCAATATGCGCTACAAAGGAATTCCCGTCAGCCTATTAAAAGAGCTGGCACATAAACTGGAGACGATCCTATTGTATTTTACAGGAATCATGTTGGTTCTATCGGCAACAATTCCTGAAGCTTTTATTCGGATGCCATTCCTGCAGCATTTGAATCCGATTCGCTCGCGCGTAATCGTTGTTTTCCCAGCAATTTTGCTTGGCTTCTTATTGATTGTGGTCGGCCGCGGGATCTCGGCACGTGTAAAACGAGCCTACATCCCTACGATTGTTATCGTGGCCTTAACCTTTTCCTATTCGATCTTAGCTGGATTTCGAATTTCAACAGGAACATTTTTAGCATTGTTACTACTTTTTGTTATTTTCTCTAAAAATGAATTGTTTCGCGAGCAATTAGTATACTCGGCTGAGTGGTTGACGATTGATGGAATCATTATCGGTGGACTGACAATTTTATACATCATTATTGGTGTTTACAACAGTCCAAACATTCATCATCGTCATCATCTACCAGAATTTTTCCTATTTCCTAGTGAGAAAATCTGGTTCGTCGGATTTGTCGCTATCTTAGTAGTAGCTTTCATTATTTTATTGCTGATTCGTTTTTTGAAAAATAAGCGAATTCAAATCGGTGAGACCCCCGACGAAGCACGGATTCAACATATTTTAACTACTTATGGCGGAAATCCCGATAGCCAACTTGTCTTTTTAAACGATAAAAAAGTTTTTTACTATAATGATGGCGTAGAAGACACTGTTTTCTTTCAATTATCTACCTTTAACAATAAAATCTTAGTTATGGGTGACCCTTCAGGAAAAAAGGATGATTTTGAAGCAGCTGTGGAAGCTTTGATCAATGAAGTTGATCGTTACAATTATTTGCCGGTCTTTTACGAAAATAGCGAAGAGATGGTCATGATCCTTCACGAATTTGGCTATGATTTTATCAAGTTTGGCGAACGAGCTCACGTTCATTTGCCAGATTTTACCTTAAGCGGAAAAAAAATGAAGGGTCAGCGTGCTAGTTTTAACAAAGTTCTTAAAGCAGGGTACCAGTTTGATGTTATTAAACCACCGTTTTCTGCTGAAACAATGACCACTTTAAAAGTTATCTCAGATGAATGGTTGGATGGACGGAAAGAAAAGGGCTTTTCCCTCGGTTTCTTCTCGAATGACTATTTACAACGTGCACCCATTGCCGTAATCAGAAACGATCAGCAAGAAATTGTCGCATTTGCGAATTTCATGCCTACTTATACTGATTCGATTGGAACGATCGATTTGATGCGCCACAGTCCTGAACGAGCGCCTAGCGGTACGATGGATTTTCTATTCATCAACTTATTTCAATACACGCGCGATGAAATGGGACTTGAATATTTCGATTTAGGCATGGCTCCTTTGGCCAACGTGGGAACTTCTCGAAAAAGTTTTACGCAAGAAAGAATCGCCTATCTAGTATATAATTTTGGCTCCCGTTTTTATTCTTTTGGCGGTTTAAAAGAATATAAAGACAAATATGCCAATAAATGGTTTTCAGAATACGTTTTGTATTCCCGCGACAGCTGGATTGGTTATGTAATGATCGCATTGTTAATTACCGACAACGCCCCGATTCAAGGCGAAAAGAAAGAACGCGGATTACGCCACTTATTTTTGAAATCCTAATAAAACTTGGAGTTATTAAACAAACAGACGAAGACTCAACTTATCAGTTTTGATAAGCAGAGTTTCTTCGTCTGTTTTATTATGATTATTTGCTATTTAACTAGGCTGACTCTTTTTTCAGCAGAAAATTATCTCCCCCACTAAAAGCCATTAAAGAATCAGCGAGCTCCAGCTCTTCATGTATAGCGAACTTTCCAGTATGGTTATCATTTTGTACTATGGAAAATATGAAAGCCCCTCTTTTGCAATTGAATCTAGTTTAAAAAAACA
>NZ_BCQF01000025.1 GCF_001544295.1 Enterococcus pseudoavium NBRC 100491
AGTCATCAAGTAATAATAGCGCGTATATTGATTATCATCTAAACCTAATCGGTGAATACGATCTCTAGATTGTAACATAAAAGTCAAATTGAAATTGTATTCAAAATAAACAGCATCATGAACTGATTGATGCAATGAGATCGATTCCCCTAAAGTCGCAGGGTTTGAAATGAGAACTTGAACGGGGCCATTACGAAACTCATTAATCAATTCAACACGATCTTCTTTAGGCGTTTGTCCGTAAATCAAATGTGAAAGTATTCCTTTTTCACTTAGTTCATTGTATATTTTGTGCATAGTTCCAACAAACATTCCCCATACAATAACTTTTTTCCCTTCAGCAACCAGTTGTTCAATCAGTTGCATTCCTGTGGTAAACTTAGGTGTCACCATTGAGTCTACGCCAGCATCAAAATACATACGTTGTTTCGCTTTATTTTGCTCAACTTGATCTAGTGCAGATTCAATCGAATAGTCTATTTCATCAAATAAAAAACCTAAATCATTCAAATTAATTTTTTCAGTCAAGAGTGCCGGATTAGTTGACGCTTGCAATAAACGAATATATCGGCCCAAAACATTCGTTTCAACTTCATGAATCGTTTTAGCTAAGTCAATTTGTCGCCCACTGGGTTGAACAACGATGAGTTGGTCTGGTTCAGCTTCAGGGACATTCAAATCTTTTTTAGTGGTACGCCAAAAAAAAGGCTGTAGCTTCTCGTTAATTTCGTTAGCATTCGATGCTTCTAAATCGTGGATATCCCAGCTAAAGAAAGACTCATACTCATTATCATATAGCAAATGCAGAAAATTGTAGATATCTTTGTAAGAATTTGGGATGGGAGTTCCTGTGAGTACGTAATGATAACGTGCTTGCTTTCCTAGCTCTAAGGCACTTTGGGCTCGTTTCCCAGCTGGATTTTTTATACGATGAACCTCATCGAACACTATCATCGTATTTTCATCAATTAAGGCATTCAAGACCGATAGTTTCCAGCCAAAGAGTGATTCATAATTAATCACAGTCACATTAGCAATTCCCCAATTTGTTCGAATATCCCCTGGATTATCAAAGTCTTTCAAATTCATAAAATGGAGTGAACGCTTGTCGCCAAACACCTCAATAAACTCTGTTCGCCAAGCCTCAAAGGCATTAAGAGGAGAAATTACTAACACTTTATTGACTTCATTCACAGCTGACGAGGAGAGATAAGCAAAAGCCCCATAGGTCATCGCGGTCTTGCCAGCCCCAGGCACACTAAAATTTGCAGCACGCTTCATAGTTGCTAAATAAAAACTCGCTTGAATTTGTTGTGGTTTCAAGGGACGACTGATTTCTCGATCAACAATCTCTTCAAATTGCTGTAATTCTAAGTTCCAACGATTATCGTATTCTTTAATAGTTATCCCGGCAATTCTCTGCTCGTCTATTGCATATCTATTTTGTTCTATAAACGCACGTACTTCTTCATCTATTTCTAAATTGTCATCTAGCCTATCATTAAGTTTTGCAATCAATTCAGTGAGTTGAACATAATTCAACTCACTTGAAAGTTCTAATTGATCAAGGTTTTGAAAAAAAGAATGATACCTCTCCAAAAATCGACTCATTTTTCGAGTCTTTAAAACGCCATCTTCGTTGTCAATGAACTTGAAGATACCTTCGTCACCGACCAACTTGACATTAAAGCTCATCTTCATACACCTCTATTAGGTCGCCACTAATCAGATTGATATTAATGAGCGTGTCGCGGATCTCGACAACTTGATCTTTAGAAAAATTAGTAAACTGTAAATTACCTGTTAAGCCATTTCCACGCTTCATATCATTTAGCGTGTTTAGTGTTTCTTTTACATTCGCAATAAAGCTATCTACGTTCTTGCCACGATTTTGGCGGTTGACAGTCTTATTATATACTTCAGTGATATGACGTAGCTCAGGTGTTGATTCTTCTAAACGTTTACGGTAATCTGATGCTGAATGAATTGGTCCACTTTCTAGTTTATCACGAAATACTTCAACAAATTCCTCAATAGAGTCATTATAATCATCATTGTCAGCTGAACTAACAATATTCTTTAAATAGTCGCGAACTTCTCTTACTGTATCCCCACCGGTATGAACCATTTTTCCAAGTAGACTAAAAGCACTCTCCTTAGTCTGTTCATACTTTGGTCCTTGATTAGGAAAACTTGTCGCAAATTTCTTTGCAAGTTCAAAAAGAGGGTTGTAGAGTTTAGCGTCTTTAATAATAAAATATGCCTCTGGAGACGCATTAATGAAATGAAGAAAATCATGAACCAATTCAACAGTTGCAATTCGATTTTCAATTTCTTTCACGGTCATATTAGCTTCATCTGAATAATCTTTTTTCGTCATCAAACTATCACGTATAATTGTTTGGTAGATATCTACTGCTAAATCAACAGGGTCATATTGCAATTTTTCTTCCGTGCCCATTTGGATTGCCAGCTCTAGTCGTTTAATTTGAGCTCGATTAGCTTTTGCATCATAAGTAAAGGGTAGAATGACAGCTTCGAAATATTGACTCGTACCAATTTCTGTTTGTAGTTGTCTCAATGCAGTAAAACGACGATTACCGTCAATAATACGCCCATCTTGCAGTACATAACCATAAACTTGTTGGCCTTTTTCTTTGATCGATTTTTTAGTCTTTTTTAAAGCAGTAGCATTATCTTCTTCAATAAACGTTGCTATCTTGTTGTTGTAGTCAGGATTCGTTTCATCGGTTTGAGCCATTAAAGTACCAAATTCTCTTTTAATCTGTGTGGAAATACGCCCATTTTCATCGTTATAATACAAATATTTTAGTGGTATACGATACACATCGAGCATCGTATCTGTTAAATTCGGAATCGTTGTAGGCAATTTAGGTTTGGCACCCGTTTTAGCAATTTCGCCAGTTCTCCCTAAATCCATCAAATTATTTGTCATTTAACTTCGCCACCTTTCTTAATTTATCGTATACATCTTGTGCTGCCGTTGCTTCCTGGTATTCGACATCATATTGTTTCAATGCCCCAAAGAAGCGCTCTTGTATTGCCACAATCTGCTCATCGCTAAGACGTTTACCTGAGCCTTCCGCCTTGGTTTCGACTAATAAATAAACGTGTGACTCATCTTCTCTCTCAACAATATAAACAAAGTCAGGAGTAGTTGTTCCTCCCATATATTTTGGTACTTGGATCGCTTTTTTAGGCAATTTACCGAAAGAAATAATATTGGAATCGTAGCCACGCTTTAAGAGTTCTCTTTCAGGATTTGCTGAATCATATCGAAGTGGTGGAATTTCATAGAGTTGTCGGCCATCGTCTATTACGTCATTGTCTTCATTTACACCGATAACAGTTGCTAAAATATCCTCTTTAAAATCATTAGTTGCCGCATTAAAAACAGAAGTGCTTGCTTGAAATTCTAAATCGTGATAATGAAAGCTTTGAGCATAGCGTTTTTCAAATCGATCTTTGAAGTCACGTACTAAATTACTAAGCGTTAACTCATTTAGATAATCTTTATTGCCACCATAGGTTTCTTTTAAAGCACTAAATAAACTCTTGTGCAATTGCGCTGGTTTCAATTTAGTGCGTTGGGTCAATTTTAATAAAAATTCACCATATTTCATACCAGCAATTGGCTTACGACCATCGTAACTGGCTGTTTGTTCACGTACCCGCATTTCACCATTATCGTCATTATAATACAATTCGTTTCGAGTGAATTCTGGATACTGAAATGTAAAATTATTTTTATTTTGGATCATTTCATCAATGAGCAACTGCAAGGCTTCATCATTGACTCGATCAAATTCTAACATATAGCGGTTTGAAAAATGTTCCCATAGATGACGCATTTTATTCCAATTTTCTTTATTAAGTTTGATGCGCTGTTGATTTTTTTGACCACCTGTGGTGATTTTTCCCTTTCTAACTTGTGTAGCTTCAGTTAAAGTAGGATACAGTTCAATCAACTTTTCAAAGCCATTCTCTTTAAAGTCGTTATTACGTTTAATAATATTGGCAGCATCGAGTTGTTCTAATAAAGTTTCTTCATCTAAATTATCTGTTTTTTCAACAATTAGTTGAATCATAGCGGAGGTTAGTTTACTTTCATCTAACTTAATTGCAGCATCGTCATTGACTTCTGCAACTAGTTTATTAGCAAAGTCTTTCTCGTCATAGCCAATCAAGAAACGTAATCTACTTGGAAGTTCATCCTGCAAAAGCCGATGACCATTCTCATCCACTGGTAAGCGCAAGCCACGACCAACTTCTTGAATCTTAGAATTCTCACTACCTGAGGTTCGTAATTTAGCAATCACAAAGACGTTGGGATTATCCCAACCTTCGCGGAGAGTCCATTTAGAAAATAAGAAACGACGAGTCTGCCAATTCCCTTTATCATCCTTGAACGACAGTAGTTTTTCTTTGTTTTTTAAGATGTCATCCACCTCAGCTTGAATAGCTTCATCTCCCGAACCACGGTCTTCGCCAAAGTAACCCGCATGAACATTTTCCGTTAAATCAGCCAAGGTCGCTTGTAAGAAAGATAAGTATTCTTGTTCCCGAGGTAACTTTTTCAAGCGAAACTCACGAATCAACGCTTCAACTTTGCGTCGAAGGTGCTTCTCAAATAGTTCTTTTAACCATCCCTTTTCATCGCGATACGATTTAATCGAATCAATGAAGAAGAGTGACAAGGTTTTGACTTTCGGTTGAAACTCATTTTCTCGTAGGAAGTTTGGTATCTCTGCTTCAAAATGCTTCTCAATGGCATCCCGAATAATGAGTTCTTGGTAGGAGCTCGTCATTGTAGCAGGTAAGAAAGCCATACCCTTCTCCAATTCAAGTCCATTTGATAGTCTCTTAGCTCCCTCATAATAAATGTCCCCATCAAAACCAATGTCATCACCTTTACCATAAGTATAGAGAGTTGAATTGTGCTTAAGAACGAGCTGTTGGCTAGTAACTGATTCGACCACATACCGTTCCTTAGATTCCGTTTCAGTCACATTGGGGTAATAGACATCAATTCCTTTAACCAGGCCATTATTGAAAGAAGAGACCGCATTGAGGTTGAACTGAGGTTGTTTGCGGTAATAGTCTTTCACGATGGTTGCTTGACGGCCTTTCCCAACCTTTATATCAGGAAAAGTCGCCCCAAAGCGGATGATCATTTGCGGTTCGACTGCTGTAATCGACTTATAGTTCGCCTTATCTCTTGGAAAACGGTGTGGCTCATCAATCATCACGATTGGTCGAGTGGCTTTGAGTCCTTCTAAGGGCGATGTCCAGCCAGACAATAATGTTTGAGAATAGTCCTTTTTCATCGAGGAAGAATTGAGCATGCCAGCATTAATCAATAGCACTTGAATGGTTGATGAATTCAAGCGGTCACCTTCGATAAATTCAACCAAATGAGCTGGCAAGAGACCTTTCTTACTATTGAAGTCGCCAGCATTGATTACATTGAGATTGATTTGAGTATTTTCGTAAAATTGTGAGAAATGTTGCTTGGCATAATCCGCTTCAATAAAGTTTTTCCAGCCTTCTTTAATCGCTGGACTTGGAACCACGACAATAAACTTGAATAAGCCATATTTTTGATGTAACTCATACATGGCACGGACACCGACATAGGTTTTACCTGTTCCCGTTTCCATCTTGATATCAATGTTCGTATTTTCATTTCCTCGCCCTTTAATAATCGGATTGGCATACACATAATCTTTATCTGGATCTGCCGTGCGGTCATCCAAACCATAAAACGCTTCATCTAAAGCGTGGAGAGCTTCCAGCTGATGGGGTAATTCTTCTAATAGAATTTTCATGCTTTACTGCCTCCTAATATCTCACTTGCAGATTGACTTTGTTCTCTAGTTGATTGAGTGCAATCTCTAATTCTCGTAAGCTTTCCATTTCCAGGGTATAGCCATAGACAACAATGGTTTGAACCACTAATTCATTTTTACCTATCGCATTGACCAAAGCTCTCGTATTCTCTGCTCGCCAATTGTTCGCAATTAAGTAAATACGTTGATTGTTCACATAAGGTAACTGAATTCCAGCAAAGTCTTTCATCTGTAATGGTACATCAAACTTGTAGTTATCTTTCGCAAGGTAAGTGTGTAAAATGGTATCAAACCCATCTGCATTCCCTGCGACACCTAATTTTTCACTTGAGAATGCGTCAATCATGTCATCGAATAGGTCTAGTTGTAATTGGTCATCATAATCAATTTTCTCAAGGGTTTCTTGGGTAGGAGGCACCACACGGTAATGCTTAAAGCCAAAATCTTGCGATTCAGTAAGTAAAGGATTTTCTTCTTTGATTTTATTTGCTGCACGAATAATCCGTTCACGAGATATTTCGTCAATTGATTTATAACCAGCTTTGTAGGCAGTTGCGCCACCTTTTGTTGGAACTTCTTTACCATCAGAATTCAACGTAAAGGTTGGTTCAGGCAAAGTACACATGATGTATTGGCGATTTCCTCCATCTTCGGCATTCAGTTGCATGACAGCATCGGCCGTTGTGGAAGAACCAGCGAAGAAGTCTAATACAATAGAATTTGGTTTAGTACCTAAATTCAAGGTCCTTTTAATTAGCGTTGTTGGTTTTGGAAAATCGAATAATCGTTTTCCTAGAAGCGATTCTACTTCTAAACTTGCTCGTTGGTTCGTACCGTATTCAATTCCCCAAAAATCATTTGGTATAGCACCCTTATTATCTTTCAGATATATTTTTGAATAAGGTTGTTCGTCTCCACCTGTTGTCCAATAAATTTCACCTTTGCTATCCATCTCTTTTAATTTTTCTTCTGTAACCATCCAAGGACCCGTAAGGATTTTTCCAGACTTTGTTTCTACTGGATAAGAGTGGCGTCCGCGAGTCTTATCCAGTAAGATTCCTCTGCGGAATTTTACTGCATAAGCATCTTCATAACGATATTCTTTTAGGGCGCTTTCAGATAAGGGTAATCTTCCATACACTAAAGATGAAATATTTTTCCCATATACTAAAATATACTCCTTAACCTTTGCGACTTGTCCTATATTCGGTTGATTATCCGTTCTCCTCCATGATATTTCTTGTACAAAACTCCCTTCCCCAAAAACCTCATCCATCAACAACTTCAAATTTGCCTGCTCATTATCATCTATGGATACAAAAATAACGCCTGTGTCTTTTAATACTTTCTTTGCCAAGTAAAGCCGCGGATACATAAAAGTTAACCAAGCGCTGTGAGTTGCCTTTCCTTGAATCGACTTCAAACGTTTAAGCTCATCATCGTTTAAAGCAAACATGTCTTTAAGTTGATCATCGGAATACTCAAACTTATCAGGGTAAACAAAGCCGTCTGAACCGGTATTATATGGGGGATCGATATAGATAAAGTCCACACTATTTGCATAATTCTGTTGTAAGTGGCGCAAGACTTCTAAATTGTCGCCAGTAAAAAACAAATTCTTGCTATTTATGTTTTCTTCTTTTTGGTTATGGTCATTATCAGGTACAATCACGGTTGTTGGGCGTTCTCCGGCTTGCTTCTTGGCATAGTTCTTGCCGATAAAATCCAGTCGGTACCCACTGGATAATTCATCAATATTATGTTCTTTTAAGGCTTGTTGGAATTTATCATTATCAAAGGCTGATGATTCAATTACATTACCTTCTTCATCATATTTGGTAGCAGTAAAAAACTCTGGCATTTTTTGACGTAATTCGTCCAAAAAAGCAGAATTTGATTTGATTGACTCATTAAATTGTTGATTATCTCGTAACATCTTGACACTTCCTCTTGATAAATATTTTGTCTTTTACTTTAAATTACAGAATGCTATTAAATAGTAAAACGACTATTGGTGCTATTATACCATAAAACCGCTATTTTCATGGGTTTTACGGATAGATCATACTCAGGTATTCTTTAGTATTTACGTACATAACGTGTTAAAATATAATAAAACAAATATTGATGAACAATTGGAGAATAGTATGAAGATTAAAACTATCGAAATTTCAGGTTTTAGGCAAATTTCAAATGCCACGTTTAATTTGGAAGATAGACTTACATTTCTTGCTGGAGCTAATAATAGTGGTAAGACTTCACTAGTCGAACTTCTGAACTGTGTTTTTAATTTTGGTACCGAAAAATTATCCGGTGAAGATTTTTCTGTAGTTAATACTCAACAGTGGGTAAATGATGTTTATCCACAAATATTAAATTATTTTCAAGAAGATACTCAAAAAGAAAATATTATCTCCAATATTCATAATTTGATTTTTCCTAATACAGATGAAAAGAATGAAGTAATTATTGAGCCCATTAAACTAAAATTTCAAATTGATTATGATGTTACAAATGATGATATAAGAAATTTCGCTGACTACATAATGGATCTTGATCCATCTTCTTCCAGTTTCTATTTTGTTTATGAATATAATGTAGATAACTCTCTTTTTAGAAAGAATCTAATAAATCATTACGATAAATTAGAACATCGCATCAGAAAAATACTTTCAGATCCTGAAAATAATAACGATAAAAATATTAAAAAAATAATTTTGAAAGTATATTTTGAATCCCTATCAGAAACCATTAGATTTACAGATAGTAACTTCGAAAATGGCGGAAAGATTGATCGTAAAGATTTCATAAAGCTTTTCAATTTTCAAAAAATTATGGCTGGAAGAACCTTAGATGATACTAGTACGGACAGAAGTAAAATTTTAAGTAAAAATATTGTTGATATTGCTAGTGAAGCTGAAAATTGGGGAAAAACAATTGAAAGTTTGCCCGATACAATATTGGAGGCTATTGAAAATGAAAATATCGAACAAATTATAAAAAGCACTTCCATTGACTCTCTTAAAGAAACTATGTCTTCAATTTTGATGACGAACGGTGGTCAGACAAACGAAATCATTATTAATATGGACATCACTGAAGATTCTCTTAAATCACTACTTAAAAACATCACAAGTGCCCAATATATGCTGGATGACCACTATTTAAATGAATCATCACAAGGATTAGGGTATAGCAATCTTATCTATATGCATTTGCAACTAGAAAAATTTAATAAAACAATTGATCCATTGTTGGTTAATCTTTTTGTAATCGAGGAACCAGAATCTCATATGCATCCCCAAATGCAATATGTTTTTTCACAATATTTACTTACTTACTTTGCCTCCAAACCAGAATTGCAAGGTTTTATTACTACACACTCGCATGAAGTTGTTAGAGGTGCAAAGTTATCTCAATTAAGGGTACTTAGAAAAGTTAATAGCTTCAAGTGTTCATTATATGATTTAAGAAGTTTTCATAATAATTTAGAAGGTATGCCTGAATTGTTGGATTTTTACAATTATTTTTATGCAATTAGTTTTCCAGATATTATTTTTGCGGATAAAGTTATTTTGTATGAAGGCGATACGGAACGGATGCTTATTAATAGTCTTTTGAAAGCTGATCAAACACCATTTCCTAAACTAAAAAGTCAGTATCTTTCATTTGTTCAAGTTGGAGGGGCGTACGCAGTTAACTATGAACCTATTCTAAAATATTTGGATATAAAATCTCTAATAATAACAGATATAGATTATGGAAAAGAATGTAATACTAAAAATGAAATAGAAGTTTCCAGATCTACAAACGATTCCATAAATAAATTATTAAATATGAAAGTAAAAACCGAAAACACAAAAACTATTAAAGAAATTTACTCCTGTAGAGAGGATAATGAACCATATGTTTTAATAGGCGATAACATATGCTTAACTTTCCAAGGTGAAAAGGACGGCTATACAAGAACGTTAGAAGAAGCAATGCTATGCAAACTGTATGATGTAAAGGTATTTGATACATCGACAAAGGAACAGTGGAAAGATAAAAGAAATAGGGATAAATTAAAATATTCGATCCCTAACACTGATGACCTTATTGGAGTAAGGCACATCGTTAATAGTACTTCAAAAAATAAAACAGATTTTATGTATTCTGCTGTATTAAATAATAAATTAATGGATACATTACCTTACTATATTGAGGAGGGGTTGAAGTGGTTAGAAAAATAGAAAATTTTTTCATCGTTAATGCTCCCGCAGGCAGTGGTAAAACAACCACTATTCGAGAAATGATTAATAACATTATTTCGATTAATTCCAAAGACAATGTATTATGTATAACGTATACCAATAGAGCTGCAGATGAACTTTCTAAGAGTTTTTCTTCTCCTAATATTTCTATTTCAACAATTCACTCATTTTTAAACAATTTTATGAAACAATATTTTGGTAGCCAAGAAATTATTGACTTATATTTTGATACTTACCAAGATAGTATACAACAAAGAATTGATAATAGAGAGGCTAAAGAAAATCAGACTGAAAGCAATAAAAAATATATTGAAAAATACGGAGACCTGAGTATCGATGTTCTTCGAAGAAATATTACAAATATATATTACAATGAAAATAGCTTTAGTTCCCTATATTATGGCGGCTTAGGCCACGATGACCTTATTTCATTTTCAAGTAAAATTATTCTAAAATATAAAGTGATACAGAATAGATTATCATACAAATTCCAGTACGTTTTCATTGATGAATATCAGGATACAACCGCAGATGTTCTAAATATTTTTTATGAAAGCTTAAACGAAAAAAGAACAATCTTATATCTATTCGGTGATAAGATGCAGCAAATTTACAAAAATTATGATGGTAGCTTTGAACCAAAGTTTTTAAAATTTGATTCTAGTAAAGCTTTAACTACTAACTACCGTTCAATTCCCAAAATAATAACTCTGCTAAATAATATATACAATGATTCCAGTTTTGTTCAAAATGTTTCTGAGGATATGAACAAGATTGCTCCTAATTTTGATCCTAGAGTAATTATCTGCAACGATGTTGATGAAAAATTAACTCAAATTTTGGATGAGTATCCGAATTCATTAACTTTGTTCTTATCTAATCAATCTAGATTTCAGAAAATAGGTTGCCCTTCCTTATATAGTACGTTTAGTAAGATGGATCGCTATTCTTTTAGTAAAAAGTATGGCGTAGTAGATGTATTAACAGACAATACTAAAGATAATCCTGATTCTTTGATAAGACTTATTTTTTCAGTAGCTTTTATTAATAATAACTATGCATCTAATAACTACGGTGTAATCGTTCAAAAAATTAAGGATGAACAGTCAACGATTGGATTAAAAGACTGGAAGCTGTCTAGCCATCAAGATAAAGTTACTTTAAATGCAATTCTAGAAGAATTAGCATTGATAGTATCTTCTTCAAAAAAATCTATCAAAGATGTCTTGATTTTTCTAAAAGAAAAAATTCCACAATCAGCAGTAACATTAAGCGAGATTATGGAAGATGAAAGTTATTCTGATGCATTGGATGTGCCTATCGAAGAAGTAATAAAACTTTATAACTATTTGGAGTACCCAAAAGTATCCACACAACATGGCGTAAAAGGAGAAAGTCACGATGAAGTTATTTTTGTTGCCGATGATAGTTATAATCCACATGTGAGTATGTATAATTTTTTTGATATTTGGTCAGATACCGAACTCTCACTCACATCATTAGAAGAATTTTATTATCAATATTCTTTCGAATTAACTAAAATTACTGAAAAAGTAGGGATGAAAATTAACAATTTAAAGAGGGATAGTTTCACCGCTCATGAAGATTACTTAAAAGGCGCTGCCTCTAGTATAATGACAATGTTTCAGGAGAACGATTTATTTAATAAACTCTGTTTTCTAGAATATCAAACATTCATATCCAATCCAAATGTGACTAACGCAAAAAAATGCTTTAAAGAATCTCAAGTATATGGAATTTTGAGTGCTTATAAACTCTTTTATGTGGGGTGCTCGAGAGCTCGTAAAGACATAACTGTCTTATTAGATAGCAACAAAATAAAGGGCAATATGGATTTACAAATACAAAAATTTGAACAACTTGGATTTAAAGTTCATAACGAATCTTTGATTTAAAAGATTAATAGCAAAGCTCCTATCTTGCTATATTAATAAACAAGATAAGAGCTCTGTTTTCTATTGCAATATGTCTTTACTAAAATCAATCATTTCTATATCTTCAGCATCTTCTATGTCTTCAACACTAAATAAGTGAACTTTAACAGGAGCATTCGCATAGTTTTGTTTTACTAGCTTCGCAAGTTCTGTAAAAAACAGGTCGCTTGTTTCTATTTCTGCAAGTCCCAATAGATCTAACCCAACTTGCGTAAAAGCATAGCTTTTGTAATTAAGTTGATAAGACTCAATTTTCTCTGCTTGAATAGCTACAACTAGATTGTCATTTTGGAAACCACAGAAATCAGAATCATAAGCTGTTAGTTTGTTATCAACTCTTTCACCAAGATTTATTAAGCCCGCTTCTTTCATACTGAAAAATTCCCGATCACCTATCCCATACTTCTTGTAAAGTTCAACCTCTTCATCTGTAACAGGTGCATAAAGATAGTATTCCTCATCTGAATCTAGTACAACTAGTTCTAGTAACCTCAAAAAGATATCAACCTCTTTATCTGTTAACAGGTTTACTGTCTGTTTAAACCTAGGCGAGAATTCCTCACTTAAGAAGGTTTCTTCGCTAATTATTCTTTTCCAAACTGGCTCATCATCAAAGTTCAGGCCGTTATCCATTAAGCTTTTAGGTTTTACATAAATTGCATTTTTATCGTTTTGAGCTAATAACGCATAATATAAGCTTTCAGCTAAAAATAAATAAATGTTTTCATGGCAATTTATACTATATGAACGAATCAAGCTAGAACGCACGCTACCATTAAGATTGGTGGCGTCTTTTATTTTATCAATTAGATTTTTCGCAAATATTTCAGGATTAAAGTTTTTATTTTTAAAATTCAGTGAACGAAAATTGTCTGCCATTTTGAAAATATATTTATCATGTGAGACTTGCTTAATTTCATTTTGGCTGCCTTCGTAAACTAGGACACCCTTGTTTTTACCATTGTAGAATTTGTTGTAAAATCCGCTATATTCATAGGCTTTAACGTTTGGAAAAAGTAATAGTGTAAGTGATTCGCTTAAATTTTTAGGTGTCGTCCAATCATTTCTTTTTGAAAGATTAAAAAGAGTCTCAAAATAGGTTGGAATATTAAACATTAAAGATACCTCCAAATCAGATTCAAATTGGCAAGAATATTGGCAATAAAAAAGCAACAAATGATTTGTCTCTGTTGCTATTATTTTACCATAGCTAAGGCGCCTAGCTAAATAAATCAAAATGAGGCAACCAAAATGAACCCACAACAACAAAATCAATTCTCAACATCACTTAGTCCTGCAAACTTCTCAACTGAACATATGCCACTTGCTACTAAACGTCAGATTCATAATGAGGCTTGCCAGATTGTTAAGGCGGTAGTAAAAAGGAACATTCTTGAAAATGGGATGTCTTTAGTGACAAATACTGCAATGACTAATATCGCTAATTTATCACTGCTTGAGTCTCAATTGTCTGCTATTGCACCAACTGCTGAAAATCGACTGAGATTTATCGTTGACCAGTACACAATTAAGGCTAATAACCGCTTAGGAGGCTACTAACATGCAAATAGATATTATTACAGGAGTATTTTTCTTCTTTTTAGCTATGGGTATATTCTACTCTGCATTATCTGCCTACTGGTTTGTTGAAGATTTAATTAATAAATATCGAGGTAAATCTAAAACAAAAAAGACAGAATACACCGAGGAAGAAGAGTTCTATACAACCTTACTTCAAATTAAATCGGACTTAGATGCTGAAGCTTTTGAAGCTAGTAGAGATATGCTGAATGAAGTGTCTCGACATAAACGAGAGTAATTTTTACAACAGTGGACAACTAATGCAATTTTTGCCTATTTCACCCCTGTTAGAGTGATTCGTATCGCTTTTAATTTTGGTCGCTCAAAATTTGCATTTTTACTATGTTTTCTATATAAATCGGAGAGATTTTAGGCAAAAAAATCTGCTTGAAATCTTTCTAGTTCAGTTAAAGGAAAGGATGAAATTAAATGACAGAAAAAACAATCAATACTACAAAAAATCCAACAAAATATAAGACAATCTTGGCAGACCCGCCTTGGGATATCCAACAGAAAGGTAAATCTCGAGGGGCAATTAAACACTACAACTTAATGACTCTGGAGCGGATTAAAGCGATGCCCATCTCCGATTTAACCGAAGAAAATGCACATTGTTGGCTTTGGGTGACTAATGCGACTTTGGAAGCCGGCTTCGATGTGCTGCGTGCTTGGGGCTTTGAACCTCGTAGCATTTATACGTGGGTAAAACCAAGATTAGGGCTAGGCGTATATCTTAGAAACTCCACAGAGCATTTACTACTCGGTACGCGTGGTAAAGCACCGATTCAGTTTAAAGGACAGATGAATTGGGGCTTTATGCCCCTTCAAGATCATAGTCACAAACCCGAAGAAGTTTATGGCATTATTGAGCGCTGTTCTGAAGGCAACTACCTAGAACTATTCGCCAGACGTCCAAGACACGGCTGGGATATTTGGGGTAATGAGGTGGCTAGTGATGTTAAAATCAGGGATTTCCCTGTTCCAGCCTACAAAGTAAATGCTAAAGATTTTACTGAAATGGAGCGTGAGGATGGGTGAAACTAAACAAAGAAAAAGAACCAACAACCAAAATAAGTTCATCCATTTTCTGGTTCATCATTGCTTGTGTTGGAATCAATTGGGGAGTCAAATTGTTGCTCGAAGTCTGGTGGGTGCTAATTATCCTAATCGTTGTAATAGCTATCGTAACGATTCTATTTCGTCTCAAACGCTGGAAAGATTGGAGTTAAGCCAATGAAACAACAATTAGAAAATATCCAGTGGCAAGAAGTTTCATTTCTCAGACCACTAGAATTTCAAGAGGTTGTGGATACCTTAGCACACCTTTCGGGTCTAACAGGTCGAAAGAGTTTTGTGTGGGAAATTAGAAGTCAGAATAACAAGATTACTCACTTAATTGGGGGGAAACAAAAGATTTAAGAAATATCACTCAGTTATTTTCTAGTCATAAAAAGTTTCAATTTAGCCAAGCCGCCAAGCGACAACCTATTAAATCTGCTTACGCCCTGGGATTAACTAGCCAAGTATTAACATTAAAAGTCAAAGAATGCGACAATTTTCTGCGGACGACTTTAGCAACACTCACTAGAAATACCAAAGATACAGTGGTTATTCAGATTATTGTGGGTAAAAGCTTTGCGCCACACCCCTTGCCTAAGAATCTACCAAATCCACACACGACTTGGTGGCAAGCCATTACTGGCAACCTCCCACCAATTACTACTGAAACCAGAAAACAGCTGACAGATAAGCAATCGCAACCACAATTTAGCTGTAGCCTGCGGATTGGATCGACTTCAGACTATCTCGCTAATCTTAAATCATTAATCGGCTGTTTTAAAATCTTAGAATCTAGCGAAGTTAAAATGCGCTTTAAACCAATTTCGCCTACAAAAATAGATGAAGTTCGCCTACCGCTCCAATTTCCGCTCAAATTATCGACACTTGAACTTGCCTGCTTGGGATTATTCCCGAGTGGCAATGAGGAATTAGATGGGTTTGCGAAGCTTCATCCAAAGGTCATTTTACCACCCCTAGGGTTGAAACAAAACCATAAGCGGATTTTCGGTGAAACGACGACATTAAATAACTCATTAGAAACTAAACAATTAGGTATTTCTGGTAGTGATTCCCTGTTTCATACGGTTTTACTTGGTGGTACAGGCTCTGGTAAGAGTACTGCCATGTTGCGATTGGCGCTTTCAGATATTGAAAGTGGCAATTCGGCACTCATAATTGATCCAAAGGGCGACCTCGTTCGAGATATATTAGAACGCTTTCCAAAAGCTCGTGAAGATGATTTAGTAATTATCGATCCAACCAGTGAGCGCCTGATTGGTATCAATCCCTTCGACTTACTGGAATACGGCATTTCACCAGAACTTTTAACTCAGCACTTAATGGCAATCTTCCAAGACTTGTTTTCAGACAATTGGGGGATTCGTAGTTCAGATGTTTTAAGTCATGCGATTTTAACACTAGCTAAAACGAAACATGCCACCCTTTTGATGTTGCCTCAGCTATTAACGAACAAGAGCTTTCGCCAAACGGTTCTTAAACAAATTCACGATCCATTTGGTGTGGAAAGTTTCTGGAGCTATTATGACAGCCTTAGTCAAGGCGAACAAACGCAACTTATTTCACCTGTTTTAAATAAACTAAGGCAAATCTTTATCCATCCAAGCTTGAAATATCTTTTTGGACAAACGAATAACAAATTTAGCTTGGCAGATCTATATTTTAAACGTAAAGTGGTTTTAGTTTCGCTTAATAAAGGCGTTCTAGGCGCTGAGTCGGCTCGTTTCCTAGGTTCTATTATAGTGAGCCTAACTTGGAGTTTAGCCCTCCACAGGGCGAGTATTCCGCCCGAAAAACGCCACCGAGTCTCACTGTTTATTGATGAGCTCCAAGATTACTTGAGACTACCAACTAGTTTATCTGATGCATTAATTCAAGCTAGAGGACTTGGCGTGGCTTTAACCCTTGCCCATCAATATCGCCATCAGCTCACCCAAGAGATTAAAATGGCGATTGATGCCAACTGCAAAAATAAGATTTGTTTTGGTTTAGACATGAATGATGCGCAAGATATGGCTCGACAGGCACCTGAACTCATGGCAGAAGATTTCTACTCGCTCCCGCAATACCATATTTATGTGAAGCTCCATAATGGCGGTAATTCGACGAATTGGCTCCTTGGCAAGACATTCGCGCCAGCACCTAAGATAAGAAATTACATGGATTTAGTTGTTCAAAATGCAGTTAAATATGGTGTGGCGATTTCTGAAATTGAAACTCAGATTGCCAAACAATTTGGCTATGACGAATTAAATACAAGCAACAAACTAGCTAAATCGCCACCTAGAAACATCGGCAGAAGGAAGAAAATAACAGATGAATAGATTGATTTAAAAAGATTTAACCGTTCGTTTCGGTATTCGGTTCACGACCATAAGTAAATACAAGTTATCGGCGCTAAATCGCCATTATTAAACATAAATTGCACAGGACTTACTCCGTATTTCTCTATATTTACATACGGAGATAGCTCCTAGTGCAGAAAGGATTTCCTATATGAAACCAACTGAGTTATCTGCCAAAGAAGAACAGATACTTAAGTTTCTACTTAAGGCAAAATATGCCACAACTAAGCAACTTGCTAGGCTCTATTTTGCAGATAGTGTGAGCAGTTCAACTGCACTAAGAAGAGCAAATTTAACAACTAAGAAGCTAAATGAAAAAGGATATATTTGGACACTTAGATAGACGAATTGGCGGCGTTAGAGCTGGTAGTGGTTCATTTGTTTGGATGATCTCAACTAAAGGGTTGAAGTGGTTGAAGCATTTCAAACCATCCCTTGCCATCGCTCGACAAAATCACTACGAGCCAACTTGGCACCACTTAGAGCATACTTTAGCAATTTCTGAAATTTATGTGCAATTAACCGAACTGAAAAACAAGCATTTAGTTCAGTCAATCGATAAGTTTCAGTTTGAGCCGAATTGTTGGCGAGGCTGGTTAGACAGTTATGCAGGACGGATGATTCTAAAACCAGATTGCTATATTGAAATTTCGCTAGACAATTATCTCTACAACTATTTTGTAGAGGTAGATAAAAACACGGAAAGCCTAGCACGCGTCATTAACAAATCTAAGCAATACATTCGTTACTACAATCTCAATATTGAGCAAAAAGAAACAGGCGTCTTCCCTTTAGTGCTTTGGGTTGTGCCAGATGAAAAACGCAAACTTGCAATAGAACAAAGAATCCAAAAAGAATTACAAGACTATTGGGAACTATTTCAAGTAATTACTTTAGATGATTTCAAAGATTTTATGGTAGGAGGCATTACTGATGAACAAGCAGATTAAAATTGGTAACACCACCTATATTATTAAGTGAAAATTTGTTGGTAAAAAGCCGTTAAAACAACTGGTTGAGCGACTTATTTTACATGGAAAATAGATAAAATCAAGACTCCACTTCTTCCCCAAACAGAGTTATACTGTCACCAGGGTTATAGGTGAAATCTAAAATTAACAACAATTAGGAGGACGCTTATATGAATAACAGCACTTTGACAATTAAAGAATATACGGAGGTAGATTTAACAAATTTAAAGGATATAACGATTGTTTATTGCCGGTTATCTCAAGACGATGGTAATACTGGTGATAGTAACTCGATTATCAATCAAAAGAAAATCTTGAGTGAAGAGATAGCTAAAAAGAAACTACCTAATCCAATTTACTTTATTGATGACGGTATTAGTGGAACGACTATCCAATACCGACCGGCAATCTCTAAAGCAATTGAATTAGTTGAGGCGGGTAAAGTTAAGAGCTTTCTTGTCAAAGACCTAAGTCGATTAGCTCGAAACTATCTTGATGCAGGTAGATTGACCGAGATTACTTTTCCAGATAATGATGTCCGATTCATTGCTGTAAGTGACGGAATAGATAGCGACCATCAGACAGATAACGATGCAAACCTACTGCCGCTTAAAAGCTTATTTAATGACTGGTACTCTCGCGATACGAGCAAGAAAATTCGTGCGGTTAAGCAAGCGAAAGCTAAGGCTGGTGAGCGAATGACAACAAATGCAATTTATGGTTACAAGAAAGACCCCAACAACTCTAAGAATTGGATTGTCGATCCAGTTGCAGCAGAAATCGTTAAGCGAATATTTAACGAGGCTAAGAGTGGCAAAAGTCTACCTAAAATTGCTAGGGCTTTAATTGAAGATAAGGTTGAAACGCCATCTCAAAGACGAATCTCATTAGGCGACGCCCCAACAGCTCGAAGCTACTCTCCTTACGGTTGGCATCGTGATACAATTGTGAAGATTCTATCTAGAATGGAATATCTAGGTCATACGGTCAATGGAAAAACTCGAACAAAATCTTATAAAGATAAGAAAATTATCTGGATGCCTAAGGAAGAGTGGCTAATCTTCAAGAATACACATGAAGCAATAATCGACCAAGATACTTTCGATATCGTACAGAAGATGCGTCAGCACAAGCGCGTGATGGGCAGTCCAAGATTTGAAGCTGGACATGAAAATCTGTTTGCAGGATTGGTTTTTTGTGGAACTTGCGGGCATAAGCATTATTACTGCGCCTTTGAGAAAAATGGCACAAATTTAGACCACTATAAGTGTTCTAAATATTCTCGTACATTTGACCGTTGCGATAATCCCCATTATATCCGTAAATCCGAATTAGAAGAATTAGTGTTAATTGAACTAAATTCACTCATAAATCAAATTCAATTCGACGAAGGAGAATTTATGAAGAAATTAGAACATAAATTCAAAATCGAATCTAGTAAGCAAACAAATAAGCAGCGACAAAAGTTACTAAATAGCGAACGACGCTTCGAGGAGATTGACCAAATTATCCAGCGACTTTATGAGGATAACCTTGTTGGAAAGCTCAGTGATGAAAGATTTATCAAGATGAGTCAGAATTACGAACTAGAGCAATCTAACCTCAAACATTCTATATCTACCGTAAAACAACAACTCTCTATGCAAGAAAACCAAAGTATGGATGTTTCTAGATTCATGCAAAGAATTCATAAATATACCCAAATTACTGAATTATCTGTAGAAATTGTATATGAATTAATCGACAAGATTATTATTCATAAACCTGAGGGCACAAAACGAAATCGAATCTTAAAAATTGAAATTCACTACAATTTTATAGGTAATTTGGATAAATAAAAAGTGAGTAACGCTAATTCGTTACTCACTTACCCCTTATACCAGTGATTGCTGAGTGACTCGACAGCTTAGAGGTAATATTTTTTTTAGTGCCAATTCCAAATATTGCCGATAGTTAAAGATAACTGGATAAACTAAATAGTCGACTTCCCCCTGATAATTTCGTGCTAACTTCTCAGCTGCCTTGTAAAATCCTTCGATATACCCGTGAAACATATCTTGATCCGACCACCCAATAATCGCGTTATAGTCAAAAGGCCATTTAGAAAATTTATGATAATTAAATAAATCATCATATTCCTCAGGTTTGAAACTATGATTAATATTGTTTTCAACCCAGCTTAATTGAATTCGTTGCATATTTTTTTCCAGCATATTCTCATCCCTTATAATCCATTTATTTTAAGAAAATCTGTGTAGAATGTCACGGCAACTTAAAATTGCAGATTTTGGGCAATGAGACATATAACTACCAATACCATGGTACCTACACACTAAACAACCTAAGTCCTATGCCCCAAGTTATTAGGTGTTTTTATATGTCAGTTGACAACGATTATTAGCTTCTGACACAAGGCAGAAGCTAATCCAATTTTGCGGTAGCAGTAGTTGCCGTGCTTGCTATTGGTGTGCCAAAAAGACGCATGCGGATTGCTGCCGTAGTGGTCAGTGTGTCAAAAGTAAATATATAATAGCGATAAAAAGTGAATCCCATTTATAGCTCAAAAAATGTCTATAATGAAGGATATAGGCAAAAATCAATACTTATTTTGCAACTTAACCTGCTTTCTTTAGATAATTTAAGTCAGTCTTCTAAATTTAGTACTTTTGACGCCCTAATGAATGTAAATGAGATTTGAAAACTTATTAACATACTATTCATGAAAATTCTTCCTCCATTTCTAAAATTAAACCAAGTTTCTAATACTTAGTATTTTGACAAGTTGATGTGCCCAATTACTCGCATTAGATACTTGAGAAAGATTGTTTACTTTTCATTTTTTAGCTCGCCTTCAGTGTTCAAAATGGTAGTCTTGTTTACTTACAGATAGCAGAATGTAACTCTTGAACAATTTTACCTTGTAAAATCAAAAATCCACCTTCAACCAATAAAGGAGCTCGCCCCCCTAAATCTTCTTTCAAATACTGTTCATATACTGGCTTTTGACGAGGATCAAGTTTACGATGCTCAATCGAATTCCTATACACTCTAATTTTGTCAATAGCAGTATATAAATCTGGTTTGTCAATTTTTAACTTTGAAAAAAATATATTATTTTTATTTGGAATTGGTTCATAAAGCATTTTATTCAAGTTAGAAGAAAAATTTTTGAAGTCTGCTTCGGATTTAGCTAAATTCGAATTAAGAACATTTTCAACTTCCGAAAACTCTTCTGAATCAGTTCTCCGTATAAAATGTCCATACTTTTTCCTCAATTGTGTCTCAAGAGGATATAAAGAATCTATAATTTCTATTAAATCATTTCTCAATGAAGTTTTATCGGAATACTTGTATACATCGTATTCCGAATTAGAAAAACATTTTCCAGTTTTATTACTAATCGTCACAAAATCAGTACTACTAATTTTTGAATATCTTTCACAAATTGAATAAATTTCATTCTCATCGGAAAGAGAGACCCTACTATATTCGGTTAACAATCCGGAATAATCATCAATAAAAATAATACTCTCCATATAATATGGAATGTGCTGCACTGAGAAGTTCTCGATTTTTATGGAAGCTATTCTAGATATTTGTCTTTGCTGGAAAGAATCACTATCTTCAATACTACCAGTTAAGAAAATTTGTACCTTCACTCCTCTTTTAGCTTTCTCAACTAATATATCGATCATGTCATCTTTTATAATCATATACGAAAGTATTGGCATAAACATAGTTATGCTTCTCTTTGCATCGAATATTAGATTATCATAATAATCACGTCCAAACTCACTATCAATCATCTGTGAAAAAGTCAGTTCCAAATCATCAGCTAGTTTCAATTCATTATCTACAAAATACGGATTAATTGAAATATTTGCTAAAGTATTTTCTCCTCGTATCCCATCTTCAAGTAGTCCATCATAATCAGAGACATGTGTATTTCTATCGAAAACCAAAACTTTAAAATCATCTTTTTCCTTCTTTAATACAATACAATTGACCCTTCTATATTCTACTTTGATACTTGAGATAGCCAAAATGTCTGAAACCTTCTGATTTTTATCTCTCATTTCCTTATCTCTATTTTTTAGAAAAAGATTTCGAATTTCTTCTTTATTAATATTATGGATATCAGGTTGTGGGATTTTCATATAAAGTTCCGAAATATTTTGTCCAGCTAAATTTTTACTGCTTACAAATTTTCCATTTTTTTCATATTTCCCCGTCATACCGTCAATTTCAATAGTAAAGTATATTTGTTTATTCTGTTCTAATCCATTCTCAGAAAGATACCAACGACCTTTTTCTGTTAATTCGTTTGTATTTTTTTTTATCAAATCAATAGAAGCTAAATCAATTCGGGCACTTTCAACGATTTCAGGAGTTTCCTGCAATCCTAAAAAATTAACTACTATATTAATATCCATCCCCTGGTGAAATAGCCTCAATAAAGTATCATGAATAATCGGCATTCTATCTGCTGAAGTAATTTCACACTTCAAATTCACAATATATATAGGAACAGCCTTTTCATAAAACCCAATCACTTCGTAAGTAGGAAGTATTTCAGAACACTTTTTAAATGCGCTTGTACGTATACTAGATTTTCTCACCTTGTATCCTCCTTAAAACACTCAACAGGAAAACGTTCAATATAGCCTAGTAGATCTCTAAAGTAGTTATGTTCTTTTATAGCAACACCTTCTAAAAACATGTCATCACCAACAATTACTAATAGAGACATTGCTCTCGACAAAGACACGTTCAACCTTCTGTTATCTTTTAAAAAACCTAATTGCTTTTTCTGATTTGATCGAACCACACTATAAAAAACAATATCAACTTCGCTCCCTTGATAAGCATCTACGTTTTCAATTGAAATTTCTAGATTAGTCCATTGAGGGCTCTCAGGTTTAATTATTTTACGAAGTAATGATTTTTGACCATTATATCCAGAAATAACACCAACTTTCACATTTGCATTTTCATCCTTATATCGTTCATTTAGATCTTTTAGTTCATTGTTAATTATAAGAGCTTCAGTCATATTAGAATATGCTTTCGATTCGCTCACCGTTTCTTCTCGTTCTTTTTTTAAGGAAGTTGACAGCCAAACAATTGATTTATCATGCCATCGTGAAAAGTTTGTCCTTTCATCTGCTGCCACCCCCGACTCTAAAATATTTTCTGAATAAAAAATTGTTTTAATCATCCGAGAAATATTTGGATGCATTCGAAATTGCTTTGTTAAACTTACTGCTATATTCGGATTATTTGTTTTCTCAAACAGCTCTTCAAAAAGACTTTTTTCCAAAAGTTTTTCTTGTTTAGAACCATCTTCAAGATTATTTACTATTGGCGGTAATTGCTTGTGATCTCCGACTAAAATTATTTTTTTTCCACGAACCATTGGAATTAGTACCTCAGGAAAAGTCGATTTAGCAGCCTCATCTATTATTACACAATCAAACACATTATTTGTTACCCATCCAAGATTTGCAGCACCTGTACATGTACTACAGACGATATTTGCACGTGATACTAATAAATCATCAAATTGCTCTTGCGAATTCAATTTATGATACCAATCCTTCAAAATGCTAGTATATTCTTTTAATCTAGTATTTGGAGATTCCTCCAAAAATTGTTTGACTGAAAATAAAGCACCTTGATTAAAATCACCGGCTTCCGTCTGGGAAATTTCGTTCTCAAATATTTCCTCAAAAGGAAAAGTTGCTGGTTCTGCTAGCCTTTCAAGTAATGGTCTAGCAAATTTAATTGAGTTATGTTTGATTAATTCTGTCCATCCTTTTGTTTGCTCTTTCACTTTATTAGCTTGAGAATCTTCAGATATTTTTGATGAATCTCCTAATCGTACAATTTGATTTACATCATATTTTTCAACTACTTTTTTTAATATGTTATCAACAGCAACATGTGACTGAGATGCAATCAAAATTTTAGGATTATCATTTTTTATCATCATTTGGTTGATAATCTCTTCAATAACCGTGGTTTTTCCAGTACCTGGCGGTCCTTGAATTAAAAAAATATCTCTAGCTGCTAAAGCTTTTTCAACTACCTTAATATTACTTGGATCAATTTTATTATTAGTTGGTTCAATCAATGAAACCTCATCATATTTTGCTTCATTTGGATTAATTAAAATATCCAATAGTCTTTTATTTTCACTTTTTCTATATTTCAATTTATCCAAAGCCCATTTATACCTATCATTATGGATTTTATTTCCCGTAACATCTATACCAAAGGGACCCTGTCTGGCAAAGTCATCAATAGAAAAATATTCTATAGGAATCAAAGTAATAACAGATTCTTCCGGATTTATATCATCAACTATACCCAAACATGACCGATCAGTAGATTTTTTTTTGCGAACTGATATTTCCACACCTGGTTCAATTTTCTCGTATGAATCAATCTGATCAGCGTGAAGTTCAATAGTATTTGATTCAGGAATATAGTCTAACTTTGAGTAAGAGCCGATATTTAAATTTTTCTCAATCATTTTATCTTGAGTACGAAGCGTCTTACTCCAAAGTTCCATTAGCTTCATTTCATCACGACTATTTTTTTGGTTTTCTCTATATCTTTCCGATTCTTGATTCACTTGTTTTATTAAATTAGATAAATATTCACTTTTCTCTAAAGCCACCTCAATAGTTTCTGGACAAATTTTCGCATAAATTCGTATTCCTTTTTTTCTTTCTCTAATTAGCTGTGAATAATTGTCAATTATATCACAGCTAATAATTTTAATAAGTGATCTCTGGATATTAAGATCACAATAATAACTCATTTTATCTCCTATTAAAGTATAGCAATCATTTCTTCTACCTTGGTATATATAGGGTTCTTTTAAGTTTTTTATTAGATATTTAACAGCCAAATCTTCTCTTTGAAGTAAGATTTTTCCAAGTGAAAAAAGCTGGTTAATAGTGGTAGAAGTAACTTTGATATATAACGATTCATTTTTAGATTCATTACTCAACAAAAAAAAGTCGAGATCGTTTATTATTGCCCGAACAGATTTGTATCTATTTTCAATCAATGGTTCAGTGCATTTTCGAATAATGTCGATTATTTTATCTGGTAAACTTGTAGAAGCAATTGTTTTCATACGTTCTTCAAAAATAGTTGAGGGACTCTCTAACAACAACATATAATATAAAATCGAGCCTAAAGAAAATATATCTGAAGCTCCGTCAACGTTTTCCCCATTCAATTGTTCTGGAGAAGCAAAGCCGAGAGTATAATGATTGGAGACTGTAATTTTTTCTTCATAAATAAATTTAGTTATTTTACTTATTCCAAAATCGATTATTTTCAATTCATCTTCATTCACCAGAATATTCGTAGGATTTAAGTCTCTATGATATACACCTATATCATGAGATTTTTCCATTCCTAGAAGGATTTTACGAAAGAGGATTAACTTATCATGGATGCTAATGTTATCATTTTCCTCGTATAAATATGTCTCTAGCGTTTGTGACCCTTTTAATTGCTCCATAACAATGTAATAGAAGTTGACTTCTTCACCGTAATCTATTAATCGAATCACAAATTGGCTATCAATATTTTCTAGAGAGCGAACCTCTCTTCGAAATAATTCACTGTTGACAGGATCATCAGATTTCTTTTCGAGAAATTTAACGATTACATATCGATCAGCCTTATTATCAAAAGCACGGTAAATTGATGAATTAACGGACTTATGAATCTTTTTTGTTACTTCATAAACCTTATTTATAAGCATTCCTTTTTTTATGTTCATTATTTTTACTAAATCCTCCAAATTAGAATTTTTTGATTGAAATGACATAATTGAAAACTTCAGTTTTATTATACTCGATGAAAGTCAGCAAACAAAAAGTTTCTACAATATGTTTTCCACAAAAAACTAACTATTCAAACTATATATTACTTTTATAGTTTGATATCCAACAGAAGTATCGTGTAGTTTTCTCACACATAAAAAACAAAACTCTAAATAAAGTATTTACAACGTTCCCCCACTTCTTTGAACAAATTATTATCGGTAGCCAATAATTCTCCAATTTCCAATCCTAATTAACTTCAGCTGATATTGGTAAATGTTTGTTACCTTTTCAACTTCATTTAAATACTTTACTCCAACATTCATTTGAAAATCTTTCTCATTTTTCTGATAAATAGGATTCACTAATTCCAAAAATTTTAAGTTAGAATTGATAGGTCTCATTGCATCATTTTCTACATAATATTCAAGTTCTTTTTCGGATGCTGATGGATAAAGCGTGAAAAAAGTCTCTAAAAACTCCATGATTTCTTCTGTTGTTTTAGCATCAATTTCCGACTCACTTTCTATTTGTTTTGCCTCATATTTTGCCTTATCAGGTTTTGCAATCATGGTAGGCAAACTCGTCACAATATGATTCCCGTCTTCATCTTCAAAGACTGTCACTCGATACGCAGAAGAGATTTGTTGAGACTTTTTCCCTTCTGTAATCTTTTGCTCTACTAAAAAGGAAACGACAAATTCTTCTGAATGTTTTCCTACATCTAGAATTTTTACGGATTGAACTTCTGAACTAGTGGGAATATCCGCTCGAACCATATCTTGAGCTAGGGATAATCCCTCTTCTGTAAGATACTGCCCAAGATTATCCATTCTCTTTTCAATGACTTCTTTGTCATTCTTCCATGAAAAATACTCTTTCGCAAAATCCATCGTAAAATTCTCAACACCAGAAGTATTCACTATTTTTCCTTTCACAACTACTTTCTCATGAGTCGTGTGCTGATCAATCGCTGTGAAATTTTTGTATATCCCAAAAGCGAGACTACAAAACAATAAAAACCAAAGGACAAGCACCATTTTTCGATGCTTGCCCACTGAAACCGTCCGTTCTTTTTTCTTTTTGGGAATCTTCTCTTTTTTACTTCGTTCAATTTTTATCTTCATTTTTCGTTCCTCTTTTCTCTTATTTGTATCTGCCAGCTCCGATAAGATGCTGCTGCCAATAGGTTTCTGTAAGATTCGTCCAGCCCACCGGATCGCCTGCATGGAACATTCGATTCTCCCCTGCATAAATGCCGACATGAGTCACGTAAGTACCAGCATCATAAGTTGAGTGAAAGAAAATCAAATCACCTGGTTTGGCATCTTTTAGGTCAATATGAGCCATGGCATCATACTGATCTTGTGCCACCCGTGGAAGTTTCAGACCAACTTTGGCGTAACACCACTGGGTCAAGCCACTACAATCAAAGCCCGTTTCTGGACTCGCACCACCAAAGACATAAGCAGTACCTTCATACTTAAAGGCTTCATCAAAGATTTTTTGTACTGTCTCGTCATCAAATTTACTGGTGGTAAGATATTGTTTCACCAACAAACAATAAAACATATTCCCATAGTTATAGCGCCACTCACCATTTTCCTTAATCGCGATTGGATTAGGATAATCGACTTTTTGACCGCCAGACTTCTCTCTTGAAAAAGATTCTGCCAAAGAAAAACTATGCTTCTTGCCGTTTTTTGCGACATAATCTATATATCCGCCACCATAATTATAGGCTTGGATAATACTATCTTGATCACAACCTAACTCTTTGGCTCGTTTAACCAAGGAAGTAAAATAGAGACACCCCTGTTTAATGGATGCCTCGGTATCTAAAGAATTAGGTGGTAAGCCAGCTGATTCAGAGCTTTGCATCACATCTTTTGCTGTACCACCCGACTCCACTTGAATAATCGCCAAAAGAATCGGTACATAATCTGAAATGTCCGATTCCTTGGCATACTTTTCTACCAGTGACCGATGCTTTAATACTTCTTCTGAGACACTACTGCCACCGGGAGAGGTAACAGAACTGCTATTTCCTTCACTATCCTCACCAAATAGTAAGCCGACACACATCAAGATGCCCATAAAAAAAATCGTCAGGATTGTCAACGAGATTGTACTCAATTTTTTTATGGTCATTTAGACTCACCCGACCTTGATTTCGAACGATAATCCACCCTTTTTTGTACCTTTCGACTACCCGATTTTGCAAGAATGGATCGCTTTTTCGCCTGTTGGATAGGAGTCACTTTTCTTACTGGTTGATTGTTTTCTTTCGTACTCACTTTTTGATTTGAGAGTCTTCGTTTGATTTCAGGATTCGAATTTATTTTTACAATTCGATTGGCTGGCACATTCTTTGGTATCATACTTTTCTGAGATTTGGTCTCCTCGCTTATCGGAACATTGATTCTACTTTTTCTATGACGGGTTGCTGAATTTCCCAATACTTTCCGCTTTTCAGCCATTTTCGCATCTCTTCGTTGTCGTTGTTTTTCTCGTAACTCCGCTCGCTCTGTCTTTTCTTGGACAAGTCCACGCTTGAATTCTTCAGGCGCTTTTTTCGTCTTTTCGATTTCTTTATGCAGATTGTATTTCAAATTAGTTGGTGTATTCCTTACTTGATCCTTTACTTGTTGTGCTTTGTCTTTTACCATTGATTGGGTATCTAGTACCTTGCCGATTTTTCTTCCGGCCAAATTCATTCTGGTTTGCTTTTGGTTCTTTGAGGTTGAAGAATTCTTTTTTGACTCATTAATAGTCTCTGGATTATCCGATAACGATGGATTCTTTCGTGGAGAAAAACCAGGAGACTTCAATCTGGATTTTGATTGATCTTTTGCTAGTTTTCCGCCAACTGCTGCACCACCACCAAAAGCCAATGTTCGCCCCACATTTCGATTAAGTTGCCGTAACTTTCGATTCATTAACATTTGCGGTTTTCGCATGACGCGCCTTCCCATTGACTGGCTATCATTACTTTGGAGGTTGAACATACTCATAATGTCGCCCAATTTGAAATAGATGCCGGCAAAGGTCACAATTTGGAGAAAAGCTACCATAAAGAACGGATAAGTAGCCGAAATATTGAAAAACATCGTGGAGATACTAAATGCAGTCGTAATCACCAACGTGACGCCGGCTCGCATCATAATCGTATTGAATAAGCGGATAATCGCTTTTTTTCCCAAACTTTCATAAGTCGGCAACATGGACAATAAGAAGCTAATGGGCAGAAACATCGCAAAGATAATAAACAGAATTTGCGAGAATAACATAATCCCTGTCAGTAAAAATACAAAGAAGGAGATACCAATATTGAACAACACCAAAAAAACCACGGTTCCTAATCGGTTCATGGTCTTGGTAATACTTAGATTCGCATTGTCATTGTCTTCAATCTCGGCTTTAACTGCTTCTTCTCGATCCTTCCCCTTATTTTCATCAGGACTTACAGATAAAATCTTATTGACTCGCTCTTCTCCTATTTCTTCTAGATTGGAATCATCGAATTGCAACAGTAGCCATGGTTGTTGGACTTGGATGGAAAACAAACTATCTCGAATCAAATCCACGCTATCCTTTCCTTGGCTTTCCGAATTTGGTACCACAATCTCAGTTCCAAGGCTAAGTGCCGCCTCGCTAACATCTGAGCTAAAGTCATTGATTTTCGTAATATAGGTAGGTGCATAAGCAATAAAGGAACCTGATAATAGAAAGATCATCACAAAATTGATCACAGACCGGACTGCTTTGGTAGTTTCTCGTTTGAGTAGACCTGTATAGGCAACGTAAACTCCTAATACCAAAACCATCAATAACAGAAACCCAAAGTAGAAACCAGAAGTTTGAAGTCCATTTTCGTTTATACCAGCGAGTGTTTGAATATTCTTCCCGATACTTTCCGCCGTATCCGAAATGAAATCTAACTTGTAAGCCTCTTGAACCACATAACCAGTGGCATTCGACAGATAGAGACTAACCGTCCAAATAAAATTGGTAATGGCATAAAGACCATACATTACGCTCTTTCCTAAGCCATCCCCCCAATTCCAAGGTAGCCAATCCCAAGAACTATCAACAAAGAAATCTAATTGGTAGTTGTTTAGAGAATATTGGGAATAAAGATTTCCGGCTTTCACTGTATCATCAACAAGTCCTGTTGCCTCGGCTACCGTACCGACTAAACTCAATAGGACTGTCAGAGTGACGATGCTAATAAAAACAATTCCCACAATCCGAAAAAGTTTCTTTTTCATCCCCTCACTCCATTCTCTTTTGAACCGGCGGGCGGGTATCAAAGGCATGGAAGAGTTCTTCAAAGACCGGGTGAACTTGAACCACACCGACTCGGCCGTACAAGTCTTGCATTAAGCATTGGCCATTTTCCAAATCTCGTAGACGTTTTTGGTTGCTCTCATCTTCTTGATCTAAGCCAAAGAATTCCAAGGTTTTCTTGATTTCATGAATATCGGTACTGCGAAAAGCAAACTTCAATCCGATATTGTTCTTCAAGCGTTCATCTAGTAAATCGTCACTATTTTGAGTCACAAAATAAACCCCGGCATTCATGGCTCGTCCAGCACGAACGAGCTTATTAGAAAGGGTCTTTCCTTGCGCCACTTGAAGAAACGACCAAGCCTCATCTAAGTCCACAATCTTGAAGATTTCTCGGTTACTATGGATAAAATCCAAGGCAAAAGTTGAAATAACAATCAGCATCGAAACACTGAGTAATTCCATGGTGGTGTATTCTTCAAAAGTGGTCTCTGCATCTGGTAAAACTAAATCCGCCACTTGAATGATATTCAACTGTTTATCTAAACTAATCGATTGAGTAATCGAACCATCTGAGAAAAGTAAATGGGCAAAATCATAATCAGTAAAGGATTCAATATGATCCGCGATATTTTCCGCGACTGGTGATTCGTCTTTTCGCAATTCGGTGATTACTTGTAATAACCCCTGTTGGTCGCTTTGGGTAACGGTACGAATGGCCTTGCGTAAAACGGGAAACTTCTCCCCATCACGGCTAGAAATCCCTGTTAAAAAGGTTAGGATATCAATCGCTAGACTTTCCGAGTCCTTCTTTTTCTTCATAATCACATAAGGATCAAGTAAGCCTTGGTTTTCTGGCTTACTGGTTAGGTTAAGGATATTAATTTCATCTGCAATTTCTGGCAAGGTTTCTTTCCAGCCACCACGTTCCCCTTTTGGATCGACAATCACGGCTTGCCCACCGAATAAAACAGCATAATAAACCAAGAGATTGTTGCTAAAGGATTTCCCGCCACCAAGAGATCCAAGAAAAGCGGCCGCCAAAGCATTGGTAACTGAACCCTTCACTCCTTGTGAAGCCAATGCCGGTTTCAAGTAAACATTACGACCGGTGTCCACATTATAGCCAAAGTAAATTCCTTCCAATTCTCCTAACATCTGGGTAGCGCCAAAACCAAGCCCCGCCAAAAAATCAGAAGTAACATACTGAATATAGTCGTTCATGTATCGTTTACTCGAGGGCAGAAACTCTTCATGTAGCCCCATCATATCGCCAAAAGGCCGGACTAGTTTTACATTGGTATCATCATAAAAATCTAAGACCTCATCACAGCGACGCTTTAGTTCATCCACTGACTCCGCACTCACCCGAACCACATAACTCAGTTTGTACATGGATTCTTTTGACTGATCCAAGGTGGTTTCCAATTCATCCACTGAATCCAAGGCATCTAAGACATTGGAGTTGGTTTCGTTATCGGATTGATAGGCATGATTGTCCAAGTCTTTTAGTTCTTTTTTCTTATTACGAACTGTCGCTAAGGCCTTTTTATTCGTCACGATTTCCACATTCATTGAAGTATCAATGGGGAACGTGAATTGTTGTTGCTGGTAATAGAAAAGTTCCGAGGAAGGAAATTCCATCTCTCCTACAATTGTATTGATTGTCAAGTATGCTACATACGATTCATGATTTTCATGTTCCATGTGTAAGTACCGCGGTTTTTCTTCAATCAAACAACGACTGGGACGTAATAAGTCATAACGCTTCACCAAAGTTTCTGATTTCAGCTTTTTCTTTGGTAACTGAAATTCATACTCTTCAAATGGTGTGCCCTTTTCCCCATAGATATGTTCAATCAAATACGTCAGATTACTCGGTGTTACCCGTCTAACTTTAAATCTGCGGGCTAATTTACTTTCCATTAGTTTTTCAAGCTTAGAATAACGGTGAATTTCTTCATTGGACAAGGAAACGAAATCCCCCATCAAATGATGATTCACCCCATAGACAAATTCTTGAAGCCCAGATAAGAAAGACTTTTTGAGACTCTTTAGATTCACTTCTTCATCTGTGGCAATTAATTTGAAGCCAATAAAAAAGCGATAATCAATCTGACTATCGCCAATCATAGATACTAATGCATCTGTCTGTAGGTCAATCCGTTGTTCAGCTATTTCTTTTAATCGACCTGTGATTTCCTTTTTTGAACGTTCTTGCGTGGCTCGAATACTACTTTCTGTGGCAATTTGTAATGCATGGATCTTGCCCTCACGATTCTGGGCAATCAATTGACGAAAGTTATCGTGTACTTGATATTTCTGTTCAGGTGACAAAAAGGAGTAATTATAAGGCACTAGCTCATAATAAGCAAAACACTCCCCTTCTTGGTTAAAGACAAGATTATTTTCAATATATTTAATCGGGTACATAGTTCACACTCCTCACTAATGTGACCGGTTCATCCCATCGTTTCTTCTGCTCTTTGACTTTCTTTCCTGCAAACGTAACCTTAAACCGCAAATAATAACTGATAAAAGATCGTAAAAATCCCAATGGTTTCTTGCCATCAAACGTCTTTTGCGACATAAACCAAGTGACTGCCACCGGTATGCCTAAGTATTTTAAAAAGGCCCCCTCTATCATAGATAGCGGAGGCACATGAGCAAATACGATGACAAACAGCAAGGACAAAACGAACCAAGCCATCTGGTTAAAGGTCACAGGAAAAGGCAGCTGAAAGTCATTGATTGCGTAAATGACTTTTTCAACTGCCCAGATACTAGTATAGCTTTTTATTTTTTTCATCAAATCATTCCTTCAAAATAGAAGGATAGTCTAGAAATCAACTCCCCTTCTATAATTTAGTTAGTATGGATATTCAAATACCCCTCGACTCGTAACCAAATAATTCCCGCCAATCTCCAAGTCTCGGCCACAAGCATCAAAATCAATATACGTCTTCAAATTTTCTGGTACTTCTCCAAAATCACCATTTTCTACAATCAAGAAATACGCTACATCACTCATATTATCGCAGTCCGGATAGTAGACAATATCATCCAGATGCTCTAACATTTCCTCGAAAGAGTTGAAAAACGCATGTTGGATCTCTGAGGCGACTTCGCCAATCGGTGTACCTTCCAATTCTTCTGCTAAGCCACACAACCGATTAATCTCTTCAATTGGCGTATATTCATCAATCTCAAAAGGTAACTCATAATCATGAATCGCATATTCTTCGTATTCGTCATTTAATCCAATCCGTTCTTTGACCTCATCAAAATCGACAGGTGGGGTAAACCACGCCCCCACCAACTCACCTTCATTATATCGACCTAAGTTTGCAATATAAACACGCATCTGTTCCATCGTGAATCCCCCTTACGCACCGACAATTCGGTTAAACAAATTGAGTAAGACATCCTTCACACCAGAAGCGTTAAAGACCAGACCTACCGCAATCAAGGCAATCACCAAAAAGCCGATCAATTTGGAAAACTCCCGCTTAAATCCTAAAAACAAACCAATTACCACAATTGCCAGTAAGACTAAAGATTGAGCATTAGTTAAAAACCATTGATATAAATTTTGTCCGAAATTCATTTCATCACTTTCCTTTCTTCTCCATTGCTCGGTCCGCCGCTGCACTTGCATTCATCAAGCACATCACAGTAACACCTAGCATACTGCCAACAAACACCAATAAAATATCTTTTACAATTCCCATCGCAATTCCTCTTTTCATATAATCAAGTTTTCGATTGCCAAACTTTGTTGCTCCAAAATCTTTTTGTGTCGGTCCGAGAGTCGCGCATTCTGTACCATATCCTGGATATAAGTGGTCTGATTCAACCGATCCAACTCCTTGGCCATCTTCCACGTAGGAGCGACTTGGCGTCCAAGCCAATTCAAGGTTCTTTCGATAGTATAAGGTTTCGGCTCAGAGGTTAATTGGATTTCCTTGCGATTCCGCCCAATAAAGCGCCCCCATCGTTCATTTAAGGGCCAGTTAGTTCGCCGTTTTCCTTCCACTTTATCCGCAAATCGTAAATACCGATTGATAATAGAAAACGTAGTACTTTCAATGCTACGACCTTTTAACAAATCTTGAATCGCATGATAGGCACGATCATTTTTTAACCGAATCTCGAAACGATTTTTCGTTTCAGTTTGGTCTAATGGAATTCCTAACTTGATATATTGTTCATAATCTTTTTCGTACAAACAGAAATAAACCTCACTTTTGAGGCTACCGATATATAAAGTATTGCCCATGCCATCCTTTTCATCAGCCTTTAAAAGTTCCCCAGAACGATAACTTTTAAAGGTACGAAACAAGGAGATACATTCTTCCTTCTGACATTTTTTCGTTAACTCAGGAATATCTAACAAGCCAACTCGATCATTGATTGCCAAATCCAAGCGTTTCATCACGCCACCGGCTTTCAAACAATCCTCGAAAAAGTCATACCAGCTACGCTTTTGAGCGAGTAAAAAAGTTTCAAACTGCCGACAACCACGTCCCTTTAACTCTAAAAGAACTCCCTTGTCTTCTTCATGAGACAACATCACCACAATATCACCCATGACGTATTGTTCCTGATAGGAGTAAAAGGCGTAATCTTCATGGAGCATATAATCAAATTTCAGATGGAGAATCTCTTGGATAATCTTTCGCGCATCCGTTGTGGGAAATCGAATCCTTATATAGTCAAACAGTAACGTCAAAGGCAAATTGGGATTGAAGCTTTCCAATTGATCAAATATTTTCCTCATGGTTTTTGTAGATGCAGTTACGCCACCGTTTTCTATCTGGTTTAAGTACGGGCGACTAAGTCCACAGGCGGTAGCCAATTTATTTTGTGAAACGCCATATTCGTTGCGACGGTCTTTTAGTAACCGATAATCTAAATTCCGTTGTGCCAAGTTCTCACCTCCAAATTCAAGATGTTAACTTTTTTAAATGAGTTAACACCTATACAAGTTGCTTACTATCCTTGCTACAACAACAATTCTTAATAGTCAGTTGCTTATTTTTTGTGTTTTTGTACCCCCCTGTTAGATACGGGGGGTGAAACATCATGGCCGGCTGCCGCCGTCCATGAACAGGCACAGCACCACGGAGGATTTCTGCTTCGCAAATCCCCCGAGGTCAGCGCCTATCAGTAGTGGTTTATCTAGCCGTTACTCCGCGGTAATACCCTCAATTTCCAATTCTGCTTTTATCTCGCACAAGTATTGCTGAATCTCCGGCTCTTTGGTAAGGTCCGCAATCCGTTCCAATTCACTGATGACTTGATTTAGCTCCATTCGAGCATCGATTTCCTCATCCATTACATACGGATCATCAGGGACTTTTACCCCGTTTTTGCGAATATCAAAATTGAGCCGGTAAAGTTCTTCTTCCAATTCCGGATCTGACTGAATCTTGCCAATCACCCAATAAATTTCCCCAATCAACTCATCATAAATCATGCATTTCCACCTCCTTTAATCTTCTCGCAATATCAAAAATGACCGGAACTGTCACAGAGTTTCCGGCCTGTTTGTACAACTGACTATCTGAATTGACTTGAGCTGCTCGATCAAAAGCCCAGTCGGGAAAGCCTTGTAGCCGCCAGCACTCCCTTGGCGTGAGCTTGCGAATCTGGTACTGATCCGTGACGACTGCTTGTTGGTCTCCTGTTAATAAGGTATGCACACTTTGTTTCCCAAGACGACCTCGACGACTAGTGGAATGAGGAAAAGCCAGGTTCACACTATCCCCTGGCTTTACTTCTTGGTATTCAGTTTCATTTTTCCGAATCATAATTTTCGTTCCACCTTGTTTTGTTGACAAAGTAGGGGCCGTTCCAGTTACCTCATAAACCCGATTGCCTTGTTCAAAATTTCCCGATAACATACCGGCTACTGATATACCTTCTTTTGCTGGTAACGCGATTTTGATGCCTTCATCGCCTGTTAAGGTTGGGGCAACTCCATCTGAACCATAGACTTGTCCACCCATCCCACAATTGGAAGGATTGATATTTAACAGGTTTCGGATGTTTTGATCAGATGTTGCAGACGATCCAATGATAGGAAATACTTGTTCGGTACATGCGGCTCGAGAATGTCCGATAAGGAAGACCCGCTCGCGGCTTTGGGGAACGTAGGCCTTTGAGTTAAGCACTTGCCATTCCACATCATACCCCAATCCATCCAGCGTTCGGAGGATCGTCTCGAACGTAGCCCCTCCTTCGTGATTGAGCAATCCCCGGACGTTCTCAAGGAATAAAAGCTTAGGTTGGAGAAGAGCGGCGAACCGAGCGATTTCAAAGAATAAAGTACCTCGAGTATCGGAAAATCCTTGCCGCTTTCCCGCAATTGAAAAAGCTTGGCACGGAAAGCCGCCGCAAAGGATGTCAACTGGTCCGAGTGATCGAACAAACTCGTCTGATACACTTGTGATGTCATGCATTTCCACCTCCTTCCTTGTATCATGAATTGCCTTATAACTCCGCCGGGCAAAATCATCAATCTCACAAAAGCCGATACACTGATGGCCTGCTTGTTCCATGCCTAAGCGAAAGCCACCGATACCGGAAAATAAATCTAAAAATTTCATAAATCACCTCATTCATTGCATAAAAAAGGCCCGGAAGTTTTGAAACTCCTGAGCTACAGATTATTATCTTTTTCTATACCAACATTCAATTCGACAATCCCACTAATTTCCTTTAAGAAATCATAGTCTTTTGGCACTAAAGGCGTGTAAAACTCACTAATCACACTTCCACCTGTATCCACATACCCTCGTCCTTTGATTCGCTTCATAAAGAAGTTTTTATCGACTTCGCCAAACATCATGGAATACCCCAGCTCACTCATCCGTCCTAAAGCAACCCGGAAATTAAACTGATCACGAATTCCATCTCCTAAATATTTCGCATCCGGTCTTTGACAAGCTAAAATCAGAAAGAACCCAGATTGACGGCCTAACATGACGATTTGTTTGAGCTTGTTCAAGATTACCGCACTTTCCTTCGTCGTTAACATTTCCATATATGCGACATATTCGTCAAAGATTAAAAAGTTGGGCGGAAGACCAAGGTAAGCATAATTCTCTCCTGTTTTGTAGTTAGGCATTTCTTTCATCAGCCGACTACGAGCCATCATGCGTTCATAGAAATCCTCCACACAAGCAGAAATTTCTTCCTTTTGAGAATAGACATGGGAAATGACCGTATTTAAATCTGCCAGATCTGCATTCTTCGGATCAAGGACAAATAGTTCCGCCTCAGATTTTAGTAGCGCCTGAATAATCGTGAGTAGGAAATACGTTTTCCCGCCACCAGTGCCGCCAGCAATTAACATATGTGGCAACGAATCGTAGGCCCACACTTGATTCTTCATCAATCGCAAAGCCCCATTTTCTGCCACTGCTTCTTCAATCCCAATTCGATTGGCAATCATATCATAAAGCAAAGTGTATTCCACATAAGAGTCTTTGAGTTCCTTTTCTACTAACTCACAATACAGACCACTTTCTAACTTCTTTTCCAACTTCAAGAGCTGATCTTGATATTTACCAAGTGAAATTTGAACGCGAATAGAAAGTAACCCATCCTTCATTCGGTAATAGATTTTGGGGAAATAGCTGATGGTCTCTTTGGTTCGACTCCTAGTAAGGTCTTTGAAAAATCCTTCACTCTGGGTCTGTTTTACTTCATACCAATGGTTTTCTAGAATCATCCGAGCTAGCTTCTGCCTGTGCCACAAACTCCGCCAGTAATCGTGGAAAAAGTGAATATAAAGCAAGAACATGCTTCCTGAAAGTGCTAGACTTCCCAATAGACGGACTAAATCTTTCATAGACCAAGCAATTTCAATAGTGGAAAGGGATAGACTAGAAAAATCCAACTGCCTAAGCTCTTGAAAATAAAAGATGACCATCCAACCGATGAATAAGGTGATTAGCCAGCCAAGAACAAAGTGATAAACCAAGTGTTGATCGCCTGCTCGTATACGGCGTCCTTTGTACATTCTGATGTTTTCCACCTCCAATCGAGAGAAGGCCCAATGTGATTTATCGGTCCAATTTCGATGATCGTCCCTAATCTTTTGCCACAACAGGAAGTTGCTTGGTTTCTACTAGTTGCTTTAAAAAGTTTTCAATGGCATCCGGCATCTCAACGCCAAGGTCTTCCAAGACGGATTCAGCTTCCCAACATAGGCTTTCATTTACTTCCACAATCATAAAGAATGACTCTTCTTCTCCTAACCAATCCAGTACATCAAAGTCTTCTTCGCTATCGGTATCTATTCCCAGTAAACCTTGATGCATAATCAGGAACAGTTTTTCATCGTATGTCAAAGCTTTCGTGAGTTGTTTTTCGGTCAGCTCTCCTTTGCCATATTGATCGAGACAATCTAAAATATGCTCAACATTTATTTCC
>NZ_BCQF01000026.1 GCF_001544295.1 Enterococcus pseudoavium NBRC 100491
CATTTAATTTTGAAAAAGTTTTGAAACTTGTTTGAAACTCAATTGACAACTTTGAAATAATAACATGTAACAAAAAGTCTGTCAACAATTATTTTTCGTTGTTGTATCAACATGTTTCAGCAACGTTATTGATAATATCATATTGAAAAATAATGTCAAATACTTTTCTATATTTTTTCAAAAATATTTCAATCAAATAGAAAATGGACTAGCAGATCGCTAGTCCATCAGAACTCCTACTCCATAATGATCACTAATCACAGCTTCGTTCTTACCATCAAATACCACCTGATAGTTTTCGATCTTAGCCCCTTGCGTAGTAAAGATATAATCAATTCGAAGTTTCGCAGTATTTCCGTCCCAACCATCAATGGCTTTTTCAACGGTATTTTCTCCATATTTACTTTCAGCAACCTTAAAAGCATCCTGCAATTTCAGTGAGCTTTTACAGACTAGGTCATAGCCTTCGCCCGTTATTTGGGCTGAATTATTGAAATCCCCCATTACAACTAGTGAACCTTGCTTGGACTCCAACCTTTTTTCTAGCACTCGCCATTCATAGGCGAACGCTTTTTTCTTTGATTGCCACCACGAAAAATGACTACTTACTACTATTACGTTCTGGCCCTTGATAATCGTTTCGCCAATCAAAGCTCTTCTAGTCAGATAATTGTTTGGGTCTGAACTTTCAGAAATCAGCTGACTAGCAGTCTTTAACGGTGTTTTTGACAGCAAACCGAGTCCTTCATGATAAATATCATAGCCAATATGATTGTAGGTCCAACTCCAATAATATCGGCACCCCAGCTCCTTCAATTTTTCCGTCAGACAGAACAAAAAGTTATCTTGATGGATGGCTTGCTGATCATCAGTTGCTTGAAAGTATTCATCAATTTTTGCTAACGGACTCGCAATCAGCTGATTTACTTCTTGCAATCCCACTAGGTCATAGTCTGCTTTTGCAATTCGCTGGGCCAACACTTCAATTTGCTGTTGATCCTTTTCTTCCATCCAACTATGAGTGTTCAAAGTTAATACGTTGATTTTTCTCGCCTCACTTTAATAATCAATGTGGCCAATCGCTTCTCCACGAGAAACGAGTCCCGTTTTATCGTACTGGTAATTTTCGATCTTGTCACCATTCGTGAAAACAACGATCATCGTTGTCATTTTTCCTGCCGCTTGAATTTTTGCTAGGTCAGCCACTGCTACAACCTTGCCTGCCTTCACTTTGTCACCTTCACGAACCTTAATCTCAAAAGCCTCACCACCTAGATCAACGGTATCAATCCCCATATGAAGTAGAACTTCAATCCCGTCGTCCGTCTTAATTCCAATCGCATGTTTTGTGGGGAAAATTGAAAGAATCGTTCCCGCAATCGGACTAGCAATTTCACCATTTTCTGGTACGACCCCAAAGCCTTCACCCATCATTTTCTGAGAAAATACATCGTCTTGCACTTGATCAATCGGGATTAACTCACCATTAGCCGGAGCAACAAAGTCAGCCTGCAGCCCTTTAAAGTCTGTCGGTGCTTTTTCTTCTATTGGAGTGTCCATCTGAGCCACAGACGTCGGTATTTCTACACCCGAATCCAACAAATCCTGAATATCTGATTTTAAAATGTCTGCTTTAGGGCCATAGACCGCTTGAACTCCATTATCTTTGACTAATAGTCCCATCGCCCCGGCTTTTTTCCAATTTTCTTCCGTACCAACGATTCCCTTATCCGCAACTGTTACTCGCAAACGTGTCATACAAGCATCGACATCGGTAATGTTTTGCGGGCCACCTAGCAGATTGATAATTTTCACAATTTGCGAATCTGCTGATACTGAACCATCCACTGCAGCCGGCGCTTCTTCATTATCAACTTCATAGTTCCCATTTCTACCTGGTGTGGCATAATTGAATTTTTTGATCATAAAGTTTGCAAAGAAATACGTCAAGACACCAAATACTACACTGGTAATCACGAAATTAAGCAAATCATTTCCTAATCCAGCTTTCACAGCCATCGGTACCCGGGTTAACAGTTCAATATTTCCGAACGAATGAACCCGTAAATGAATTAAGTCGGCCATCGCAAATGCTGCCCCTTGAATCACCGCATAACAAGCATATAGCGGAACGGCGACAAACATAAACATGAACTCTAAAGGCTCAGTAACTCCAGTTAAGAAAACGGCGACTGCTGCAGAAAGGAACATTGATTTATATTTTTTCTTCTTATCTGGATCAACATTGCGGTACATTGCTAAAGTTAAGCCCATTAAGATACCACTCGAACCAATCATTTGACCGACTTTGAAGCGAGCCGGTGTCCATTGAGTCAAGACTTGTTGATATTGAGACATATCGCCGCTGTTTTTCAAATTGACCAAGTCAGTCGCCCAAGCCAGCCACAACGGATCTTGGCCGAATACTTGAGTTCCAGCTTGCGCTCCCGTTAATATTTCGTAAGTTCCACCTAATTGCGTATAATTCATTGGAATCGTCAACATGTGATGCAAACCAAAGGGTAAGAGCAGACGTTCTAATGTTCCGTATAAAAAGGGTGCCAATACCGGTGCAGTATCTTGAGAATTGGCGATCCATTTACCAAAATCGTTGATCCCTGTTTGAATAATCGGCCATAAGAAAGCCAAGATCAATGCAACAATCACTGAACGCAAGATGACGACAAATGGTACGAAACGTTTCCCATTAAAGAAGGTTAGCACTTCTGGTAGTTTGCGGAAATTATAATATTTATTGTAGGCGGTTGCCCCGACAAACCCCGCGATGATCCCAACAAAGACTCCCATATTTAAAGCCGGTGCCTCTAAGACACTCGTAAAATAACCATTAACCATGATTTCTTGGCCAAACAAGGTATGAGTCAGCGCATCCGGAGTTGCCAACATTTCAGAAGTGACGCCAAAGATTGCACCGGTGATTCGATTAATTAAAATAAATGATAGCCCAGCCGCAAAAGCTCCACCAGCTCTTTCTTTTGCCCAACTTCCCCCAATCGCTAATGCAAAGAGTAAATGTAAATTCCCAATAATTGCCCAACCGATATTTTCGACAACTCCGCCCGTCGTCACTAGCCAACCAATATTTTCATTAATCAATGGTAATGATTTTCCGATACTGATCATCAATCCCGCTGCTGGCATTACTGCGATCACCACCATCAGGGCCTTTCCAAATTTCTGCCAAAACTCAAAACTAAAAACCTTTTTGATTCCCTTCATGTACGCTCCTCCTAATTTCCGTTCCGCAATTTTGCGCAATCGGTTTCTCTGATTAGCATTATATACTCGATTCGCCCTTTTGTAAACTCTTTCAAACGAAATTTATTTTCGTTGATAAACCATACATATAATTAAAATAGCTAAATATCCAATTCAAACTTGACTTGCGCAATCGGTTGCGTTTATGATGGAGTTAAGAAAAGTTTTGCTTATTTCTGAAGGACTCTACTACTAGATAGTTATTCGTCCTAAAGGCCGGCAAACCAATTTTAATTAAAATTTAGGAGGACTATCATGAAAAAAGTTCAACGTCTTTTTGACATCGATCCCTGGAAAATTCGCACGACCCACTTAGATAAAGAAAATCGACGGTTACAAGAATCCTTGACTAGCATCGGAAATGGTTATATGGGAATGCGTGGGAATTTTGAAGAAACTTATAGCGGCGACCACCATCAAGGAACCTACCTTGCTGGCATCTGGTATCCCGATAAGACTCGCGTTGGTTGGTGGAAAAATGGTTATCCAGAATATTTTGGTAAAGTGATTAATGCTTTGGACTTCATTCAAATGAAGTTGTTCGTCAATGGCCACGAAATTGATTTGGCTACCATTGACTTTGAGGATTTTGATTTGGAATTGAATATGGAGAATGGTGTACTGACCCGCTCTTTTGTTGTTTCGATTGATGCAGCAAAAATTCGTTTTACTTTTGAACGCTTTTTGAGTGTCGTAAAACAAGAGCTAGCCGTAATCCGTTTGACCGCTGAAAGCCTAGCTGGCGAAGCTCAATTGAAAATTGTTTCTAAATTAGATAACAACGTTCAAAACGAAGATAGCAATTACGAGGAAATGTTCTGGGTAGAAAAAGAACGGGGTCATCAAGAAGATTCTAGCTTCTTAACCGTCCAAACGATTCCAAATAATTTTGGGATTGAACAATTTTCAGTTACTGGCGCCATGAAACACATCAGCTCAGTCACTGGACTACAACAGGATGACTCACTAGAAGTTGCCGAAACCTTTACGTATGAATTAGCGACTAACCAGCCCATCCAATTAGAAAAACGCGTCGTGATTTTAACCAGCCGCGATATCCCTGAAGCAGAACAAAGTGCGCGCGCTCTTACCTTATTAAATACTTACGACGGCTCATATGAAGAATTATTAGCTGAACAAAATGCGGCATGGGCTGAACGCTGGGCTTTAGCAGATGTCCTAATTGATGGTGACGACGAGGCTCAACAAGGGATTCGTTTTAATATCTTCCAGCTCTTTTCAACTTATTATGGTGAAGATGAGCGTTTAAACATTGGACCCAAAGGCTTTACCGGCGAAAAATACGGTGGTGCTACTTATTGGGATACCGAAGCTTATGCAGTACCGATGTACCTAGGCATTTCTGAACCAAACGTCACTAAAAATCTGCTGAAATATCGCCACAATCAATTACCTCAAGCCCAGCATAATGCGCGGCAGCAAGGATTAAAAGGCGCTTTATATCCGATGGTGACTTTTACCGGCGTTGAATGCCACAATGAATGGGAGATCACTTTTGAAGAAATCCACCGTAATGGTGCAATTGCTCATGCGATTTACAACTATACGACCTACACAGGCGATGATAGTTATATCAAAAAAGAAGGTCTTGAAGTTTTAACGGAAATCGCACGTTTTTGGGCCGATCGCGTGCATTATTCAAAACGCCAGCAAAAATACATGATTCACGGCGTTACGGGACCAAACGAATACGAAAATAATGTTAACAACAACTGGTACACTAATTATCTAGCAACTTGGGTTTTGGCTTATACTCTAGAAAATTATCAAAAATACCAAGCGGAAGCGACTGTCTCGATCTCTTCAGAAGAACAAGCCAAATGGCAGGATATCATTGAAAAGATGTACTTCCCACAAGATCAGGAATTAGGTATTTTTGTGCAACACGATACATTCTTAGATAAAGATTTAATGCCTGCAACGGAACTTGCTCCAGCCGATCGACCTTTGAACCAAAACTGGTCTTGGGATAAGATTTTACGATCTTGTTTTATCAAACAGGCGGATGTCTTACAAGGAATCTATTTCTTCGGTGATCAATTTACACCGGAAGAAAAACGCAAGAATTTTGAGTTCTATGAACCCATGACGGTCCACGAGTCCTCACTTTCAGCCTCTGTTCATGCAATTTTAGCTGCTGAACTAGGCATGATCGATAAGTCGATGGAGATGTATCAACGGACGGCTCGCTTAGATTTGGATAATTACAATAATGACACGGAGGATGGCTTGCACATCACTTCTATGACCGGCAGCTGGTTAGCCATCGTTGAAGGATTCGCTCAAATGAAGACCCAAACTGGCAATTTAAGCTTTGCTCCATCGTTACCAACTAAATGGGAGAAATATTCTTTCCATATTAATTACCGTGGTCGTTTATTAGCTGTCAGTGTCGACCAGGAAAATGTTCAAATCGACTTGAAAGCTGGACCAGCCTTAGCTATGCTTCTTTATGGAAAAGAAATTATGTTAAGCGCAACAATCGTGGTTCCACTAGAACAGGAGGATCAACATGTTTAAAGGGGTTTTATTTGATTTAGATGGTGTGATCACAGATACTGCTGAATATCATTACTTGGCTTGGAAAAAATTGGCCGATGATCTTGGTATCACGATCGACCGCCAATTTAATGAAAAATTGAAGGGCGTCAGTCGCGAGGATTCTCTGCGGCTGATCTTGGCCCATGGCAAGCGTGAACAAGCTTTTTCTGAGGCGGAATTCAACCAATTGGCCAAAACTAAAAATGACCATTATGTCGAAATGATCCAAGCTGTCTCCCCTAAAGATGTCTATCCCGGGATCTTAACACTCTTACAAGCTCTAAAAAAAGCAAATATCAAAATCGCTTTGGCTTCGGCTAGCAAAAATGGACCATTTTTATTAAAACAAATGGCGTTAACCGATTATTTTGATGGAATCGCGGATCCTGCGACGATCAAAGCCGGCAAGCCCGCGCCTGACATCTTCATTTTAGCAGCCGAGGTGGTCGGGCTGAAGCCAGAAGATTGCATCGGTATCGAGGATGCCCAAGCAGGCATCACAGCAATCAAAGCAAGCGGTGCACTCCCGATTGGTGTGGGAAAAGCCGAGCAGCTCGGCTCCGACATCGCTTTAGTCGTTTCGACTAGGGAATTAACATTAGACTTTTTGGAAAAACAATGGAATACTAGCCATAGTTAATTATTCAGAAATTATTTTCACCACTAGTTAGAAAGGATGTCGGTTCACTTTTAACAGGTCACTTGCATGATGACTGACGTTCTCAAGTCTTGCTGAACAAGCGGCTATGTTCTAGTGGAATGATATACGGTTCGAAAATTAAGTATTTTCAGAGAAAATACTTTCATTACTAGTGAGAAAGGATGTCAGTTCCACTTTTTGCAGGTTGCTTGCATGATGACTGACGTTCTCAAGTCTTGCTGAACAAGCGACTATGTTCTAGTGGAATGATATACGGTTCGAAAATTAAGTATTTTCAGAGAAAATACTTTCATTACTAGTGAGAAAGGAGCGCGAACAAATGGTACCTACTGTTAAGGATGTGTCTAAAAAAGCCGGTGTCTCTCCTTCGACGGTTTCGCGGGTCATTAATGATCATCCCAGCATTTCGGCTGAGACCAAACAACGAGTTCGTAAAATCATGGATGAAATGGGTTACTTCCCCAATGTCACGGCCCGCAACTTAGGCACACAAAAAGCCAATTCTGTCGGCGTGATCCTTCCGCCGCTTGATTCGCGTGAGCGACTGGGCAATCCCTTTTATTTGGAGATCTTGACCGCAGTCAACGAAGCTGCGGCTGAATTTCAAGTAACCACCGCTGTCGCCTCAGCTGCCAACAGTTCGGCCTTATTAGAAAATGTGACCAGAATGCACCGACAAAAACAAGTCGACGGCTTCATCTTGGCCTATTCAGAAAAAGAGGACCCGATCGCAACGTATCTTTATCGCGAAAAAATTCCCTTTACATTAATCGGACGTCCGCCTAAAAGAGAGACCGACATTGTCTATGTCGATAATGACAATCAGCTGTTAGGTAAACAAGCTACGGAACATCTCATCAGCAAAGGACATGAAAACATCCTTTTCGTCTCAAACGTTAATCAAGAAGTTGTTTTTTTTGAACGCTACTTTGGTTATCAAGAAGCTATGATGCTGCAGGGCTTACCGACACATCCACCTTTAACTATGTTGCAGGCGGAAGATTATACAGATTTCCCTGAAGTAATCAAACAGACTGGCGCAACCGCGTTGGTAGTAATTGACGATATCTTCGCTTTGCGAATGATTCAACTCGCCAACTTACATGGCTACAAAGTACCGGATGATCTATCCGTCATCAGCTTTAACAATTCGATCTTTGCTACTTTAGTCCATCCCTATTTGACCACTATTGATATCGATATCTCTGATCTCGGTCGCTTAGGAACCCAAAAGTTAATGGAACAAATTGAACAAAAACAAGCAAGCGGCGTACAACTAGTCGTACCGCATCATTTGATTCAAAGGGAAACGGTTCGCGCGCTTTAAGTTATCATTAAAAACACACTGTCCAACTTGTGACAGTGTGTTTTTTTGGCTATACTGACCAAAAAATCAGAAGGAGAATGATATCAATGTTTCTATTTTTAAGTGTCCTCGCAGTGCTCTTTCTGATCTATTGTCGTTATGTCACCTATCAACTAACCGAAAAACATTTTTCCCTTACTAAGGACCCGCAATTAAAAATTATTGCAGGCCAAAAAAAAGGACTCACGATTGCGCAAATCAGCGACAGTCACTTTTCGGCCTTTTATTCGCCGAAGCGCTTCGATCAAATTATCCAGCGACTTAATCGCGCACAGCCTGATATCGTTTTATTTACCGGCGACTTAATTGAAAATTATCGTTATTGGAAAACCCGTGATACGACTGCCCTTAGTCAGCAATTGGCCAAAATTACAGCGCCAAAAGGGAAATTCGCTATTTTAGGTAACCACGATTACCGCTCAGATGGTCAAGCGGCCGTTTCGCAATTATTGACCGACGGCGGTTTTGTTTTGCTGAATAACGAGTCGACGCTGATTGATCAACTAAGTCTGACCGGCATTGATGACAGTCAAGAAGGGCAGCCAGATTATACCATTCAACCTGAACCGGCAAATTTTTCTATCTTGCTGCTCCATGAACCAGATCAAGCCGACGCCTTACCCGATCTTGACCGTTTTGACTTGATTTTAGCCGGACACAGTCATGGCGGACAGATTCGTTTTCCATTTTTTCCTTACAAAAATTTTGGTTCCAAACGCTACGATCAAGGAATTTATTTCCTCTCTCCACAAACTAGTTTAGTTGTAAACACCGGTCTCGGTACAACCGGCCCGCCTTTACGTTTTCAGGTGACTCCTGAAATCTTATATTTTCACTTATAAGTTTGAAAAGTTTTGTAGAATCAGCTAACAAAAACACTATTGCTCTAACCTTTCCTAAATACCGGAATCTTTCTTTACAGCAAAAAAGTATGAAAGTCACTAGCTTCGCTAGAAAACTTTCATACTTTTTTAGGCTTGCAGCTTTTGTTTCACATAAGGAATCATGATTGGAACCAACGAGACAAAAACAATCAGCAACATGATTAAAGAAAAATGTTGGCTAACCAACGGAATATTTCCTAAGAAATAACCCGCTATACTGATTACTGTCCCCCAAACAATCGCACCAAAAATATTGAAACTAGAGAACGTTCCCCAGTTCATTTTACTGGAACCTGCGATAAAAGGAATAAAAGTCCGAACAAAGGGCATAAAGCGACCTAGGAAAATCGTCCATTTCCCCCGCTCATTGAAAAAGTTCTCCGTCTCGCGAACTTTCTCTTCTTTGATAAAACGTGAAATTGGACGATGATAAAGAGCCCGAACACCAAGCGTATGTCCAATCCAGTAATTCATCATATCCCCTAAAATCGCGGCAACCACACAAACACCGATGACATAAGGCAGATGCAACACACTCCCGCCTAGAGCCGTCAATGCACCTGCCGCAAATAAGAAAGAATCACCAGGTAAAAATGGAAAGATGACTACTCCAGTCTCGATAAAAACAATCGCGAATAAGATCGGATAAATCCCCATCCCATATTGATGTACCAGCGATACCATATGCGCATCGATGTGTAAAATAAAATCAATCAAAGCCATTCAATAAACCCCTTTAATACTATTTTCTGATAACTATTTCCGCTACGCGTGAAAAGATTCTCTCTAATCATACGACTTTTCAGAAAAAAATAAAGACTGTTTTCCCTTTCTTGCGAAAAAATAAATTTTATCTATAAAATGGTATAATAAGAAAAAAAGTAAAAGGGGTACATTATGAGCGTTCTTTCTCATATGAAGAGCATGCAAAAGGAAATGTCTGCTGCCGAAAAAAAAATCTATTGTTTTATTCGTGACAATCATGAAAAAGTTGCTAGTATGACTGCCAATGAAATAGCTGAAGGCTCTGGTGCCAGCGCACCGACAGTTGTACGATTTTCAAAAAAAATGGGCTTTAACAGTTTAACAGACCTCAAAATCGAACTTTCTGCCGAAACGTTACAAGAACGCAGCAACAATACTTATAGTGATGTTGCCCACGATGAGTCTTTCCATAGTTTAAAAAATAAATTAGCTAGCAACGCTCGCTATACGATCGACGAAACTACCGCTTTATTCAATGAAGCGGCGTTTCTAGAAGCTTGCAAGCTTCTAGAAGAAAAAGACTTTTGCTATGTTTTAGGCATCGGCGCTTCTAATTTAGCGGCTCTGGACATCGTGCAAAAATGGAGTCGTTTAGGGAAAAATATCATCAGCGAACCAGACTACAATACTATTTTGCCGCAACTGATTCTGCATCAAAAAGAAGCGGTGATTTGGCTCGTTTCAAATTCTGGCTTGACCTCTGAATTAATCGCCTTAGCAGAGACCGCCAAAGATTTAGGTATCCCGATTATCAGCTTGACTCAATTCGGGCAAAATCCTTTGACTAAACTTTCCGATGTTTGCTTGCAAACCTCTCGTCCTACAGAAGCCACTTATCGCAGTGCCGCGACCGATTCGATTTTGGCGCAATTTATCACGATTGATCTATTATTTTACGTCTACATCAGCCGCAATCAGGAAAATGCCGAAAAAATCTATACGACTCGCTCAATTGTCCAAGAATACCGCAAAAAATATTTTTAAAAAGACGCTACAAATTCCCCTGCTGTAATCACGTGAGTATTAGAAAAAAGGCGTAAGCCAAACCTTTGACCTCAGCTCCTTGAATAGACTAAAAAAAAGGACCAAATTGGTCCTTTTTTTTATTTAGTCGCCGCTTTAAAAACTTCTTCTGAAGCTTTCACCACGCCTGTTTTCTCTAAGATATGCGTTTTCACATCGTTCATATTGGTGATTAAGACCATCATAGAGGTTCCTTTACCCGCAGCTTTAACTGCTGCTAAATCCACGGTTGCCACTTGTGTTTCCGGTGTTACGCGCTGACCTTCTTTTACCAAAACATCAAACGGTTTGCCGTCTAATTCAACGGTATTGATCCCCATGTGTAGCAAAACTTCTAGTCCACTATCAGTCGTGATCCCGATGGCGTGTTTTGTCGGGAAAATCGTGCTGATTTTCCCAGCTACCGGTGCATAGGTCGCTCCTTCAGTCGGTTCAACAAAGTAGCCTTCACCCATCATTTTTTCTGCAAATACAGGGTCCGCTGCTGCTTCTAACGGATAGACAGAGCCATCAGCCACCGCTGTAAAAACTTCTGTTGCATGGGCTAGCGGTGTCACGCCTGCTGTTTCAGGCGAATCAGCCAATTCTTGTTCTGCCAACTTTTCTTTCGGAATGCCAAAGAAATAAGTAGCTACAAATCCGCCGGCATAGGCCGCTAACAAGCCTAAGACATAGCCCCACCATTTGCCATCCGCAATTAATGGAATCAGCGCTGCTCCAGAAGGTCCAATCGCAATCGCCCCAACGCCACCGATGGCACCAATCACGCCACCACCGATACCGCCACCGATACAAGCAGTGATGAAGGGACGACCTAATGGTAAAGTAACACCATAAATCAACGGTTCACCAATTCCTAAGATTCCGACTGGCAAGGCCCCTTTAATCATTTCAGTTAATTCTTTATCCTTACGCAATTTAATCCAAAGGGCAAAAGCCGCACCAACTTGACCAGCGCCAGCCATCGCTAAAATTGGTAACAATAAGGTCTTACCTGTTTCACCAATCATTTGGATATGGATAGGCGTCAGAATTTGATGCAAACCAAACATAACCATTGGTAAGAATAAGGCGCCTAACACAAAACCAGAGAACGCGCCCCCAACTGATAGTACCCAGTTGATTCCGCCAACCATCCCGTTAGAGATAAAGCCCGCTAACGGCATAATCAAAAAGATTTCTAATAACCCAATCACCAATAAGGAAAGCATTGGTGTAAGAATAATATCAATGGCCTCAGGAATAATTTGATGTAATTTCTTTTCGACGATCGACAGTAACCAAACCGCAAAGATCACTCCGATAATTCCGCCTTGACCGGCAGCCAGTGCATCACCGGTAAATAAGTTTTTAATTGGCGCTTCCGGATTCATACCAGTTAAGAGGACGACCGCTCCGATTACTCCTCCGAGCGTCGGATTTGCTCCAAAGACTTGAGCCGCATTGACCCCAGTAAAAATGACTAAATAACTGAACATTCCATTTTTCAAGATATTCAATACATCAACAAACTGCTGCCAAGTTGCTGCATCAAGCGTACCAGCAGTAATCAAGTTAGCCATAACAGCCGCTACCCCTGCTAATAGACCTGAACCAACAAAAGCTGGGATCATTGGAACAAAAATATTAGAAATATCTTTTAAAATCGCTTTGATTGGTGAATTCTTTTGCTTCGCTTTTTGGGCAGCCTTCATCTCAGCCGCTTTTGCATTGACTTTATCTTTGCCAGATCCCTCCGGCAAATCTTCCCCTAGTCCAACACCTGCTAGATCGACCATTTCTTTGGCAACCTTATTGACTTTTCCGGGTCCGATAATGACTTGTAGTTGTTCATCATCCACGACACCTAGTACACCTGGAATACTTTTTAGTTTTGCTTGATCCACCTTGCTGTCATCACGAACACTCATCCGTACCCGAGTCATACAATGGACCACATTTTGAACGTTCTCCATGCCCCCCGCACCGTCATAAATCGCTTTAGCAAGTTGGTTCAACGATAGTTCTTCTTTTGCCACGTTACTCGCCCCTTTTTTAAATAGTCTTTTTAACAAATCCATTGGCTTGGACTAATTTTTCTGCTGCTGCTGCTTTACTGCTGTTTGTCAAAATCATCACGATTGCTAATTTAACATTTTGTTCCGCTTCTTCAAAGTAACGAGCAGCTGTTTCATAATCAGCATCTGTCGCTTGCATGATGATGCGTTTTGAACGTTCGACCAATTTTTCATTTGTTGGTTTTACATCAACCATCAAATTGTTAAAAACTTTACCGATCCCGATCATACTAATAGTAGAGATCATATTCAAGATTAATTTTTGAGCTGTTCCAGATTTTAAGCGAGTTGAGCCGGTTAAAAACTCTGGTCCGCAATCGACTTCAATTGGCAGCTCAGCATGTTGGCTGATTTCTGCCTGTTTGTTACAAGCAATTGTACCGGTCGTCGCACCGATGGAACGGGCATAGTCCAAACCGCCAATCACATAAGGCGTTCGGCCGCTTGCGGCAATACCTACGACCATATCATTCGCCGTTAAATTTAGCTCTTTCAAATCTTGCGCACCAAGCTCGGCGTCATCTTCCGCCCCTTCGACTGCAACAGTCATCGCTTTTTGGCCGCCCGCAATCAAACCGATTACCATTTCTGGCTCTACTCCAAAGGTTGGCACACATTCCGCCGCATCCAACACACCTAAACGTCCGCTAGTCCCAGCTCCCATATAAATCAAGCGTCCACCATTGTTAAAGGCTTCAATCGTCGCCGCAATTACTTTTTCGATTTGTGGCAACTGTTCCGCTACCGCTTCAGACACTTTATGGTCTTCTTGATTCATTAATTTTACCGCTTCGGCTACACTCATTTCATCTAAGCCAAAGGTCGTTTCATTCCGTCGTTCTGTTGTTAAGTTTGCTAAATTAATCATTATTTTCCACACTCTCTAAAATATATTTCTGTCCTGCGTTAATTTGCTGAATCAAAGGGCGGTCTTGCGCAATCACTCGACCAACTACATTGACTTTCTCATCAGCAGGCAGCTGGCGTTTAACTACTTGTATTTCCCCCATGTACCGTAAGTACTTGGCATTATCGATCGTTACCGCACCGACTAAACGCTCTCTGGCTGGCAAAGGAACGATGGTTGGAAGCTGTTTGAATCTAGCCTCCGCACTACGAACCACGTCCCGCGCTTCATCTTGTCGGTTAACATGCTCCCCTAGAACATTGGCGATTTGTTGATCAAAGGACTCCACATGTAGCAATAAGGTTTCTTTTTTTATATACGTAGAAAATTGCTTCATCACGACAGCTGACAAACCGCTATCACCGATATAAACCTTGTCCGTATCCATTAATAAGTCGATGGCCGCAGCCAAAGGATGCATTCCCCGGTGCTCCTCTAAAGTCGGCAAACCTTGATACAAGGGGCCGCGTAACTTTTCATCACCTGGTACGAAGCCTTGAATTGTAAAACCGGAAGCTTTTAGCCATTGATTCTTTTGGCGATACCAGTTTTTATCCAAAGCGGTCTCTGGTCTAGGATAATAATTGTGCCACGCTTCTAGCCGACTAAAATCGGCATGAGCCATTTTTAATTCAAGCAGATCGACTTCTGTAATGGTCGAAGCATTTAGTGCGATCGACATCTTTTGTGAGAGCTCGGCAATCTGTTGATTACTAATTTGATAATCCATTCGCAAGCCCGTCACACCAATTTCTTGAAGCTGATCCACTCGCTCAAAAGAAAAACCAGCGCGCTTCAATGCCTCTCCCGAAATATCTACCATAAGCCCTAAGTCAAATTTCTTTGCTAGCAACCCAAGTTCAGTTAAGCGTTTACGATACTGAGTAGCATCATCTTCTGGGATATGTAAAGAAGTGAATATTCCTGAGAAACCCACACGGGCCATTTTTTCGATGTACTGCTTTGTTTCAGTCGTTAATTCTTCATTTAAGAAAATTGAAAAACCAAACATCTGCGACCTCCTTATTGAAATCCAATTATTTTCATCACAGCTTATTCTTTAAACAAACTACTTATGAAAACCATTTCAACTTTACGATTTGATTATAAGTGCTTGATCAAAAAAATGCAATACAATTTCACAATTTTATTTATCGAGATGAAATCTCATTTCTTGAATAAGCAAAGTAACCGCCTTTTTCCCTTTTTTTAGGTATACTGTTCAATGACATTTGAAAGGAGCATCAGTAGTATGAAAATTGCAATTGCCGGAGCCGGAGCAATGGGCAGTCGGATCGGATTAATGCTTCATCAGGCAGGGAACGAAGTGATTTTGATTGATCGGTGGCCTGAACATATTAAGACGATTCGTGAAAAGGGCTTAATCGGAACGTTTGAAGATCATGAAATTGTGGCACATTTGCCGATCTTCTCACCCGAGGAAATCGTAGCAGATCATGCAACTGTTGATCTAGTTGTCGCATTGACTAAATCAATGCAACTTGAAGCGATGTTTCAGGATATCAAACCAATCATTGGTGAAAAAACGTTTGTCTTCTGTCTTTTGAATGGTTTAGGCCACGAAGAGACTTTAGCAAAATTCGTGCCTAGAGAAAATATTATTTTTGGCACAACTACTTGGACGGCTGGCTTAGCTGGACCAGGACATGCAAAGCTAGTCGGTACCGGAAGCATCGAGTTAGAAAATTTAGCTCCAAAAGGGAAAGCTTTCACGCTAGAAGTGTTAGAAGTTTTCCAACAAGCACAGCTAAATCCAATCTATAGTAGCAATGTCCGCTACTCTATCTGGAAAAAAGCGTGCATCAATGGCACGCTAAATGGTTTATGTACGATTTTAGATTGCAATATCGCCGATTTAGGTTCATTGCAAGTGACTAAAGGACTATTGCAAGCAATCGTTGCAGAATTTGCAGCCGTTGCACAGGCTGAAGGAATCGAATTAATTCAGCACCAAGTCATTCAAGCCATTGAAGCGACTTATGATATAAAAACCCAAGGATTACACTACCCGTCAATGTATCAGGACTTGATTTTGAACCATCGCAAAACAGAAATCGACTATATTAACGGAGCGGTTTGGCAAAAAGGGCAAAACTATCAGATTGCTACGCCTTATTGCGCTTTTTTAACACAATTAGTTCACGGGAAAGAAGAACTTTTACAAGCAAACTAAAAAAAGCGCCTAGGCGCTTTTTTAGTTTGAATCAATTCTATTTTCTTCCGATAAAAAATGATACTACTGCTACGACAATGACTGCACCAATAATAGAAGGAATCAATGCCATACCGGCTAAGCTAGGGCCCCATGAGCCAAGTAGTGCTTGACCGATCGCAGATCCTACTAAACCAGCAACAATGTTTGCAATCCAGCCCATTGATCCGCCTTTTTTAGTAATTGCTCCAGCAATTGCTCCAATGACTGCACCAATGATTAAACTCCATAACCAACCCATTATTCTTCCCTTCTTTCAATATAAAATAATTACACTATTATGATACAAGTAAGTCGTATAAATTGCAAAAAATCAGCATTTGATAAGCCTATAAAAAACTAAAACACCGATTGTATCAGCCTTAGCTTCAACTGAACTCACCTTTTTCAATAATTTCTGCAAAAATGAAATTATTGAAAAGTTGTTCCGTTTTACATCGTCCAGCTTGGATTTAAAGATCGAAAAACTCAAATCAACCATTTTTTTGATTTTTATTAGCAAAAAATAGAATTATGTAAGTAAACAAGGAAAACTGAATGAAAGTTTCTTCATCAAAATGGAATTGTCAGAATATTTCGGTATTATAATCAAATAATTATCAGAATATTTTAAATCTACAAACTATTCTATCTATTGAAAAGCGAGGCAGTTCTATGGAAAATAAATTACAAAAGCAAATGACTTCACGCCACATTATGATGTTGGCACTTGGCGGGGCAATCGGTGCTGGCCTATTTAAAGGCAGTGGCGAGGCCATCGGAATTGCCGGACCTTCGGTGATCTTAGCCTTTCTTTTAGGCGGATTGGTTCTTTTTATCGTGATGAACGGCTTAGGTCGTTTAGTTTTAAACAGTGACAATGTTCAAGGGTTATCAGGGATCATCAAACCATTTCTCGGTGATCGAACCGCCGACTTCATTGATTGGTTGTATTGGTCTTTGTGGATGGTTAATATTATCGCCGAAGCAGTTGCCGCGGCCAGCTTCCTACAGCTGTGGTTTCCCCATGTTCCGGCTTGGATTTTTGTTTTGATTTTAGCGGTGCTGACCACAGTGATTAATTTATACTCGGTTCGTCTTTTTGCGGAGACCGAATATTGGTTAGCTTTTATCAAAATTGCTGTGATCATGATTTTAATTGCCTTCAGCGCCTATTTAGTTGGCCACGAAATATTCAACATTGGTTTTATGGATACAATCTCCCGTATGAATAGTCATGGCGGATTCACCCCTCATGGTCTGCACGGGTTGATTAATTCGCTGTTAGTAGTGATTTATTCATATGGCGGTTCTGAATTGATCGCTATTACCGTCAGTGAAACGGAAGATCCAAAAACAGCAATCCCTAAAGCGATTAAAGGTGTGATGGGACGGATCATTTCATTTTATATTATTCCAATGACTTTATTACTGATTATTTACCGCTGGGATACCCTGGCTGCTACGACCGCGAGCCCCTTTGTCATGGTCTTCCAAAAAATGCACATTCCCTTTGCAACAGACATTGTGAATTTTGTGATTGTTTTGGCACTCTTTTCTTCTATTAACTCCGGGGTCTATGCTTCTTCTAGAACATTGTACTTCCGAGTGAAAGACAACAGTGGCTTCACCTCAAAACTAGCCGTATTGAATAAACACCAAGTCCCTCAAAGAGCCGTACTTTTTTGTACCGGTACTTTGTATCTTGGCGTCATTCTGTCATACTTCTTAGGTAATAAATTGTTTAACTATTTGGTTGGTTCACTCTCTTATTCTGTTTTACTGACATGGTTGTTAATTAGTGTTGCGGCTTTCGTCCTAGCTTTGAGAAAAGGAACCACGGTCGAACGTTTCTTCAGCGGTCTTGTGATTCTCATCTTAGGTTTGATCTTCATCGGTATTCTGATGAACAATCCCATCGGCGTTACACTCTTTACCGCGTGTATCTATCTGATTATTTTCCTAAGTTATCGCACCAAACAAACCGATCCTCTTTCTGAACAAGGCTAAAAAAGAACTGCCGAGTCATTCCTTTAAGAATGACTCGGCAGTTCTTTTTTTGGATAGTTGTAAAAATCAAATTATTTTTCTTCGCTACCCATAAATTTAGCAACAAAAGCTGCAATCACAGCTCCCAAAGTTGGTGCTAATAAATATACCCAGTAGTGAGATAACGCGCTACCGCCAGCGAAAATCGCAGGGCCTAAGCTACGAGCGGCATTTAATGATCCGCCAGTTAAGTTTAAAGCAACGATAATCAAGAAGGCTAATGTAAGACCAATCGCTACTGGAGCCATTTGTGCATTACCATATTTTTCGCTTGTAACCATCAAGATAACAAAAACGAATAGGAAGGTAATCAACGTTTCAACACCAAATGCTTGTGCAGCACTGATATTTGGGAAATCAGTTTGACCAAAACCATCGCTAGGTAATTTTAATGCATGGACATAAAGATATAAAATTGCTGAAGCTACAATTGAACCTAACGCTTGGGCAATAATGTAAAAAATCCCATCTTTGACTTCTAAACGCTTATTAATCATCATCGCAATTGAAACGCCTGGATTGAAGTTCCCACCTGAGACGCCTCCGACAGCGTAAGCCATCACAGTAATTGCTAAACCAAAGGCTAAACCAATTGTTAATGTCCCACCTTTAGCCACAACGACTGTACCAGTACCTAGAAAAACTAGCATGAAGGTACCAATAAATTCTGCAAAATATTTTTTCATTTGCTTTCAACCACCTTTTTTTATTCATTCAAAAACTAAGTTTATTTTAAATTTTATGTTTTGTAAAGCAATAACCTTTCATAAATCATTATATTTTTCACCTTGTTAAAACAGCATATTTCCGGAATATAAAAAAATCTTACATTCATTTTCATCTAAAAATGAAAACGAATGTAAGATTAAGTTGCATTGATAGCTTAAACCAATTCTACTTGGACATCGATGTTGCCCTTTGTCGCTTTTGAGTAAGGACAAAACTCGTGTGCTTCTTCAACGATCTTTTCTGCTTCAGCTTTTTCCACTCCAGGGATAGACGTTTCTAGGATCACGCCAATTTGATAGCCACCATCATCCAATTGATATAATGAAACGCGGGCTTTCACTTCTGCATCTGACTCAAGATTATGTTCCTTCAACATATGATGAACCGCACCGTTAAAACAAGAAGCATAGCCTGCCGCAAATAATTGCTCTGGATTGGTTCCCTCTGCATGAATTGAAGGTGGCTCGATCTTCATCTTCATACTACCATTTGGTGCTTGAACTTCGCCGGTACGTCCGCCATGATTAATCATCGCTGTTTCATACAATTTTTTCAAAATTCGTCATTCCCTTCTGGTTTCCTAACTCAAGTGTATGCTGTTATTAGCGGAAACTCAAAAATATTGCTCAGAAAAATGAAATTAAACAAATTATTTTGCCAACAGTTTAGCCTATTAAAAAGAATGCTTGGAATGAACTGAAATTGTTCAATCTTTCTCAAACAACTCCCTCCCTCTACTTTTTTGTTATAATAGGCAACGAAGGAGGGGAAAACATGAAAAAGATTTTTTTAATTTGTTTAGTCGCAACTTTTGCCTTAATCGGCTGTCAGCGCGACTCATCACAAAAAAGCTCAGACTCATCAAGTGCTAAACAAACCGTTTCAAAAAGTTCTACTTCTCAAAAAACTGAACTTTCTAGCACCACCCCCGCAAGCCAATCTACGACAACCACCAGAGCAGAAATAACCAGCAATTCGACGACTGCTGACTCAACGACGCTTTCTTCCAGCGAAGCAACGCTGACCGATATTGTCGCTGCCAACGAATTTGGCGGCTATGCCACCTTCTATTTTAACGGGATCAATGTCCCTGATTCGATCAATATTAATACCAACTCAAATCAAGTGATCTTTAACCCCGGCGTCAATAATGAAGCCGCTTATACCCTGACTATGAAAAATATCCCCACTAGGCCAATTCGGGTCTTCTCAGCAGATAACCACGAAATTCGAACAGTCTATGTCTCCACTCAGCTTTCGGTGGGAGAACAGCTTTCCGGCAGCTATCGGCCAAATAATCAAGCAGGCGTACTTTATCTTTTCCATAATAAACATGGCAGTCTCTCCTTAGCGACACCTAATTATGCCGGCAACGTACCACAAGACCAAACCGATGTCATGATCGAGGCCTTACAATAAACGCGACTATTTTATCCGAGTATTTCTTTTTACTCGGTTTTTTTGTACTTCCTTTTACTTTGTAAATGAACAAAGCTTACTGATTTCGGACTTTATTAGCCATTTTCCCCTGCCTTCGTTGGGCAATCAACGTTTGGACATACGCAGCCTTATTCGTGAGCCGTTTCTGCTTTGGCCTTTTCTCAACATTGGCTAACTCGGCAATTCCAGCTACACCATGATTTTGAGTGTTTGCAATTGAGCATCCCTTGGTAACAGCTATTTTTTTAGTTTCAGCTAATTGCCCTTCATTTTCTTTAACTTCTGCTGGCACTTGGCCAGTCTTTATTGGCGGCTTTTCCTCAATAAACTCGATTTTGAACTTTTCCGGACTTGCCTCATCGGGTAAATAAGGTTGGATCAGTACTAAACGTTCTTCCTCACTTAACTTAGTCGGATCAAAACCCGTTGGCACCGTGATTTTTACGACTTCCAATGGTTCATCTTCTGGATTGGCAGCCACTTCTGCTGGTTTCTCATCATCGAGCACGCTTTCAGTTGGATACGTCTCTTTAGTTCCGGGTCTGGTTGATTTAATAAATTTTGCAAAACGCCGTACTCCAGCTCTTTCAAAAATACTTAGCGTTGTCAAAATCTCAAAAATCCCATCCGCCTCCGCTTTTGTGCGAGTTTCATCCGCATTTCTTAGTGTTAGGGTGTGCTTCTTACCCGTTACATCAGTAAAAACAGCCACATAACGTAACTGTAGTTCTTGATTTTTTCGCCGTCCGCTACCAGTAGCTTTTAACCGCTGACTATATTGCCGAGTTGTTTCACAGAAGCGATGGTAGTCAGGTTTATTGTTAAATAGCCGCTCAATGACTTTTCCTCATTCACCACCTTTAAAATAGCTCTTGAAATAAGGACAAAATTGACGCAGCACAGAATTAGGCCCCGCCGACAAAAATATTTCGCAAATCAGCTCTTTGAACATAAAAGAAAAATCATCTACTACTAAGGCATTTCGTACCATGATGGCAACCGCGTACTCGATCACAGCGGATGCATTTTGAGTTGCTTCATAATAGGTCACAACCTTTTTCTCCAATGTTTCCCGTTTCATTGTGAATAATTGTCTTTGAGTCAATTCTGGGTTCTTCATCTCTGCTCTTCCTCCTTAGAAAATTTCTGCTCAAACACATCATAGCGCTAGCAAGACCAAAAGCCGAACTCAAAATTCTTACAAGAAAAAAATAATTTTAGCACTTCGGTGATAAAAAAACATGCCTACATAAAAAAAGAGACCTGAAACTCAGATCTCCAACGTCAAAACTACTTCAGTAAAAAATTTAAATCTCCTTTTTGAAAAAGAAATAATCACAACCTGAGACTGGAACATCTCCTATTTTTCCAAATTCCTGATAGCCATTCTTTGCGTAGAAACGCGGGGCTTCAAAGGAAAATGTTTCAAGATGGATTACGTTGCATTTTTCCCTTTTAGCGATTTCTTCCATCTTGATTAGTAACTTTTTCCCTTGACCCTGCCCCCGTAATGACTCATCCACCCAGAAAAAATCAATGTGCATGATATTCCAAAAGCTATGCGCCGTGATACCTCCCACCACTTTTTCCTCGTCATTATATAAATAACAGCCAAAAGAAGCCTCTGGCAACGTGTCGATCGAACTTGGCAAGCTGCTATTCCCAAACTCAACAACTTTCTCTCTTACCACTTCCTGCATTTCCAAGGTATTGTTTTCGATAAGATCCATTTTTATCCCCCTAAATCTCTTCAGCGCTACTATTAGATAAGATTCCCTGTAATACTAAAACAATGAATTTCTGTCTTGTAGTGCATTTTTCACTAACTCTATCAAGTATAGCAAACATTCCCAGAAACTGTTTCATTTCATGGTCGTAGAAAAATTACCTTTTTTAGAAAACAAAAAAAGCTAGAACCCTTATCAACTAAGGATTCTAGCTTGAAATAATCAAAAGAGATTATTTTACAGTTACAGAAAAGACAGCATTATTGGAATGAACCAAGGTGTATTATCGCCAATTTTTACTATAATTTATTTTAGCACATCAGCTTAATAAAACTAAAAACACATTCAAACATATTCATTTTCATATTCAAAAACTCAATTAGCTCAGGGCAAGCGGCCGCTCCTATGTGGGCGGTATTTATTTTCCCTCTTTTGCCTTATCCCATTCTATCTTTAGATATTCCCTCATTGTATTTACTAAGTCATTGGTATTAACTTTGACGTTTACTAGGTCATTAGAACTAATCTTCTCTTTACCTAAAATCTTTGTACAGTTTTCTACTAGATTCAAAATTTTATCATTTCTATCATCTGACTTACTCGGTCCAAAATATAGTTTTAACAAATTGGCTTGAGTTTTTACCTTATCAATTAATGCGTCTCGTTCTTGCTGTATTTGACTTTTTGACATGTAACTACTGACCACTTCAACACTTTCAATTTTCTCAATTTTAGTTCTAATTTTTTCATCTACTGCAACAATCATCCGTAACCCATTACCTAACCTAATAGAAAGCACCTTATCATAGTTTTCTCCTGAATATTCCTTGATCACTTTAACATTACTTTTACCATCAAGAGTATTATTTGCTAAGTTTACTAGACTGTTCTGAACTAATTTTTTCTCTATTTCATCAAATTTTTCAAAATTCTTTAGTGCAGTTGATGAAAATATGATCGATATATCATTATCTAATGAAATAGGCACAGAATCAACAACTTTGCTTATTTTTCCCTTGCTCAAGTTACTTCCTTTACTTAGAAATTCTAAGATTACTATCTTCTTAAAGTAGTGTTTTAGTTTTTCGTGTTCTTGATAACTTGGTAAAAAATCTAGCAGACGGGTAATTGACGACACAAATTTTACTGTTTCTTCTCTCACCTTTTGTATCCAATCAATTCTTGCACTGGCTTTTAAATCAGCATCAATTTTTCTTTGATGCATTTCTTTTTGTAATCTGTTATTTTTATCACTCATTTCTTTTTGGATTTCAGCTGTTCGTTTAGTATTCCATCTAGCTCCGGCAAATGAAATACCACCAGCAAAAAAGGCTCCTGCAGCACCAAAGAAGCCCGATATTTCTGATAATCCTAAATCATTGACAAACAGACTAAAAAAACAAACTCCTAACATAAAGAAAAATAAGGAAATTAAGACTATTAACCAAATATCTGTTTTTCTTTTTTTAAAAATTACTTTTATCAAATTAATACTCTCTCTAACAAAAACCCAATTCATTTTTACCACCTCAACCAAATTATATCAAAAAAGCCATCAACTTGATGAACTATTATGGCGGCCGTTCACTCTGTGAGCATCTTATTACTCCCAATCTTTTGGTACGATTATTGACTGTATAATTTCTTTTCCCTTAATGTCAATAAACACCGCATCAAGAATTATTTCTCCGTTGTGCTCCTTATATTTATCACCGATACCTAATAATAAATCACTAGTTAGGATGTGCTCTTTCCCAGAATTCCCAGGTGGTATGAATTCTAAACTCGAACCCTTTACTACATCAAACAAATCAAGAATATAGCCTTCCTCATTAGGCTCTTGAGCCAATTTTTTGGATCTAAATCCCATAAAGCTTACTCCAGCTGTAATTTCACCGGCATTATAGGCACTAACTACCACCATAGATTTCTCCGTGTTTATCATAATAATGCCATCTTCTGTCCGCTCTTGTTTATTCCCATTCCTAACCAAGATCCGGACATTTAATTTTTCTTTTCTAAAAACTAACCATAGGGAGACTACTACAGCTCCTATCGTACCTATAGCACTAAGCCACTCAGCCAACGAACCATCAATTGAGAATCTAACCCCGAATAAAAAGATTATAAGTAAGCCCACAATCCCTCCTGCAAGTGATCCGAGCGCTAACGATTGAAATGTTGAATTATCAAAAATTTTTTTCATCGTTTCACCTCAAAATCAGTATACCAAAAATCCCCGGTCAATCGACTAGGGATTATACAATCATTCTATTTGTATTTATCTTTGGATAAAGGTTAGATATCTTTGAATTATTTTATTCTAATCTGCTGCCCTGGATCAAAGTAATAGTTATCCGCTGACATTCCATTTAGACTAAATAGTTGCTCAACACTAATACCGTAACGAGCTGCAATTTGTGGCGGACCTTCACCAGCTTGAACTACACCATACTGTGAGTTCGCATCATTCTGAGAGTTCTCTTGCTGCTGTTGCTCTTGTTCTTGAGCGGCTTGCTGCTGTCTGGCAGCCTCTTGTTGAGCTTTTGATTCTGCTTCTGCGGCCACTTTCTGAGCTTGTGTTTCTTGTAAGTTAGACTCTGCTTGTCGTTCTACTTGATTGCTGCTTGATGGTGAACTATACGCATTATCTTCTTCAATTACTTCAGAGTTCGTTGATTCTGTTTCAAAGTTTACTGGTGTCAATTCCAAATCAGCAGTATCTACATATCTTTCTACCAGTTCTTTAGGAAGATCTCCGTTAAATTGCATTAATACTAAATTATCCTCATCAGCGGCAGTGTACGAGTACGCTAATGAAGATGATTTACCTAGATCATCATAATAGTCCTTTGTATTCGTTAAATCTTCTAAGGTGGTAAATGAAAAAATTCGAGCATTTTGATATTCTCCATCACTACCTAATTGAATTCCAAAAATCATACTTTCTTTTGCTGCTAAAGGAGCTGTACCAAAATCATCTTTAGTCATTTTTCGTGCATCATTAACTTCAAGTCCATCTTTTTTAAATTGATCAATGACTTCGGATAATTTCACAGCTGTTTTCTTTTTGGCCTTTGAAGTAGACGTTTCATTTTGATTTGTTTTTTTTGAGTAAGGCTTTAAAACAATTTTTTCAGCATCTTTATCTTCTGGTGTGAGAACAATATTTTTGTCTTCTTTTTCAATGCTATAGTCATCATCTAACTCTAAATCCTTTTCTTTAAGGTGGATTGTTTTTCCCTTCAACTCATACTCAACTTTATACTTGATGGTTTCCACAATTTGTTTCCCAAGATCTTCACCCATCTTTTCCCACTCGTTTGATGCCTTGCTTTTCATTTCAGACGCATCTACAGCCCAGGTCATGACGTGATCACTAAAAGATACTTTAAAATGGATGTTATCTTCGTTCTCGTTCATATCCATTTGCCAATCATGAGATTTTAAATCGTCAACAGTAACCTTGTTTCCGCAAGCGGTCAATGTGATAGACAATAAAATCATTGATACAACCGTAACAAACTTTTTCAAAAGCTAGCCCTTCTTTCATTAGCATTATTCTTTTCTAGAATAATTGTATCATGGTCAAATGAATTGAATCTATAGCTTTATCATTAAATCCTAGACGAACAATAGTTATATTACTCTCACTGGAATATGAGTTTCATAATTAGCTTTTGCAAAAGAAAAATGACGATGGAAAACTCCACCGTCACCGATACTATTCAACTACTACATTCGTTGCTTTCTTCCCTCTGTCGCTCTCACCAATCGTATAAACGACTGATTGGCCTTCTTCTAGCAATCGATATCCTTCTCCAACGATATCGCTGTAATGGAGAAAGATATCCTTGCCGTCCTCTCCGGCGATAAATCCGAAGCCATGTTCTTGATTAAACCATTTTACTGTTCCGCTATTCATACATATTTCCTCCTATTTTTTCTTTTTAGAATGATAAATTCAGATTTGTTTCTTGTCCCTGTGCCTGACTAATGTCATCAACAAAGGCTTTGAAACTTTGATTTCCTAATCGAACGTTGAAAACTGCAGGCTGCTTATTTGAATGATTTTCATTTCTTGTTACCGTGTGTTTCACTCCTAGATTCGCATTCAAATTACTCAATGCCGGAATGTCTAAAACGGAAGCCATCGCTCGATTAATCTCATCCTGTCCAGAGTAAATACCTGTTGAGATTGTTCCGCCAAAATTCAACTTATCCAAATCACTGAGCGGCCCTTCTTTTGCTGGAGAGAATGGTAAGTATTTACGGACTTTTGAAACAACCGCATTGATAGCCTTTGCCGGCAAACTAATTGCTGACCAAATCCCATCAGCAATCATCTTGACCAGATTCCAACCTGCATTTTTGAAGGTAGAAAAGAATCCTTTAACAACGCCGATTACAGCTTCTAAAGCTCCAACAACAATGCCACCAAGTCCGTATAAAATCCCAGACGCGGCTTCCACCATTCCTTCCCACGCCATTGACCAATCACCTGAAAGTACACCAAGAATAAACTTGATCAAACCTTGGATTACTCTTAAAGCACCTTCGATGACAGTTGAAATTGCTGTCCAAATCCCTTCGGTTATTCCTTTAATTGCAGTCCATACACCAACAATGATTCCTTGAATTACACCCATTTCATTTCGAATAAATTGACCGATTTTTCCATTCCAAATCGTATTTACTGCGGCAGCTATTTCCTCATTGTTAGCTTTCCACCATTGAACGACCGATCCGAAAATTCTTGTGATCGTGTTTGAAACGGTTTGAACGGCAAATGAAATAGTGTTTTTGATAGATTCCCAGATAGCTATGCAAGCGTTTCTAAACCCTTCACTGGTATTCCAAGCAATGACAAATGCCGCAACCAAACCGGCAACGATAGCAATCACAATTCCAACTGGTCCCGTTAAAGCAGCAAATACTCCACCTACGTTAGCGCTGAATAAACTCTTGATTGAGATCGAGGAGAACGGCTTTTCTCAAAGTAAGATAGTTACTTTTGAACAACTTTATAAAGACTGGCTGCCAAAATATCGAAATAAGGTGAAACCTTCAACGGCGGCCGCCACAATTACAGTATTTGATTTATATATCTTGCCGCACTTCAAAAAGATGAAGCTGAACAAGATTACTGTAGCTTATTGTCAAAAGGTTTTAGATGGTTGGTTTGAGAAGTATCGAGGATATAAAGGATTTAGGATGAAGTTGAACCTTATTCTTGATTATGCAGTTTCATTAGAGCTGATTAATTCTAATCCAATGAAAAAGACACAGACACCACGACAAAAAGAGAAAGACAAACCTATTAACTTCTACACTAAGCAGCAGTTACAGGAATTTCTTTCTCTTTATGAGTCTGAAGGCGACCGAATGAAATATGTGTTCTTTCACCTTTTGGCTTATACTGGTCTGAGGAAAAGTGAGGCCCTTGCCTTGCAATATTCGGATATCAATTTCTTAAAGCATGAGTTAACGGTAGGCCGGACAGTAGCAGTCAATGAAGATAGTGAGATCATCATACAGACTCCTAAAACTAAAAATTCCTACCGCACAATCAATCTAGATCCAATTACTATGAAGTTGCTTACTGATTGGCAAAAGGAACAAAGAGAATGGTACTTCAAACTTGGCTTTAATACCAACAAGAAAAATCAGTTAGTATTTAGCAATGACCAAAACAAAGCTATTCGCCCTTCCCTAGTCAATGGATGGCTAAGGAACTTTTACAATCGTCATGAAGATATGCAAAAGATCACTGCTCACGGATTTCGATTCACGCACTGCAGCTTACTTTTTGAAGCTGGCGCAAGTATGAAAGAAGTCCAGGGCCGATTAGGTCACAAAGATGTTCAAACGACCATGAACATTTATGCTAAGGTCACACCTAAGATGGCCACAAATACTGGTGAGAAATTCGCTCTATTCATGGCAAATTAAAGAAATACCTATTCAAAAACCTATTCAATATATTTTTCAGACAACGAAAAAAGACTAGAAGCCCTGATTTAACAAGGTTTCTAGTCCTTAAATAATTCGCGAAAATTATTTTACAGTTACAGTTGCGCCAACTTCTTCTAAAGCAGCTTTAAGAGCTTCAGCGTCTTCTTTAGATACATCTTCTTTAACTGGTGCAGGAGCGCCATCAACTACAGCTTTAGCTTCTTTCAAGCCTAAGCCAGTTGCTTCACGAACTGCTTTGATAACTTTAACTTTTTGGTCACCTACAGCTGTTAATTCAACTGTAAATTCTGTTTGTTCTTCAGCAGCAGGACCTGCAGCAGCGCCAGCAGCAGCTACAGGAGCAGCAGCAGTTACGCCAAATTCGTCTTCGATAGCTTTAACTAAGTCGTTTAATTCTAAGATTGTTGCGCCTTTAAGCTCTTCAACAATGTTTTCAATGTTCAATGCCATTTTAAATTTCCTCCGTTTGAGTAAGTTTTTTTATTTTTTATTTATGCAGCAATTAAGCTACTTCTTCTTCTTTTTCTGCGACTGCTTTCACAGCGTAAGCCACGTTGCGGACTGGCGCTTGAAGGACAGATAACAGCATAGAAAGAAGTCCATCGCGGTTTGGTAGTTTTGCAAGAGCAGTAATTTCTTCGATAGAAGCTACTTTTCCTTCAATGATACCACCTTTGATTTCTAGTTTTTCAGCTGTTTTAGCGAATTCATCGATAATTTTAGCTGGGGCAACTACGTCTTCATTACTGAACGCTACAGCAGTAGGTCCTGTGAAGACTTCATCTAATCCACTCAAGCCAGCTTTTTCAGCAGCACGAGTTAAGATAGAATTTTTGATAACTTTCATTTCAACGTTAGCGTCGCGTAGTTGTTTACGTAATTCAGTCACTTGTTCTACAGTAAGACCACGGTAATCAACGATAACGGCTGAAGCTGCTGCGCTGAATTTTTCAGTGACTTCATCAACGATAGCGGCTTTTTTAGCGATTGCTACTTCACTCATTATATATTTCACCTCCTGATTTTGATGGGGAGAGTATCTTTTGCCAAAGCAAAAAAATACCCTATGCCACCGTAGACATAGAGGGACTATTGAATGTTCTCAATAAATGTCCTCGGTAGGAAATTAAGACTTACGTCACCTACTGTCTTCGGTCCAGTTAATTAATAACCTCGACTAACTTACCATAGATAAGCTAGCCGAGTCAAGTATTTTTCTAAAATTAATTAGATTGTTTGTTCAACATGGATACCAGGTCCAAATGTTGTTGTTAGTGAAATGTTTTTGATGTATTGACCTTTAGCAGTTGCAGGTTTTGCTTTTACTAAAGTTTCGTTGATTGTGTTGAAGTTTTCAACCAATTTAGCATCATCAAATGATACTTTACCGATTGGTACATGTACGTTACCAGCTTTATCAACACGGTACGTTACTTTACCAGCTTTTACTTCTTCAACAGCTTTTGTAACATCCATTGTTACAGTACCAGTTTTAGGGTTAGGCATTAAACCTTTTGGTCCAAGCACACGACCTAATTTACCAACTGTCGCCATCATATCAGGTGTCGCAACAACAACGTCAAAGTCGAACCATCCACCTTGAATTTTTGCAACCATGTCGTCGTCGCCAACGAAATCAGCGCCAGCAGCTTCTGCTTCTTTTGCTTTTTCGCCTTTAGCGAAGACTAAAACAGTTTGTGTTTTACCAGTTCCGTTTGGAAGCACAACTGCTCCACGGATTTGTTGGTCTGCTTTTTTAGGATCTACGCTTAATTTGTAAGCAACTTCAACCGTTGCGTCAAATTTTGCGAAGTTAATTTCTTTTGCTAGTGCTACTGCTTCCGCAACTGGGTAAGCTTTAGTAGTATCAACTTTTTTTAATGCATCTTGCATTTTTTTGCTCTTTTTAGCCATTTTGTTTCCTCCTTGATGTGGTTATAACGGTAGAACCTCCCACGTGTTCCGTATCTTTAGATAGGGAGCCAACTGAGAAGCTACTTTCTTGGGTCGTCGAAAATTATTCGACAGTGATCCCCATGCTTCGTGCAGTTCCTTCAACCATGCGCATTGCTGACTCAACGGTAGCAGCGTTTAGGTCTTGCATTTTCAACTCAGCGATTTCTTTTACTTGATCGCTAGTAACTTTTGCAACTTTAGTTTTGTTCGGTTCGCCAGAACCTTTTTCAACACCGGCAGCTTTTTTCAATAATACAGCAGCTGGTGGTGTTTTTGTGATAAATGTAAATGAACGGTCTTCATATACAGAGATCACAACTGGAATGATCAAACCTGCTTGATCAGCTGTACGAGCATTGAATTCTTTCGTGAATCCCATGATGTTGATACCCGCTTGACCTAGTGCAGGACCTACTGGGGGAGCTGGTGTTGCTTTCCCTGCAGGAATTTGCAGTTTAACTAATTTTTCTACTTTCTTTGCCACGAGACATACCTCCTTGAGTCCGTGATGTGGTTAATTGGAGATCAAAATTTCTCCTCCCACTTAAAACATGTGTATAAAGACACACTTTGGTATCATAGCAGACTCTTCAAGCAAATGCAAGTTCCAGCTTTTAACTGTTGAAATTTTTGGACAATAATAAAACACTTCACAATCTCTTTAACTACTATGAGAATAACAAAATAAATTATTAATCTAACTATTTTATGAAAGCGGATATGTTACACTATGATCGACTTGATGAGGATTTTCATCGGATAAATTAAGGAGGTTTAAATAATGGAAGTTTTAAAATATCGAAGTGTTTTTGACATTATTGGTCCAGTTATGGTGGGCCCAAGTAGCTCGCATACTGCTGGTGCTGCACGAATTGGAAAAGTTTGCCGCATGATCTTTGGGGAACGCCCCGACTCAGTAGAATTTGATTTATATGAATCGTTTGCCAAGACCTATCGTGGTCATGGAACAGATATTGCTTTAGTCGGCGGTATTTTAGGGATGGAACCAGATGACTCCCGTTTATCCGATTCATTGAAAATCGCTCACGAACAAGGAATGGAAGTTTTATTCGTACCGAAAAAAGAAATCGCTGATCATCCCAATACGGTTACCTTGCGCATGATCAAAGGTGACTTAGAGATGTCCATTACCGGTGTTTCAATCGGCGGCGGAAATATTCAAATTACCGAAATGAATGGTTACAGCATCTCATTGGGGATGGGGAATCCGACTTATATCATTATTAATAAAGACGTACCTGGTTTGCTTTCGCGTGTTTCTACGATCTTTATGAAACATGGCCTAAACATCGGTAAAGTAACGATGACTCGTAAGACACGTGGTGAAAACGGCATCGTGCTCTTAGAAATCGATGATACGCCGGACGATCCAGAAGGATTACGTCAAGAAATCAAACAAGAAGACGATGTTTTAAGTGTGACGTATTTCAAATAGCAGACCTAAAAAATAAAATGAATACCTTAATATGAATGAGGAGGAATTGTCATGTTTTATTCGATCCAAGAGCTGGTTGAACAAGCAAAGGATTATCCAACAATCGGCGAATTGATGATCGCGACTGAAATGGAATTAACTGATCGGACTCGTGAAGAAATCATTGCGTTAATGGAACGCAATTTAGAAGTGATGGAAAGCTCCATCGAAGAAGGCGTCAAAGGTGTGACTTCTGTTACAAGAATTACCGGTGGAGATGCCAAACGGATGAATGAATACATCGAAAGCGGCAAATTTATGAGTGGTGAAACAATCTTGAAAGCCGTTCGTAATGGGATTGCTGTCAATGAAGTCAATGCGAAGATGGGCTTAGTATGTGCCACCCCGACTGCCGGCAGTGCTGGTGTTCTACCTGGTGTCTTGATGGCCGCGCGTGAGAAATTAGACTTGACTCACGAAGAACAAATCGACTTTCTATTTACTGCTGGAGCTTTCGGTTTAGTCATGGCTAACAATGCCTCGATCTCCGGTGCAGAAGGCGGCTGTCAAGCCGAAGTTGGTTCTGCCAGCGCCATGTCAGCAGCTGCACTAGTCGCAGCAAATGGCGGGACACCGGAAATGGCTGCCAATGCACTAGCGATTACCTTGAAAAATGTTATGGGCTTGATCTGTGACCCTGTGGCCGGATTAGTCGAAGTTCCTTGTGTAAAACGTAATGCCATGGGCGCTTCTCAAGCCTTCATCTCAGCAGATATGGCGCTAGCGGGAATCCGCAGTGTCATCCCACCCGATGAAGTCGTTGAAGCAATGTACAAAGTCGGTCGGGCTATGCCACAGATCTTCAAAGAAACAGCAGAAGGTGGCGTTGCTACGACACCAACTGGTTTACGTTTGCAAAAACAAGTCTTTGGCGAACCAGAAAAAGTAACTGTTTAATAAATTTAACAAAAAAGTCCGCTGGCGATGATCGTCAGCGGACTTTTTTACTTACATTAATTTTGTATTTTTGATCTCATCGATAGTTTTTGTCCCAGCAAGCTGCATAGTAATTGAAAGTTCTTTGTTCAAATGATCAAAGACTGATTTCACGCCCTCTGCTCCGCCAAGATTCAAACCATAAATTACTGGACGACCGATAGCAACTAAGTCAGCTCCGCTAGCTAATGCTTTAAAAACATGTTCGCCACGACGCACGCCACTATCAAAGACGATTGGCACACGTTTGTTTACAACAGCGGCGATTAATGGCAAGACATCAAATGAAGCAGGGCCACCATCTAATTGGCGTCCACCGTGATTTGAAACCCAGATACCATCTGCACCCGCTGCAATCGCAACTTCAGCATCTTCTGGAGATTGAATTCCTTTAACAAAAACGGGCAAGTTCGTCAGATCTTTAATCTTTTTAATGTCTTCGGGAACCAAGCCTTGTTTAGCTGCTGCATAGATTTCTGCGATACCTTTACCTTCACCATCTCCGCTAGCACTCTTTTCACTATATGCAGCAAGGTTTGGCATTGGTAATGGGAATTGGAAGTTATTGATAATATCTTCTTCGCGGTAACCGCCTAAAGTAGAATCAGCCGTCAAAATAATTGCTTTGGCGCCAGCCTTAACTGCTTTTTCCAAAATAAATTCGTTAAAGCCATCATCTTTACTCATATACAATTGGAAGAATTGTGGAGCTTCTGGCGCCGCTGCGGCAGCATCTTCAATTGTGGTATTCGCATACGTACTGATGGAGAAGATTGATCCAGCCGCTGCTACCCCTTTGGCCGTGTCTGCTTCACCTTTTTCATGGGCCAATCCTTGAGCCGCTGATGGCGCTTGAATAATTGGTGTTGCTAATTCTATGTCCCAAAGTTTCGTACTTAAGTCGGCGTGATCGACACCTCGTAATACACGAGGCATAATTGTTTTATTGTTAAATGAAGTTGTATTTTCTTTCATTGTCCATTCGTCTTCAGAACCACCGCGAATATAACCAAACGCACCCTTATCCATCCGTTCTTTGACGCGTCCTTCTAATGAAGCGATATTTACGATTTCAATTGGATGTTCTTCGTTACTTGTTTGATAAGCCATGATACAGTCCTTCTTTCTTTTGAATACACGAGTTATTTTAATACTCTTACAAAAAGTAAGCAAGGATTTTGTCTCCTATTGCCACAAGAAATTTGCAATGACTTGGTCTACCTCTGGATTTTCATGTAATTGGCTGTGTTGTGCGTTAGATCCAGTAAAAATCTGATAACTGATTGGATTTCCATGATTTTTTAGTAACGAATAAGTCGCCAAAGCACTAGTCACTGGTACTGTCCCATCCGATGGGGTCGTCTGATCTAGTTTCCCGGCTATTAATAAAACTGATAATTTGTTTGGTACATTGGCGATGCCGTTACTATAGTCAAGATAGCGGCTCGCCTGTTGATCGGGGCCATTTTGTAGTAAATCGTCGATTGATTGTTCACCTAACGTATCGATAAACTCGTTGAATGGCGCGCCAATCGAGATAAACTTTTTAATCATCGATGCATCATCTGGCTGGCCATAAGTCGTTAAATAGCGTAGCGAACTAACGCCGCCCATTGAATGACCTACTAAGTTGACCTGCTCAATGCCTTGTTGTTTCAAATAGTTTAAAACTGAATAGATCCACTCAGTTTGATTCCATTCATTGTCTTTATTAGCCGCAAATAGGACTTGGATACTAGGATTGTCCTTTTTCTTACTTAATTGTCCAGTGACTTGCAGGCTACCATCTGCTTGCACAATAATCTCCATTTCCTTTTTAGTCGCTGCTTGTTCCGTCAACCGTTGGATCATTCCGCCAAAAGAATTGATGGTTCCGCCATAACCGTGGATAAAGACCGTTGGTACCGAGCTTTTCTTCAATTCATGCTCGGCTTTTGCTGTTGTTTGTCTTTTTGTATTTTTGGGTGTGTCTGCTTGTTCTCTGCCACATCCCATAAGTCCGAAGATCATCACTAAAGCAAACAAACTGATCATTATTTTTTTCATCTCGTCACCCTCACCTTCGATTAGTTGGTATAAAAACGTTAATGTCTAATCAAAAAAAGCCGAAGCAATCACTGCCTCAGCTTAATGGATTAAATTTTATCGACTTGGTCAAAATCTAACTCGGTACTAGTTTCACGACCGAACATATCGATATTGGCTTTGATCTTATCGCGTTCTTCGTCAATCTCAGTGATGACTCCTTCAAGTCCAGCAAAAGCACCTTCGATGATTTTTACTGTTTCGCCAACTTCGACTTCAAGATCGTGTTGACGTGTGCTCATCCCTAATGAACGCAAGATATGATTGATTTCCTCAGGCATCAATGGCGCTGGCTTGCTTCCGGCACCGTGTGAACCAACAAAACCAGTTACACCAGGTGTATTTCGAACAACATACCAAGAATCATCGGTCATCACCATTTCAACTAACACATAACCAGGGAAAGTTTTATGAACGATTTCTTTTTCTTTACCGCCCTTGACTTCTGTCTCAGTTTCTTCAGGGACAACCACGCGGAAGATATAGTCTTCCATCCGCATACTTTGTGCACGTGATTCAATGTTCGCCTTTACTTTGTTTTCATAGCCGGAATAAGTATGCAATACATACCATTGTTTTTCAAAAGATTCCATTTTCGCCATCGGCTCCTCGTTCTAAAATAAAAAAACCTCAGCAATCGCAAGGTTTTTTCTCACAAACAGTATAACATGCTTTTTTTGAATTGGCTACTAACGAATGATCAAATTGATCAATGCTTGAATCGCTGTATCCATGATGAAAAACATCAACGCAAAAATGATGGCTGTTTCGATAACAACTAATGAATCATGGCGTAATTGTTTTTTTGAAGGCCATGAAACAAGTTTCATTTCTTCTCTGACACTCCGTAAAAAATTCAAACGTTTATCCCCCTACTAATTATTTTGTTTCTTTATGTATCGTGTATTGATTACAATGTTTACAAAACTTATTGATCTCTAAACGCTCTCCGCGTTTGCCTTCACTCACTGATTTCGTGTAGTTTCTAGAACCACAAACTGTGCAGGCTAGAGCCGCTTTCTTTGTTGCCACAGCGATCACTCCTAATTCCTATTGATGTATTCATTTTTTTTACAAAAATGAGTCTGTTTGTCATGCCGTATGCCATCCAACTAAAAACTTTTCAACTTTGCCTTGATTTAAGACATCGGTTGATTCACGACAAGCTAACATTGCGAAAAGTTGGACTCGCAT
>NZ_BCQF01000027.1 GCF_001544295.1 Enterococcus pseudoavium NBRC 100491
TTTTTTGTGAGTTTGTGTCCGCCCCAGCTAGCGCAGAAAAACCGTTTTTTCAAAAAAGAAGATAGATTCAACGATATGTGAGTAGTTGTACATATAAAAGTTAGCTAAGAAAACTATTGCAAAGGCTAAAATAATTTAGAATTATTCTTATTTAAATGAGAATCGCTCTCAATTAAATAACAGCCATTATCCGCTGGAAAGCTAGTGAAATAACGGGATTCGCATTTAGAAAGCAGCTAACGAGTTGAAAAAAACATGAATACAACATTTGGTAAAAATAGGATTAAACCAGCTTTTGTAACCGCTTTTTGTCGTTGTTTGTGGATTTGATGAAAATTCGATTAGAGAAGTTCAAAAATTATACAATTTGTAAAGTTATTTCCTAGAAAATATCAAAATATTCATGAAACGTCCTTTTATAGCTTGGATGATTGTGCTATGATTTACATGAACTACGGGTGGCTGATTTGCTCAAGTTCGAACAAAAAAAGAAGCAAGGAGGTGAACTAATTTGACACAAATTCTTATACCATTAAAACAACATGTCGGCGCTCCTTGTAAGGCAGTCGTGATGGCAGGAGATCAAGTCCAACGTGGACAGTTGATTGCTGAACCGAATGGCTTAGGTGCAAACATCCATGCTAGTTTTTCTGGCAAAGTGGTGGATGTAGATGGCGATAACATTGTTTTAACGATCGATGAGGAACAAAATTTTGCTGACTACTTGCCAATTCCAGAAACCGAATCACATATTAAAGCAGTCGAAGCTGCAGGGATTGTCGGTGCTGGTGGCGCAGGATTTCCAACTTTTTTGAAATTGGCTTGTGATATTCCTGAAGGGATCTTTATCGCGAATGGCGCAGAATGTGAAGCCTTATTAGCTCATAACGTAAAACAGATGAGTGAACAGATTGATCAATTGGTCCGCGGGATGAAGTACTGTATGGAAATTACCCACGCGCCTAAGGGTGTGATTGCTGTAAAGGGCAAACACCGCGTGTTAGTCACACGTTTACTGAAAGCGGTGGATAATGAACCAGCGATTGATATTTATCAATTGCCAGATATGTATCCAGCTGGCGATGAGCGAGTGATCGTTCGTGAAGTAATGGACATCGTTTTAGAACCAGGTCAATTGCCAACGGAAGTCGGTGCTGTGATCGATAACGTGGAAACGATCAAACGAATCGTTGAAGCGATTGAAGATCGCAAACCGTTCATTGACAAAGACGTGACCGTTTCTGGTCGAGTAAAACAAAAAGAAACTGTTTTTGTTGATGTACCGATCGGAACGCCCGCCAAAACATTGATTAACAATGTGGGCGGCTACGTGGAACCCCATGGCGAAATCGTCATTGGTGGACCAATGACCGGAAGAAGCGGCGATGAGATGACACCAATCACTAAAACGAGTGGCGGTGTGTTAGTCGCAATGCCATTCCCACAAGAAAGCCGCAAAGTCGGTTTATTGATTTGCGAATGCGGCGGCTCAGCTGAACGCATGACCGAAATTGCCAATAATATGGGCGCAGAAGTTGTCGCTGCAGAACGCTGCAAGCGAATGGTAGAAGTAAATGGAAGATATAGATGTGCCCTGCCAGGCATTTGTCCAGGTCAAGCTGCAACTGTCATGTCCTTGAAAAAACAAGGCGCAGAAGTAGTGATGACTGGATCTTGTTCCGATTGAACGAACACCGTCATGGGTGTAGCTCCTAGGTTAGGAGTTCCGGTTTATCATCATACAGATCACGTACTGCGGGCAGATGGACACAGACTATATCGTAAATTACCTACAAACTAAACAAAATTTTAGGAGGATTTAACGAATGTCTATTACAGCAGAAACTGCTCAAGAGCATGCTAAAGACCCTGCAGTACTATGTTGCCGTGCGGAAGCAGGCAAGGTTATTGCACCAGATGATTTAGAAGATCCAGCGATCTTCCCCGATTTAGAGGATTCAGGTTTACTAGAACTACCTGAAGGTACTCTAACAATCGAACAAGTACTTGGTACCACATTGAAAGAAACAACGGATGCGTTGGTTCCATTAACAAAAGAATTATTAGATGGTGTTTCTGATTTTGAAGAAGCAGTGGAAGAGGAAGCTCCTGTTGAAGAAGCAGCTCCAACGCCAGTAGCTCCGATCGCTCCAGTAGCACCCGTTGCGCCAATGGCACCTGCCGGCGGTCAAACAATCAAAATCCATATTGCTGAAGGACGCGGCATCGACTTAGAAGTACCGATGTCAATCGCAGGTCAAATGGGTGTCGCTCCAGTAGCAGCACCAGCACCCGTTGAAGGAGCAGCACCAGTAGCGGCTCCTGCTGAAGTACCCGCGCCAGAAGCAAAAGTAGAAGAAAAAGTGATCCGTTCCGTTCGTCGTGACCACATGAAGATCGAAAAAGTTGTCTTCGGTGATGAAACGAAAATTGAAGGGACAACCTTAGTTCTACGTAACATGGAAGCAATGTGCGAAGAAGCAGCAGAGCTAGAAGAACTAGTTGAAAGTGTTACTTTTGAAATCATTACACCAGATAAGTACAACGAATATAGTGAAACGATCATGGACGTACAACCAATCGCTGCCAAAGTTGATGGCGCAGATATCGGCCATGGTGTTACGCGTGTGTTAGATGGCGTGGTAATGGTATTGACCGGAACCGACGCAAATGGTGTTCAGATCGGTGAATTTGGTTCATCAGAAGGTGAATTAGACCGCAACATCATGTGGGGACGTCCTGGTGCACCAGATAAAGGCGAAATCTTCATTAAAACACAAGTAACTATCAAAGAAGGCGCGAATATGGAACGTCCTGGACCATTAGCCGCTCATAAAGCATCGGATTACATTACTCAAGAAATTCGCGAAGCTGTTAAAAAAGCAGACGAATCTTTAGTAGTGGAACACGATGAAATCGTACAAAAACGTCGAATTGGTAACAAACGTGTGATCATCGTCAAAGAGATCATGGGTCAAGGTGCGATGCACGATAACTTGATCATGCCAATCGAACCCGTTGGTACATTGGGAGCAAAACCTAACGTTGACTTAGGAAATCTGCCAATTATGTTAGCACCAACAGAAGTATTAGATGGCGGGATCCATGCATTGACATGTATTGGACCAGCATCAAAAGAAACTTCTCGCCACTACTGGAGAGAACCTCTAGTACGTGAAGCGATGGAAGATGAAGAAATTGACTTAGTCGGTGTGATGTTTGTTGGTTCTCCGCAAGCAAACACAGAAAAATACTATGTTTCTAAACGTTTAGGAATGACGATCGAAGCAATGGACGTTGACGGCGCGATCGTTACGACCGAAGGATTTGGTAATAACCATATCGATTTTGCTTCACATATTGAAGAAATCGGCAAACGCGGGATTAAAGTTGTCGGCGACTCTTATTCAGCAGTTCAAGGTGCGTTAGTTGTTGGGAACCCAGAAATGATTGCAATGGTTGACAACAACAAATCAATGCAAGGGATCGAAAACGAGATCTTGTCTAATAACACACTATGTAAAGAAGACGCAATTCGTGATTTAGCAATGCTGAAGACATTGATGGGCGGCGGCACAATCAAAGCTGCTGAACGTAGATGGAATCCAAGCGTAAAAGCAAACAACATTGAAATCATTGAAAAAACAACCGGTAAGAAGATTGACTTAGTCGATAACGAACAAGTCTTGCCTAAGAGTAAAAAACGTCAAGAAATTTACGAAGTAGAATAAGGTGAAGCAAACAATGGATGGAATAAACAAACTCAAATATATTTCGACGGAACAGATGTTTGAAGGTATTATCGTGGAACTCCATGATGCCAGCGTGACGATCGATTTAAAGGGTCGTTTGGGCCAACTTAAAATTCCCCGTCGAATGATCATTTCTGAATACGATTTAGAAATTGGTCAAGAAGTTGGGTTTTTAATGACCTATCCAGAAGTCTTGGCAGAAGAACCAGACGAGCATTATAAAACGGCTATTTATGAGCATGAGCGTCGTCGGGCCGAAGCCAGAAAAAAACGTGAAGAAGCAAGAGAGGAGAATTAACACATGGGCTTAACAGTCTTTGAAGGGTTACAGTCAGAAATTTTTGTGCCGATTACGCCAAAATCTGTCTTTACCCCAGTAAAAAAAGAGCTTAAAGAAATGCGTGTGGCCTTAGCAACTGCTGCCGGCGTACACTTAAAAACAGATAAACGGTTTAACTTAGCGGGTGATACTTCTTTCCGCGAAGTACCAGATACTTCATCAACGGATGATTTGATGGTTTCCCACGGTGGGTACGATAACGCCGATGCTAACCGGGACATCAACTCAATGTTTCCGTTAGACCGTCTACACGAATTAGCAAAAGAAGGGTTCATTAAAGAATCTGCTCCTGTACACTACGCATTTATGGGTGGTGGTGGAGACCAAGATGCTTTCCACGATGTGACTGGACCTGCCATTGCACAAAAATTAGTCGAAGAAGAAGTTGACGCAGTCATCTTAACCGCTGGCTGAGGAACCTGTCATAGAACTGCCGTGATCGTGCAGAGAGCTATTGAGGAAGCAGGGATTCCGACTATTTTAATCGCCGCATTACCACCAGTTGTACGCCAAAACGGTACGCCACGTGCTGTTGCGCCGCGTGTACCAATGGGTGCCAATGCCGGTGAACCACATAACATTGAAATGCAAACAGGTATCATGAAAGATACCTTAGAAGCACTAGTATCAATCGAAACGCCAGGGAAAATTGTTCCATTACCTTATGAATACATTGCCCACGTCTAGGTCAAGAGGCTGATCAATAAGCGGTTGCTTATTGATCGCCGTTTAAATTGAAAGTAGGTGTGAATAATGCGAGGCGAGACTTTAAAGATCAAAGTTTTTCACATGGAAGACGTTTCCGTTGGGAATGGCTTTCATGTCAAACCGAATCAATTACAAATTGATCAAGACTTTGACTGCAAGGACGCCGCTATTCAGAAGCTGACGATTCGATTGCTCCCACCACAGCAACATAATGTTGAAACCAACACCATCATGGATATCATTCCGATCTCCACGAAGGTGTTGGGAGTGTTGGGTACAGGGATCACGCATACACTTACCGGAGTTTCGGTCGTTATGACCGGAGCAATCGAGGATGGAGAACAAATGCATGAATTTGGTTCTTCTGAAGGTGTTTTGCGTGATCATTTAGTATTGAATCGAGCAGGGACGCCTAAAGCGGAGGACTACATTATTTTAGTAGATCTTCTTGCGAAAAAGGGGACCCCTTTTAATCGTGAGCTTTGTTTAAAAATGTTTGCGATCGTGGACGAATTTATTCAAGAAATTCGGGAGAAAATGAAGCTGTTGAACGGCAAAGATGCCTGTGAGGTCCATGTCTACGAAGAACAAGTCCATCCAGGCAAACCCAAAGTCGCCTTAGTCAAGCAAGTGGCTGGTCAAGGGGCGATGTATGATATGCTGCTGTATCCCCATGAGCCAAGTGGTTTTAAAGGTGGTACATCCATCATTGATATGAACAATATGCCGGTCTTTTTATCAGCCAATGAGTATCGCGATGGCGCGATTCGCTCCATGGTATAACGTAAATAACGAATAGGTGGTGGCGTTATGGGAATTGGCCCATCAACGAAAGAAACTTCGCTGCATCATTTTCAAGATCCTTTGGTTGATCTATTAGGTCAAGATCCAGATATTGATTTTCAAGGCGTCGTGGTCGTGGGAACGCCCCAAAGCAATGCCATGAAATATTTAGTAGGTCAGCGGACTGCTGCTTGGTTAGAAGGGATGCGCACCAATGGTGTGATTGCTTCAACGGATGGCTGGGGAAATTCCGATGTCGATTTTGCGAATACCTTAGAAGAAATTGGCCAACGTGATATCAGCGTGATTGGACTCAAGTTCATTGGTACACAAGCAAAGTTTGTCGTCGAAAATGACTTCACGAAACACGTTCTGGATTTTAATAAATCAGCAGCCGGGGTCGAGACAGAAGTGGTTGGTGAAAATACGATCAACCACCAAGATGCAGTCAAAGCGCTTGCGTCAATCAAATTAAAAATGCGAAAAGACAAGCAACAAATCAGATAGTTAACGTTGTAGAAAATGCAAGAGAATCAAACAAGATAGTTCTAAAAATTCATTCTTTTATTGAGAATACAGGGAGGAACATCATGAAAGTATCAAAAATGATCTCAGCAATCGACACACACACAGCAGGTGAAGCTGCGCGTTTAATCATTGGTGGAATTCCAAAATTTCCTGGTGAAACGATGGCTGACAAACGTGCTTATTTAGAAAACGAGGCAGATGATCTGCGTAAAATGTTGATGCTAGAACCTCGGGGACATCGCGATATGTTTGGTGCCTTCATTACGGAACCCGTGCATGAAGAAGCAGACTATGGGATCGTCTTTATGGATTCAGGCGGCTATTTAAATATGTGTGGACACAATACGATTGCCGCAATGACTTCAGCAGTCGAACAAGGCTGGGTTGAAGTAAAAGAAGGCGAACGTGAAGTGAAAGTCGTGCAAGACACACCAGCAGGAATCGTGCGCGGAACGGTTCATTTAGATGAGGACTATTCAGCAGAATCAGTCTCATTTGAAAATGTGGAATCATTCCTTTATAAAGAAAATGTAACCGTCAATGTTCCTGAGATTGGTGAATTGACGATGGATATTTCATTTGGCGGTAGCTTTTTCGCAATTTTACCAGCTGCGTCGGTTGGTTTAGAGATCAAACCAGAAAATGCTTCTAAGTTTAACGATTTAGGTATGATCATTCGTGATGCTGTGAACGAGCAGATCGAGATCCAACATCCAACGTTGGAACATATCAAGTCAGTTGATTTAGTGGAATTTTATGGTCCGGCAACAAGTCCAGATGCAACATATCAAAACGTGGTTGTCTTTGGTGATGGTCAAGTGGACCGTTCTCCTTGTGGTACAGGAACAAGTGCCAAACTTGCTACATTATATGGCAAAGGTGAGATGAAAGTCGGCGATACGTTCGTTTACGAAAGTATTTTGTGTACGAAATTCAAAGGGGAAATCGTTGAAGAAGCGGAAGTTGGCGGCTACAAAGCAATCATTCCGCGGGTAACGGGTTCGGCGTATGTCACTGGTTATAACACATTCTTAGTTGATCCAAAAGATTCATTGAAAGAAGGCTTTTTATTAGGGTAGAAATGAAGGAGGGATAATATGGTAACAGTATTATTAGTAATTTATGTTGGCTTGATTTTGCTACAAACCGTGGTAATGGGACGGGACATTATGAAACACAAGGATGACTTAGGTCATGGGAATTGGCTTGTTTCGGGAGTAATCGGTTTTGTGACGGACTTTTTAGATACATTAGGAATCGGAAGTTTCGCTCCAACAGCGATGTTGTTGGACTTTACCAAACAATTGGGTCATGACCGATTATTGCCAGGAACACTGAATGTCGCTCATGCCATTCCGGTATTGGTTGAAGCATTTATCTTTACAACGGTGGTAGAAGTTTCACCGGTTACTTTGTTCTCATTAATCATTGCTGCAACGATTGGCTCGTTTATCGGTTCAAAATTCGTTACGAAACTGCCTGAGAAAAAAGTCCAATTTTGGATGGGCTGGGCTTTGATTATTACAGCAGTCTTGATGGCCCTTCGTCAAACGGGTATGTTGAACATGCTGGGTGAAGGAAATACTGCCACTGCTTTGACTGGTATGAAGTTAGTCATCGGTGTGGTTGTAAACTTCATCTTAGGGGCGTTGATGACCATTGGTGTTGGTTTATACGCACCATGTATGGCAATGGTTTATATGCTAGGGTTAAGCCCGTTAGTAGCTTTCCCAGTAATGATGGGTTCTTGTGCTGGCTTGATGCCCGTTGCAAGTTTGAACTTCGTTAAAGAAGGCGACTACGCGCGTAAAGTTAGTTTAGCGATTACCATCGGTGGGATTATCGGGGTAATCATTGCCGCAAAATTCGTCACGGGTCTAAACTTAAATGTCTTGACTTGGATCATTATCGCAGTCATCATTTATACTGGTATTACTTATATCTTAAAGAGCCGCAAACCAGCAGCTGCTTAATAAACTACCATTCGGACTACTTGCTCATTTCGAGCAAGTAGTTTTTTTATTAGCAAAAAAAGGCGGATTATTAGATGGCGGTTATCGTAATTTTTGACTGATTAATAACAAAAAGTTACTCTTAATATAAGGGGAATTAGTTGTTTCTCGGAAAATAGGGAGGGTTTAGATGGAAAAACGTGGTTTTGATTGGAGTTCTTTTATTTTAGGTCTGTTATTTGTCTTTGTAGCATTGATGTCTTTTAGAGATCCAGTCGGGAATTTAGTGGCGATTGTGATTGTTTTTGGTGTTTTTGCAATTTTAAAAGGGATTTTTGAACTTTTCTTGCGGAATCGCTTGAAGGATTTCACCGGTTATAAAGCAAAAATGCCTCTTTTAGTGGGCGTCTTGGATATTTTGATTGGGATCTTTTTATTGTGGAATATGAAAGCCAGTATCATCGCATTGCCGTTTGTTTTTGCGATTTGGTTTATCGTGGATTCTATTTTCGGCCTATTCAATTTGGATGTGGCACGTAAATTCAGCAATGGCCATTTTTGGTTTTCACTGATCATTAATATTTTAGGAGTGATCGTCGGTGTCATGCTCTTTTCTCATCCGATTACCTCAGCGTTGACGTTAAGTTTCTTAGTGGGTTTTTACTTTATGATGTGGGGAATCACGCAGATCGTTTACGCCTTTCGCTAGTCGCTCAATCATCAGCCCGTTTGTTCTTTTTTAAAGAGCAAACGGCTTTTTTTGTGAGCTCTCTAATCACCCACGCCCCTTTTTTGGTCAACCTTTTATTGACAGAAAATAAAAAAAGGTCAATTATTAAATTTTTTGCGGAAAAATTTTAATTGCATGATAAAAAGACGCCAAATCTTTAGCTGAATATAAAAACAAAATTGATCAATTATGATAGGATGGCGGTGCGGCAGTGTAATCGTTTTAAGCGGGGTAAAATAAAGTCTTGCCTTTCTCAAACGGTCGGCCTCAAATTTACATAGAGAAACAAAAAGTAAACTGTTATAATAGACAGCGTGAAGGATGGTGGAAAGCATGGAGACAGTTCAACAGTTGATCGTTTGCGGTGGCTGCAATGCGAAAATCGGCCCGGGAAATTTAGGTGATTTGCTCGCTGATTTGCCGAAAGCGACTAACGAGAATTTATTGGTAGGTTTTGATTCAACCGATGATGCGGCTGTTATTAAACTTCGTGATGATTTAGCGATTATCCAAACGTTGGATTTTTTCCCAACGATGGTGACGGATCCGTATTTGTTTGGTAAGATCGCGGCGGCGAATGCCTTGAGCGACGTGTATGCGATGGGAGGAGAAGTCCTTTCTGCTTTGAATATCGTGGCCTTTCCTGAAGAAAAGGATTTGACGATTTTAAAAGAGATTTTACGTGGTGGCGCGGAAAAGGTCCAGGAAGCTGGAGCGATTTTAGCCGGTGGCCACTCGATCCATGATCACTCAGTGAAGTACGGCTTGTCCGTGACGGGGACGATTGATCCTAATAAAATTTATCAAAATAATACTTGTCAGTTAGGCGATCATTTGATTTTAACGAAGCCATTAGGGGTCAGTATCATCACGGTCGGCTATAGTGCAGGAGAAATTAGTGAAGAAGCATTTGTGAAAGCGACCACGAGCATGGAAACTTTAAACAAATATGCGATGGATATCATTCGCAATTATCCTATTACGAGCTGTACCGATGTGACTGGTTTTGGCTTGGCGGGACATTTGCATGAAATGGTCGCGGAACGCTTCAGTGCAGAGATCCAATCAACGAATTTACCGTATTTTGACGCAGCCTATGAAGGGGCCAAAGAATTTATTCTGACGGCCGGTGGTCAACGGAATCGCAATTACATGGAAGCTAAAATGGCTTTTCAAATCGCTGATTTTGGCATCGAAGAATTATTGTTCGATCCCCAGACTTCAGGTGGTCTGTTAGTCAGTGTGCCGGCAGAAACAGCGGCGGACTTGTTAGCTGAATTACAAGCAGCGGGGATTCCAGCTCAAGATTTTGGTCAAGTGATTGAAAAACAAGACAAAGAATTGATTGTTTATTAGAGAGGGGAAAGCAGGATGTTTAAAATTGATGCGTTAGGTCAGGCTTGTCCGTTACCAGTCATCGAAACAAAAAAAGCGTTACGGGAACATGAAGTTGTTGAAACACTAGTGGATAATGAGATTGCCACTCAAAATTTAAAGAAAATGGCGGAACAACTAGGCTATATTTATCAAATGGACCAAGACGCGCCGAATCATTACACCGTGGTGATCTCCAAAGGCAATGCAGATTTGACCGAAGAAGCACCGGAAGTAGTTGAACCGGTGGCGACAACGGATGATTACATTGTAGTTGTCGATACCAACGTTATGGGCCGCGGCTCCGATGAATTAGGCAAAAATTTATTAAAAGGCTTCATCTACTCATTGACTGAGCAAGACGTGTTACCGGAAAAAGTTATTTTTTATAATGGCGGTGTGCAGTTAGTCGTTGAAGAATCGGATTCATTGGAAGATCTAGCCGGTTTAGCAGAACAAGGGGTAGAAATCTATGCCTGCGGCGCTTGCTTAAACTTTTATGATTTAACACCGGCTGTTGGTGAAATCACGAATATGTATCGGATCGTCGAAATGCTCCGTCAAGCACCGAGAATTGTTAAACCATAAATCGGATTAGCTGTAAAATTCAGCTTAGTTTAGGTGGTTTGAAGGCGTTACGATTTGAAGATCCGATTTGTTTTTTCAAAAGATGACTCTAGTGAAGAAGGAGCAGTTTTTATGCAGACGTACGGTGTTGCCTTGTTTTATTCAACCCGGGAGGCCATGAAAGCTGAGGAAATTGCCAAAGAAGCCCAACTTGCCGTCCGAATCATTCCGACCCCGGAAAAGATTCATGCTAGTTGTGGCTTTTCTTTGAAATATCCCTTGGCAGAAGAAGGCCGCTTGCGGTCATTGCTGACTGCGGCAGAGATCCGTTCAGAAGGCTTTTATCAGGCGGAACAAACGGGTCTGAAAACAGAATATACAGCGAGAAAGGACAACTAGATGGCAAATATTGTAATTGGAACAGCCGGACACATTGACCACGGCAAGACAACGTTGATCAAGGCGTTGACAGGGATCGAGACCGATACCACCAACGAAGAAAAAAAGCGCGGAATGTCGATCAACCTAGGCTTTGCTTATTTGGATTTGCCGAATAACAAGCGGGTTGGGATCGTAGATGTGCCGGGGCACGAAAAGTTTATTAAAAATATGGTGGCGGGTTTGCCGGGAATTAACTTAGTCCTATTGGTAATTGACGCGGCAGAAGGCATCATGCCGCAAACGAAAGAACATATCGATATTTTGACGCTTTTAGGAATTCGCGATTTTTTGATCGTATTGACCAAGGTCGATACCGTCGATCCCGATCTAAAGGAGCTCGTGGTTGAAGATATTCGTGAACAATTGGCAGAGACACCTTTAGCCGAAGCGGATTTGATTGAAACCGATGCAGTCACCGGTACGGGGATCAAGGAATTGCTGGAAAAAATCCAAGTCTATTCGGAAACGATTCAAGAACGTAGCAGCAGTGGTTCGGCGCGTTTGAATGTCGACCGAGTCTTTAGTGTCAAAGGTTTTGGGACCGTTGTTACGGGAACCTTATTGGATGGCTCGATCAATGTCGGGGAAGATTTGTACCTTTACCCGAGTCAGAAAAAAACGCGGGTCAGAAATATCCAAGTCCATGAAACGGATGTAAAAAGTGCGCAAGCCGGTCAACGGACCGCCTTGAATTTAGCTAATATCGCGACCGATGAGATTCAGCGGGGAGATGTCTTGTCTGTTTCCGAGAAATTAGAAGACACGTGGATGTTGGATGTCAAAGTTAAATGCTTGCCGGAAGTTGAAGGGGGCATTGGCTTGTGGGACCGAGTCCGCTTATTGATTGGTACACGGGAAGTCATGGCGCGAACGGTACCGTTAGGCATTGATTGGATCGGTCCCGGCGAAGAAGGCTTTTTACAACTGCGCTTAGAAGAACAAGTGGCGGTGAAAGAACGCGACCGCTTTATTTTACGTTCCTATTCACCGATGCACACGATTGCTGGTGGGGAAGTTTTAGATGCGGCCCCACATAAACATCGTCGCTTTAAAGTGGAGATTTTAGAAAGTCTGAAGGCCAAAGAAGAAGGCAGTTTAGATGAGTTGATCATCGATTTTATGGTAAATAAGAAGCAACCCTTCACGAAAGAAAAAGAACTGCAGGAATATCTGGGAATCGATGCCGCTGAATTAACCCCGCTTTTAGCAGAAATGGTCCAAGCCGAGCGAGTGATTGCTACAAAGGCTGGGTACTTGGCGCAAGCTAGTTACCAGAAATTGGCAGATCAGGGGACCGAAATTTTGGCCGCTTACCACAAGCAATACCGTTTACGCTTTGGCATGCCGCTAGAAGAATTCCGTTCACGGATGCGGGGCGTTTTGGCTGAAAAGGAAATCTCAGCCTTGGTTGGTTTAATGAAGCAAGAGTTAGTCAAAGAAGCCAATGATAAATTGGCCCTGGCCGATTTTGAAGTGACCTTCAATAAATACCAACAGGCCGCCAAAGAAAAAATTGAACAGACCTTGGCTAAGAGTGGCTTTACCCCCGTTAAAAAGGACGAATTATTTGACTTAGATAAGAATGCGGAAGAAGTTTTAGAAGCGCTGAATGGCGAATCGGTGGTCTTTTTGACCCATGAATATGTATTGCTAGGCAAGACGTTTCAACAGGCGGTCAAACTAATCCAAGCGTATATCAAAGAGCATCAACAAATGACTTTAGGGGATTTCCGTGATTTGACGGATTCTAGCCGGAAATCTTCCATGCTGATTTTAGAATACATGGACAAGCAGGAAATCACGAAACGGGTAGAAAATTACCGCGTTTTAGGTAGCCAAGGTATGACGACTTTTTAGCTTGATTGGAACAAAAAAGTTTAGAAAAAGTTTATCTGAAGTTTAGAAAAGTTTAGTCAGCTAGCAAAAAAATCAAGAAAACGGAGGCGTAGCATGGCGATTTATTTGGACAATGCGGCAACAACCGCACAAAAGCCACCCGTAGTTGCAGAAGCTGTGACAAAGATTTTGCAGGGAGAATATGGCAATCCCTCCCGCGGTGCCCATGGGTATTCATTGGCGGGGTTTCGGGTGGCCGAACAAGCCCGCAATAAGCTTAAAGACTTGTTTCAAGCCGATCAGCGCTATGAGGTAGCCTTTACCAATAATGCGACCGTAGCGTTGAATGAGGTGCTTAAGGGATTGATCCAACCCGGTGATCATGTGATCACGACCGATTGGGAACACAATTCTGTTTTACGACCCTTATATCAATTGGAGGCGCAAGGCGTAAGGATCGATATCGTCCGCAGTCAGGCAATCACCGGTCGCTTAAATTACTCGGAGTTCGCCCGCAAAATACGTCCGGAGACAAAAGCCGTGATTTGTAACCATGCCAGCAATGTCACTGGGAATTTGTTAGATCTTGCATGGATCAAGGATTTTTGCCAGCAACGAGGACTCTATTTAGTGATCGATGCCTCTCAAACGGCCGGGGTGGTTCCGATCGATCTAAGTGACGGCAAGGTTTCGGCACTGTGTTTTACCGGCCATAAATCCCTCTACGGTCCGCAAGGGACAGGTGGCGTGTGTCTATTAAAGGATCTGCCATTAGTGCCCGTCATTACCGGCGGCGATGGGATGCAATCTTTTTCGAAAACACAGCCGTTAGAACTGCCGACCTTGTTGGAAGCCGGCACGTTGAACATTCCGGGGATCGCCGGGTTGGCAGCGAGTGTCCAGTGGCTGAAAAATACCGAGCGGACGGTGAAATTAGGCGACTATTTTTACCAGGGGTTGCAAAAAATTGCGGGTCTAACGATTTATGGTGATTTTAGCGGTCCACGAGTGGATGTTTTTTCCATCAATCTCCAAGACGCGGAATCAGCGCTCGTGAGTGATTTATTGTGGGAAGAATTCCAGATTGCCACGCGTCCCGGCTATCACTGTGCACCTTTGATGCATGAGGCCTTGGGAACTGCGGCGCGCGGGACTGTGCGGCTCTCCTTATCGAGCTTTACTACGCAAGCGGAGCTTGATCAGACGCTGAGGGCATTACAAGAGTTAGCAGGACGTTAAAGAAAGTTGGTGCTTTATGACAAAAGAGGCTCAAAATATTTTAGCAAGTTTGCCTTCTGTCGATACATTATTGAAAAAAATCGATCCTAAATTTCCCCATGGAGCGGCGAAAGAAGCGGCTCAGAGAACCTTGAAAGAACTTCGCCAAGAAATTCTGGCCGGTACCCAACAAACGGTGATCGATCACAAGGCAGTGGTCACGCTGGTGGAAAAACAATTAACCGAGAAGCAATTCTCCTTGCGGCGCGTGATCAATGGGACAGGAACGGTGATCCATACTAATCTAGGTCGTTCTTCATTAAGTCCACAAGTGGAAGAGCAAGTCGTTGCAACAGGCTTTCATTATTCAAATCTGGAGTTTGATTTGAATAGTGGCAAACGGGGTTCTCGCTACAGTCACTTGGTTTCGATCGTGAAAAAATTGACTGGCGCAGAAGACGTATTAGTGGTCAATAACAATGCCGCGGCCGTCTTACTGGTGTTGAGCACCTTAGTCCCAGAAAAAGAAGTATTAGTCTCCCGCGGTGAACTAGTCGAGATCGGCGGGGCTTTTCGGATTCCAGATGTGATTACTTCAAGCGGTGGGAAAATCGTGGAGGTGGGGACGACCAATAAGACCCATATCGCCGATTACGAACAGGCCTTGACCGAAGCGACTGGTGCGTTGTTAAAAGTCCATACGAGCAATTATCGGATTATCGGTTTTACCGAGACGCCCGCTTTAAGTGAGTTGGCTGACTTGGCTCATAACCATGATTTGCCGTTGATCAATGATCTAGGCAGTGGGTTATTACTAGATATGCGGCCTTTTGGTTTACCTTATGAACCAACGGTCAAAGAAGTCTTGGAGCAAGGCTGCGATATCGTGACCTTCAGTGGGGATAAATTATTAGGCGGACCGCAAGCGGGGATTATTGTCGGCAAACGGGCCTACATCGAGAAAATGAAGAAAAATCAATTATTGCGCGCTCTGCGGATCGATAAAATGACATTGAGCGCGCTGGAAGCCACCTTGGCGTTGTATTTAGATGAAAAAGAGGCCTTACAGCAGGTTCCGACCTTGCAAATGATTGGTTTAAGCCAAGACGAATGTTTAAGTAAAGCAGAGCAATTGGCGGCAATGCTGCAAGGCATCCCCGCAGTCAAGGTAGCGATTGAAAAAGATGACAGTAAGATCGGTGGTGGCTCTTATCCGGAACACTTGTTGCCGACTTATGTGGTCGCTTTAAGCAGTGATAAATTTTCTGCAGATACGTTACAGGAAAAACTGCGTTTGGGGGCAACCCCTATCATCAGCCGAGTGAAAGAAGGGGCCAATCTCTTAGATCTGCGCACCATCGCGGTTGAAGAATTTGGCTTGATCCAAGCCAGTTTGCAGACGATTTTTGGCTAGTAGGTTACTGACTAGTAAAGTAGCAATAGTTAGGAGGGACATTTATTCAACCACAGAAACAATTAGTTGCCGTGTCTCATTGTGTCTTAAATCAAAATGCTGTCATTCACGGCTGGGAGCGGGCACGGGGAGCTTTTCCCTTTGCGATCGAGCTATTGAATCAGGGAATCGCCTTGATTCAATTGCCGTGTCCGGAATTTTTAGTGTTAGGCGGGGATCGTCCGCCGATGACTTATCAGCAATATTGTGATTTACCAAACTATCGCCAGCAGTGTCAAGCGATGTTGCAACCGATCATCCAGCAAATTCAGGCCTATCAAGCCGAAGAGTATCACTATCTCGGTGTGATCGGGATTCATGAGAGTCCCAATTGTTCCATCAGCGGTCAACGGGGCGTATTGATGGAAGAATTTTTCACGGAATGTCAAAAGGCGCAAATCCAAACGAATTATTTTGAAGTACCGACTTGGTACAGTGAGGAAGAACCGGGTGATTTGACTGCGCAGTTGGCGGAATTTTTAGAAAGAGGGAAAAAAATTGAATAGTAAAGCAAGAGTCATTGCGATGTGTGCCATCGCAGTCGGGTTAAATGTTGTTTTGGGGGAAGCCGTGGCCATGTTGCACATTCCTTTGTTGTTTTTAGATACGATGGGAACGATTTTTATTGCGGCCAATTTTGGCATGGGCTATGGGATTTTGACGGGGGTTTCAACGAACTTATTGATGGGCTTAATTAGCGGTCCATTATCGATTCCTTTTGCGTTAGTCAATGTAGCGGTAGCGATCGTGGTAGCTTTATTGGCGAAGAATGGCTTTAGTTATAAAAAAGCCTTGATTGCCGGTGTTTTATTGGCATTTATTTGCCCAATGATCGGTGCGCCGATTCGTTTAGCGTTGTTTGGTGGGTTTACGGGATCAGGTACCGATGTCGTTATCATGGCGCTCCGGGCGTCAGGTAAAGAAATGATCAGTGCGACTTATTGGGGCGCGGTAACTGGTAATTTTGTCGATAAAATCGTTTCTTGTTTGTTAGTCGCTTGGTTTATCAAGTTGCCTCAAATGAAACGTTTTGCCGTAAAATGAGTCTGAATAATCGCCAAGCCTGACGGGGTTAGGCTGGAAAAAGTGAGATAAGCTAGGATCAACCAATCAAGTTGAGGCTAGCTTATTTTTTTGCGAAAATTTTCAAATGACAAAATTGTTAGCTGACATTCAGTTGTTTCAATGGTTGCTAAGTCGGGATTTTTGTATAGTTGTCTCAGAAATTAAAAAGGAGCAAATAATCATGAAAAAATTTTTGATCGGTTTAGTCAGTTTAATCGCCATTGCTTTTGTCGGTCTACAAATAGTCGATAAAGTCGTGAAAGGTGGAGATACTTATTATCTTCAAATCACGACTGACGGCGAACGGGTAGACGGCAAAGACAGCACCGGCAATCCGTATGTGGATTACAAGTATTCGTTGCCTGGTTATGATGATGAAGGCCACCAAAAGCAACTGGACTTTAATGCAGCCAAAGATCGGCCCTTGCGCAAAGAAGCCTTCTTAAAAGTTACTTGGAACAAGAAAAAGGGCGTGACTTCTTATGAAGAGGTTCAACCAAAACAAGTCCCTAAAAAAGCCGCAGAAAAACTAGGAGTGTAGAGAATTATTATGGAAAAAATTGTATCAGTCAATGCAGTAAAAAAAACCTACGGTAAAGGCAATCAGAAAAAGACCGAAGCTTTAAAGGGCATCTCTTTTGAAGTCGAAAAAGGTGAATTCGTCGGCATAATGGGTGCTTCGGGTTCAGGAAAATCAACACTGTTGAATTTATTGGCGACCTTGGATAAACCAACTGCTGGTCAGATCCAGATCAATCAAGCCGATGTGACCAAATTATCAGGCAATCAATTAGCGGATTTCCGCAGCCGCGAAATCGGCTTTATTTTCCAAGATTTCAATTTGTTAGAGAACTTAACAGCAGCCGAAAATATCGCGGTACCTTTATCACTACAAGGGGTCAAAGCCAAAGAGATCCATCGGCGGGTCGCTAAGGTAGCCAAACGCTTGTCGATCGATAGTATTTTAACTAGCTATCCCGCTCAAATCTCTGGAGGTCAAAAACAGCGGGTCGCAGCCGCGCGCGCTTTGATCACGCAACCAACGATTCTTTTAGGGGATGAACCAACCGGCGCATTGGATTCTAACAGTGCCCGCGATTTATTGGACACAATGGAAGAATTGAATCAAAACGATCAAGTCTCGATTCTTTTAGTGACTCATGATCCTTTTTCAGCAAGTTATTGTCAACGGATCCTCTTCATTAAAGATGGTGTGATCTATCAAGAGGTCAAGCGTGAAAATCAAACACGAGAAGCTTTCTATCGTCAAATTTTAAGCATTCTCGGTAATCTGGAACAGTAGGGGGAATTTTTGATGCTTTTAAAATTATCACTTACTGGGATTAAAGGCCGGCTGCGCGATTATATTGTGCTGTTTTCCGGCTTGGTCGTCGCTTCAGGAATCTTTTATATGTTTGAAAGCTTAGCTACGAATGAAGTCTTCTTAGAAAGCAATTCAATGGTCAAGTCAGTGGTCATGATCTTTCATTTAGGAACGGTCTTACTTTCGATCATCACGTTTGTCTATATTTTATATGCCAATTCCTTTTTGATGACGATGCGGCAAAAAGACTATGCGATGTTTATGATGCTAGGCGCCAAAGCTCGGAAAATCGCCCAGTTGATCTTTATTGAAACCTTTGTCGTAGGTGTGGGAGCGACAATCGTTGGAACCATAGTTGGGATTGGCTTAAGCAGTATTGTCCAGCAATTATTGGTTCAGCAGCTAGCCATCAAGATTACCCATTTTACAGCGGTGAATTCTTCAGCAGTCTTATTTACCTTGATTTTTTTCACGGTCATCTTCGTCTTGGCGGCGTTGGTGAACGCGCTGACGATCGTGAAAAAACCGATCTTGACGTTATTGAAGGCGAGTGAAACGCCTCTGCCAGCTAATCGCAACCCCTTGACCTTGCTTCTCGAAGTGATCGCAGGGATTGCTCTTTTAGGCATTGGTTATTACATGATGACCCAAGTGCTGACGTTAGCGTTTATCGCGTTAGGTGTCGCCTTGGTCACGATCATTTTAGGCACGTATTTTGTCTTCCATTCGATCTTGATTTTTGTCTTAGATCTTTTGAAGCGTCGTGATCGGATCGCCTTGAAAAAGTTGAACAATTTTACCTTGTCACAATTAAGTTTCCGGGTCCAAGATTATACGCGGATTCTATCAATGGTGGCGATGCTCTTTGCTTTAGCTTTAGGAGCGATTACTGTGGGCTTAGGCTTCCACAATGAAATCTCAAAAATGACCAATGCTACCACCAGCTATGATCTAGTATTGAATAATGGTCAAGAATTCAAGGCTGACCAGCTGAAAAAAATTGACATTAAGTCGAGAGTCATCTATCAACAAAAAGAAGATGACACGACCGTTTATTACGATCAAGCACAATTCGATCAACAGCCTTTTAAAACAAAAGAATACGCAGTCGGCAACAAAACCAAAACCATCCAGTATACGGGCAAAGAATTAGCGACTGAGGTCAATGCATCTGATCAATTACGTTCGTTAGAATTGCCGGAACAAAGTACTAAAAAGCATCAATTTCTCGCTACTGAGGAGTTTGCGGCGCTACCCTTGGCGACAACGGAACTGCAACTGATCACTGTGAGGAATTTTGCCAAAGACCAACCAGCCTTGAAACAATTAGCGGAAGAAAATTTTGAAAAAAATCCAACGATGGATCAAAATTTAGGCAGTATGCAACAAAAAGCCTTGGTCTATGAATTGTATAATGCACTGTTTTCAGGCTTTGAATTTATGGGCTTTTTCTTAGGGATCGCTTTTCTAACGATGTTGGCCAGCTGTCTGATGTTCAAGATCTTATCAGGAGCCAAAAGCGATATTCAACGGTACAGCATGCTAGAAAAGATTGGAACGCGCCGGAATTTATTGAAACAATCGATCCGCAAAGAGATCGGAATCTTATTCTTAGTACCCGGCCTTTTAGGTGTGACCCACGTTTTATTCGGACTACAGCTATTCAAGACGCTTTTAAGCGAACCTTATAACAACATTTGGTTGCCTTTCTTGATCTTCTTCGTTCTTTATTTTATTTACTATTTATTGACGATTTGGATCTATACTGGGATCGTGATGAAACGGGAAGCTTAAAAAGCGGTTGTGACAAAATTCTGTCACAACCGTTTTTTTTTTGTTATTTTTTAGCTAATTATTAAGAACATGAATTTTTTGTGTCTTAGGAAAAATTTATCTGATCCGAAAAAGCTTGATAAATTAAGGTTTTTTCTTAGAGTTTGCTGGAAACAAACCGTTTCCGGCAAAAAAATAAAATTTTCAGGGAGACGATCAATAAATCTGCATTTTTTTTTAAATCTGCTCTATAGTATGAATGACTAATTTAATAGAGAAAGAAGTGTTTCCGGATGAACCGGATCAAAAAAGCCTTTACGAATCGTTGGCTGCTCTTACTGACAGCCGGTGTATTGTTCTGGGCCAAAACGATTTTGGCGTATTATGTAGATTTTTCATTAGGGGTGGAAGGATCGATCCAAACCTTTATTCTCTGGATCAATCCGCTTGCCACAACGCTGCTCTTATTTGGCGTCTTTTTATATGTCAAAAAATTCAAACCGGCACTAGTGGTCTTATTCTTGATGGATCTTCTAAATACGGTGATCCTTTACTTGAACGTGATTTTTTACCGCGAGTTTACCGATTTTGTGACAATCAAGTCGGTGTTGGGGTTTTCCAAGGTCTCCCAAGGAATCTCAGGCAGTTCCTTTGCCTTGATGAAGGTTCACGATCTCTTTTACTGGCTGGACTTACTGGTCTTTTTAGGAATATTGCTTTATATTTTCGCTAAACGCAAAGAGATTATCAGTAAACCGGTCAAAAAGACCTTTGCCGTAGCGGTCAGCTGTTTGGCGGTGTTGACTTTTTCCGTCAACTTATCTTTAAGTGAAGCGAACCGCCCACAATTATTGCAGCGGACCTTTGACCGCTCGTATATCGTTAAATATTTAGGCTTAGATGCTTTCACAATTTACGATGGCATCAAGACGGAACAGACCAATAGCGTGCGGGCCCATGCCTCAAGCAATGGCTTGACAGATATTCTGAAATATACGAAGAGTCACTATGCGGCACCCGATCCAACTAAATTTGGGATTGCTAAAGGTCGCAATATCATCGTGATCCATTTGGAAAGCTTCCAACAATTTTTGATCAATATGAAAGTCGATGGTCAAGAAGTCACCCCATTTTTGAATAGTTTAGAAAATGACAATCAACAAACATTGGCCTTTGATAATTTTTTCCATGAAGTAGGGCAAGGCAAGACGAGTGATGCAGAAAATATGCTGGAAACCGGCACGTTTGGGCTGCCGCAAGGTTCATTATTCACCCAGTTGGGGAACGACAATACTTTCCAAGGGGCACCAGCGATCTTGAATCAACAAGCCGGCTACACGAGTGCAGTTTTCCACGGCAATGTCGGCAGTTTCTGGAATCGCGATCATGTCTACAAAAATCTCGGCTATCAAAATTTCTTTGACCGTTCATACTTCAATGAAGCGGATGAAAACCTCGGTTACGGAATCTTGGATAAAGAGATGTTGAAGGAAACGGTGGGTCATTTAGAACATTTGCAACAACCCTTCTATTCAAAATTCTTAACGGTCACGAACCATACCCCATATTTGACTGATGATCAGAACTTCAACTTTCCGGCATTAAAAACCGGGAATAGTACCGTGGATGATTATGTACGGACGGCGCATTATTTAGACGAATCATTACGACAATTTTTCGACTATCTAAAAGCTTCCGGTCTGTATCAAAATTCGATCTTCATGATCTACGGCGACCATTTCGGGATCTCTGATAGCAACAATCAAGACTTAGCCAAAGCGCTAGGAAAAGACCCGGCTACTTGGGATAAATTTGACGATGCACAAATGCAACGAGTGCCATTGATGTTTCATATCCCTGGCTATACCAACGGCGGGCTCCAGCACCAATATGGCGGCGAGATCGATGTCTTGCCCACGCTGTTACATTTGATGGGAATTGATAGTAAACAATATATTCAATTCGGAACAGATCTCTTTTCACCCCAGCACGATCAAACGGTCGCCTTTCGGAACGGTGATTTCGTTTCACCTACTTACACGGAATTAAGCGGCGAAACCTATGACAATAAAACCGGTGAAAAGGTTGATCCAAAAGCCTTGAATATCGCTCCAGAGATCGATAAGGAGCAAAAGCAAGTCAAACAAGCCTTGAGCTTATCGGATAAATTGAACCAAGAAAATCTCTTGCGTTTTTATACCCCAGCAGGTTTTACACCAATAGATCCGAAAAAATATGATTACCACGACTTGGATCAAAAAAATGAAGCCATCGAAAAACAAAAAGGTCAGAACTCAACTAGTCTTTACTCCAAGAATGGCAATCAAACGACGATCGGACTTTATCCGGCGCTCCATTAAGAAATAGGAAGCATCCCGCCTAAGGATGCTTCTTTTTTGTCAATTTTTTAGCAAATAAAAAACTGAAGCAGCTAATCAGCGAGCCTTGTTTGACGTTTGCTTCAAACCGCTTCTAAAGTGCAGTCGAGTGAGATTATCTAGTCATCTGCGCTGGCTATTTTCAGTTTAGTGTAATAAGCCGCTGATGAGCTGGTAGAAAAGATGGGACAAAGCTAAAATCGCCAGATCGTAAAAGACATCGTGTAAGAAACTTGGGACTTTCTGTTTTAAAGTATTCAGCATAGAGCTCATCCTTTCATTGGTAAATGTGTTACTCAGCTTAGCGGGGAAAACTTAGCTCAGACTTAAAAGAGACTAAGAAAACGTAAATCATTCACCTGGATGAATCTATTTGAATTAAAACAAGTTTCAGCTTAAGATGGAGTAGAGGAGTGTGAGAGCGATGGCGGCTTTTGAAAATCTAATTCAACATTTTTTTCATCCAATCGTTTTGGCGTTGGATATTATTTCAGTTTCAATCATTTTAGTAGGAGCGTTCCTAGCCTTGTACAAGTTGTTCAGACATAAAGAAGGTTCTTCTTCATCTGCGCTGGAACGAATCAAATACATCAAGGCTTATTTAGGAAGTTATATTTTACTGAGTTTGGAATTTCTGATCGTGGCCGATATCATCGAATCCATCATCAATCCGACCTTTCAAGACATCATCAAATTAGGGCTGATCGTCGTTATCCGTACCGTTATTTCTTACTTCTTGAATAAGGAAATCAATGAAATCTCTGCAGAGGAAGCTGATTGAAGGAATAACTGGGGTTGTTAAACAGATTTAGTAATATTAAAAACTCAAAAAGTCTTAAAAAAAGCATTCGACCTCACTTTTTTTCTAACTAAATGTTATTGCTTCCGTCTCAAATGAATGGTATGATTGTCTTGTTTCGGGAGTGGATGGGTTCTGGTGTTCCCTCTGGTCTTCAAAACCAGTATGAGGAGTTAGGAGCTTCTTGGGTAGGTTCGATTCCTACACATTCCCGCCAATATAGAATTAAAAGCCAACTAACCTTGATTTAGAGCCTTTTCTAAGTCAGTTAGTTGGCTTTTTTGTTTACATGTTACGATATTTGTTACGTTAAGATATTTTAAATATTTAAGTATTTAGTCAACTGATCCACAGTTTCTCGTGATCGTTCCTCAGTTACGTGGATATAGAGTTCCATCGTAAGCTGAATCCGTGCATGTCCCAAACGCATTTGAAAATTTTTGATGGTAGCGCTAGACTTAAACAGAATCGGTTGAAAAATTTATTTCAACAAATATTTTTTACTGTATGCTGGGCAAAAGAGCATAAAATCAGCTCATTTATTGCATTATTTCAACAGCTGGCGGATGGCTCGTACAATTGTTTGAACTAGGCTTAGAATCTTTTTAGGTCAACCATGTTCTTATAATATGTTCACTTTTCCTGATGTTTTTAAGTAATTCGAGACCTCTTCCTTCAAATTATCAAATTCTTGAGTGCTGGTTGTGATATTGAGAATAAAACTAACGGCCTCTTCTTGTGTGAAAGATATCGTATAACCATTCATCATTAAAAAGGTAATCATAGAAACTAAAGCAGTGCGCTTGTTTCCGTTTTGGAAAGGGTGTCGCTTTGCTAAATTGATTGCTAGAATTGAGGCTTTATCATAAATTGTAGGATACAACGCTTCGCCAAAGACCTCTTGTTGCGGTTGATTCACCGCCATGTCTAAGGCAGCTGCGTCCTTGATCCCAATTAATTCCCCAGCCGAAACTTTTGTGATCAGTTTCGCGTTGATTTTTACAATGTCTTTAACCGTTAGATATCTCATAAATCAACCAAGTCCTTAATAGCTTTTTCGTATTGACTCATTACAGAAGCTACGATGGAATCAACATCTACTTCCTCTTCAGCTTTCACAATTTTGACAGATCCATCTGTTTCGAAGATGTAGCTAATGGATTCCCCAGTTTGTAGATTGAGCTTTTCCTTTACTTCAGAAGGAATGGTAGTTACGTCACTATTGCCTGATTTGCGAATTTTATATTTTTTAGTTTTCTCTTCCATTGTAGATACACTCCCTTTAGTATTCACTACTCATTTTAGTATATATTATTAACATAGTAAATCCATATGTCATATAATTACATGATTATAAAATAGTAACTAACGATGTAGTATATACATAATAAATAGAAAGTCCTCTATTCATTATTTTGGCTGAGATCCATCGTAAGCTGAATCCGTGCACGTCTAAATCCATGATTGAATGATCGGGTGGTTACGAGAAATAAGTTGATTAAAAAGCCCTGTCAGTGGAGGATCAAGAAATTTTTCAACAAAACAGCAAAAAAAGAACCGGCCACATCAACTGTTGATGTGGCCGGTTCAATTATCATTAGAGATTGTATTGCAAATAGGTGTTTTGAAAAAATTCAGTGGGTTTGTCAACATCATACCTCATAGGAATAGTTAAATAATTTTCGGAAACAAAATAGTGACCAGCGATTTCGAAGAAAAATGAATAAATTTAACTATATAGGGATGTAATTGTTTAGTCCGCTAACGACAGCTATCAAGGAGGTTTTGAGGCAGAGAAAATTATTACTCGCGGCAAAAGTACCGGAAAAACAATGGAACTAATAAAAGAATCAGCCTTATCAGGAAATTATATTCTTGCGAGGAATCACGGTGAGGCACAAAGGATTTTTCAACTAGCATAGGAAATGAAGTTATCAATTCCTCTTCCTGTGACAGTAAGCGAAATATCTTTAGGCAGGATTCACGGAACATCAATCAAGCGTGAGAATACTTGTTGATAATGCAGAGCTTGTTTTGCAGCAGATGATAGGTGCTGAAATCAACACTCTTGCAATTTCCATTACTGAGGAGGACGGCGAATGATACCGAAAGATCGAGCGTGGGATAATATCAACAAAAAAATGATTTCATGGCGGAAGCTATTGAATGGTAACAATTTGAGAAATATTTTTATGCGATCAGAAATGTGTGGACTAAAACTAATGCAATCAACAGGCCTTAAAGACAAGAACGGCGTTGAGATTTTTGAGGGTGATATTATCACGATCATTGATAATGGAGAAGAAGACATTGGTTTTGGCTGGAATAAGGTAGTAATTTTTCACAACGGGGCTTTCATGGTAGGCGATCACAATTTACTTGTGAATGTAAATTTTCGCTGTGTTGTGATTAATAATATCTACGAGATAAAGTGACACTAACCACGCCTATCACATAGCTTTTCGAATAAAAAAATAGGGAGTATTTTATGATACTATTTCTTAAATTGGCGCTCAAGGTCTCTGTATTTGCTTTTTCCAGCATATGATAGACCATCAAGCTTATTGACAGGTTTTCGTTTTATCGGAGGAAATGCAAAGCCTGAGTCAAGTCCTCTGATTTTTGCAAAATTTGATTCAAAATAAATCGTGTTTTGCATAATAAAGTTTTTATCAAGCTGATCAATAAATTCAGCATCCAATTGCTCATTCAATTTTTTCCATATAAAAAGATCATTCATGAAAAGACCACCTTCATAATAATTTTGGTCATTATCTCATAAAAATAGGTGAAGGTCGATTGATTAACAATAAAATAAAGATTCAAACTGTAAACCTTTAAATAAGAAGTCGAGGCCTAATATTTAGTGAAAAAAATGTAGATGTTCTTGAGCATAACAAAGTATTTGAGAAAAGTTTTTTGTTATCTCTAACAAAGATCAAAGAGACTCTTTTAATAAGTAGTATCCAGAGGTTTGTATCTCATGATTGAAACAGACACATTGGTTCCTTAATTATGCTTAAAGTACACTTCCAAGTGTGCTTTTTTCCGACTATCTTTTTTACCAATGCAATTTTGAAAAACTTTTTCTGATTGTTTAAATAATGAATAGAATTGTTCTTTGCTTCTATTTTACACGTTTCTGATGTTTGGGAGGGGTCATAGTGATTTGGAAATTAAAATGGAGATAATCATTTCGGATTTCAGTCGCTAAAGGATCAAAAATAGTTTGCTGTGGAAAAGAATCATCTGAACATTGGTGCATAAAGAACTCTATCACGACTGAAATAGTCATTCTTTTTTATTTTAAAGAATTTATTTAATTTGACATATTATAGATTTGAGACTCTGTTTTTTAGCATAAATGTTAAAAACAGGTACTTCCTAAAGCTGTTTCTATTAAAAAAATTTATTTTATAGTTAAGGATGAGCCCTTTTTTTTGAATAAAAAAAAGATGTTGTATAATTTATTGACTTCTCTTTAGTAGATGATCGATTGGCTTTTGTTGGAGGTACTATGTGAAAAAAAAAGTGAAATCATTTTATAATTTAAAAAATTACCAAGTTTATCGAATAATTTTCGGAGGATTAATCCTCTTTTGGGGAATTATTGGTTTTGTAATTTACTACATAATAAAGACAGTCAGCAATAGCTGATTGTCTTTTTTGACTGGTGGAGTAGTTATGGAGGGTATTTCACCTTTAATTAATTTAAAGTCATATTTCTTTTTGATATAGGTGATTACAGACATTTTTTTGTCAAAATCTTTTTATAATTTCCACAGTATAAAAACACTGTCTTTAACTAAGACAAATGATCGCTGTCTAGTCGAATAGTCATCAGTTTCTCTAACTTTATTGCGGCAAATTTTAAGTTAGAAAAGATCGCTGAGCATAAATGGATAGTGCGTCTATAGCAAACAATTCCATCGAAGTATCAGCATTTGGGGAGGATAAGCACGCCACGTTTTAAATACGTTGTTTTACTGATTCGTTCGTTAAACCGAAGCATTCGATTTTTTCTTGAACCATCACGTGAATATGGCCACTTTCGATGGTGGATTCTATCAGGGACGTATCGTAAATAGGAGGGGCTGCTGAGCATTCCATAAAATAATGTTCGTATTTTTTCGTATGGAATAAGTAAGCTCGATTTTTCCAGCTGAATTTATCAAGCATTCAGCAGGGGATCTTAGCAAGATATATTAAGGAAATGAAGTAAAACTTAATATTTGGACATTTAAATACGCTAAATGTTCAACTTCTTTTGCTTTTAGTCATTATTCATGTTAAGGTAACTAAGTAATACTTTGATATGTGACTAGGTGGTTATCTAATTTTTTTAAGATACTTTTTTATTACACGTCATTCTTTATTACAAATAAACACATTTGATGTGTAATTGGAGGTACTTATTATGAATAAAGGTACAGTAAAATGGTTTAACGCAGACAAAGGTTTTGGATTTATCACTGGTGAAGACGGCAATGATGTATTTGCTCACTTCTCAGCTATCCAAGGTGAAGGCTTCAAATCTTTAGACGAAGGTCAAGCAGTGACTTTTGATGTTGAAGAAGGCCAACGCGGCTTACAAGCTACAAACATCGTAAAAGACTAAGCGCAGAACTGACAAAGAAGATCGGAAACGGTCTTCTTTTTTTATCCAAAAGGAGGGATGACAAAATCTTGTCATCCCTCCTTTTTCTGAATAAACGGTGCTCCAAAAGTAGTTTCTGCGGAAATTCCTTTTTATTTCTTGAATCAAATGGCTTTAGCTCTTTTTTTGGGCTTTGATGATCAGCATCATCGGTCGGCGCATTTCGTCTTGCATCCCTGGCAGATCCCACATGTTTTTGGGTGGCTGGGGTTCAACGACGCGTGTGATTTGAAAGCCGTTTGTCAGTAGGGTATCTAAATAGCTGGTCAGGGTGCGGTGATACTTAGTGACGGGCTTATCCAAAAAGTGGGCGGTTCGTTGCCCTTCATAAAAGTAATGATCTACTGGGAAATGGCTAATTTCCCCCAGCTCATCATAAATCCAGTCCTGTGAGCCTTCGGCGGTAAACACGGGATGTTCCACTGAAAAAATGAATTGACCATCTGGAACTAACCATTCAGCGATTCTTTTTACTAGTGGATCAAACGCTGGGATATAGTGAAAGGCTAAAGAACTAATGACGCTATCAAAACTGGCTGGGGCAAAAGTGACAGCTTCCATACTGGCTTGTAGATAGGTGATGTTAGGGAAGGTGTTTTTTTGTTCAGCGACTTTCAACATTTTTTCGGATTGATCAACCCCGACGACCGAGGCGGCACCATGTTCGGCTGCATAGAGGCAATGCCAACCGTAGCCGCAACCTAAATCCAGTACGCGTTTTCCTTTAAAGTCAGGCAACAATGGTTTGAGGGTCGGCCATTCACCGGCACCGGCCAATCCTTGTTGGCTACGGGTCATTTGACTATAATTTTCAAAAAATTCTTCATTATCATAAATATTTTTCATGGGAAATTCCTCCATATAATTTGTGGGTGGGTTAAATTACATGGAGTAAGGCTCTTTTGTGGGCGATCATCAGCTTACCTCCGTATTTAAATTTCATTCATCCAGTAAGTTCGGTCGATCGGTTCGACAAAGACTTCGAACTCAGTGGTTTCGTTTTCAATAATATGTGTAATGCCATGGACTAAAAAAAATTTATCAGGCTCTTTGACTTGGAGCGTGTCCCCGACGCGTGGAATGAAAGAAAGTTCAAGCGTCCGTTCTTCTTTGCGGGTCAGGATATTTTTTAAATGGACTGTAGACATGTCGATTCCTCCTATTACAATGTTTCAACCAATTTAGTTTAACATAGATGGAGTAAATAAAAAGAAAAAAAGACCGTTCACAAAAGGTGACGGTCTGCATGGAAAAAAACAATTTTTTTAAAGGATGGGCAATACCCAAATCTACTATAGAAAAAAAGGGCTTTCTTAGCAACTTTTTTGCTCGAAAAAAGCCGTCGCAGGGTAACGACGGCTTTGGAGTCCTGGGAAGGAACTCGAATAAACAAATGAACTATCCATAGCTTAACGGATTGACGAAGGGGTTACAAGTTTAATGCTCAGGATGTTTAAAGCCAGTGGAGTAACGCGGCTCACAAAAAAATTGATTTTGTTTCACAGATCCTTATTTTTCCTTTATACTTTAAATAAAGGAGGCGGTTACAATGATGAGCAACTATGAAAATATTCTAGTCGCTGTTGATGGTTCGGAACATGCTGAACGGGCATTTAATGAAGCTATCGAAGCGGCGAAACGTTATGATGCCAAACTATATGTTATTTCGATCATCAATGATAGCGAACTTTCCACGAGTGCGTTTTCTTTTAGCAAAATTTATGCGGCAGAAAAGGAACAGGCGGAGAAAGAATTATTGAAAAAAGTTCATGATGCGTCTCGCAGTGAAGTGGACAATGTAGAACCTTTTGTTGAATTGGGCAGTCCGAAAGAAAAAATTGTTGAGTTTGCCAAGAATAACGAGATCGATCTGATTTTTCTGGGTGCGACGGGCAAAGGGCAGATTCAGTTGTCACGGATCGGTTCAACTGCCGCCTACGTGGTCAATCACGCGCCGTGCAGTGTGACCGTTATTCGCTAGCAGCTCAGTCGGTTTTTACTTTAAATGAAGTGAGGTAGAAATGATGGTAAGCAGATATAAAAATATTATGGTAGCTGTTGACGGGTCGGATCAATCAGAAGGCGCTTTTTTTGAAGCGATCGGTGCGGCTAGACGGAATGAAGCCAAATTGTATGTTGTCCAAGTCATTGATGATTCTAGTATTTTAATGAACAGTGCTCAGCCGATGGGGGAAATCTTAGCAGAAGAATCCCAACGGGCCAAAGAATATTTGGAGAAATTAGCCGAACGAGGTCGTTATCAAAAGATGGAACTGATTCAATACATCGGAAACCCGAAAAAAGCTTTGACCGAGGAATTACCGGAGAAATATGGGATCGATTTGATCTATGTCGGAGCAACCGGGAAAGGTCGGTTCCAACGCTTATTAGTAGGTTCTACGAGTGGCTATATTGTCAATCATGCCCCTTGCAATGTGATGGTGGTGCGCTAAGATAAGAAGAAGCTTTTGACGTGTTCATACGCGTCAAGGGCTTTTTTTACGGAGTTTTGAAGGGCGTGCCGGTTACATTTAAACAAAAAAAGACACCTGCCGTGGATTTGCCAGCAGGTGTTTTTAACGCAAGTTTGCGTCTCTCATGGGAGTCACTCCTAAATTCATAGTAATGGATCTATTTTTCTTGGAGAAAAACAAGTCTAGTTTTCACCATGGAATTAAATCACGCCGTAAAATCGATGTGGAAGTGGCGTCCGCATTAGTTTTTTTGCAATTCTTGGACCGCTTTTTCAATCGTTACGCCAGTTGCGACATGATTGTTGTCATTCTTATCAAAAACGATAAAAAGATTCAAATCAGTATCCAAAGTCACGCGGTATTGCAAAGTTGTGTTATCGAATGTCATATTCATTCTCCTTTCTGGTTGTCACGAAAGGCAACTATTACGTTGATAACGAAATTCCACTTCTTAATATAGCACAGATTCGAATGTTTTACTAACAAATTGTTTGTATGTGTAAACGAGCGGGCTTGATTTTAGTGTTTCTTTAAGGAATGTTTTTTTAAAGACTAAAAAGTTAAATTAGTATAAACTTCCACCGGCCAAAGTTTCTATTTTTTGGCGCTTTTCAGTCTTCATCGTATAATCCTTGATGGACATTAAATGATAGGTGATGGAATGAAGAAAAAAATAAGTATTCTGCTGGTCTTGATTGGACTGATTGGTGGAGGCGTCTATTTATTACAAGATCAAACGAAACTGGGGACGGACTTGACCGAACTTTTGACTCAGCCGCAGGAAAAGAAAGTCGTGCTGGATGTTCCTTTTAGAGGATCAATTTGCGGATGAGGCGCTCGATAATGGCTGTGAAGTAACTGCGTTATCCATGTTGTTACGTTATTATGGCTATCAAACGACCAAAAATGAACTGGCGGAAGACTTGGATTATCAACCGCTCTACACGGAATCAGAAAATCATGGCGATCCTCATTTGGGTTTTGTTGGAGATATTACCGGCGGGGATGAAGCGATGGGCGTAGCAGTCGAACCGATTGCCAAATTAGCACAAGAGTACGTGGGTGATGACTACCGTGTTGTTTCCAGTAAGCAAACCCCGTTTAACCAGATCATGCAGGTCGTTGCTGAGGGCCAACCGGTTTGGATCGTGGCAACGGTCGATTTTCAAGTACCGACAGATAACGACTTTATGCTATGGGAAACCGATCAAGGCAGTATGTATGTGACACCACTGATCCATTCGGCCGTGATCACTGGTTTTGATCGGGAGGAAAAAATCGTCTACGTCAATGATCCTTACGGGTACAAAAATCGGGCAATCCCTTGGGACGACTTACAAGCGATTTATCAAAAAACTGATCAACAATCCTTATATTTAGAAAAAAAGTAAAAGCGTTGGACACCTTGTAATAAGCAAGGTGTTTTTTTGCTTGACCTTCACGTTACGTCAAGGTGTAAGCTATGCTTGTCAGGCAGTCGAAGTTGGACGTTTAAAAATTAGTTATTGATCGTTTGATAGACAAAAATGTGTAAAATAAAAGGGACCTAGTAAATATCTATTGCAATGAATGAAAAAAAGAGGAGTTAGTATGACGTATACAATCAAACAAATGGCCGAACTCTCGGGAGTCAGCGCGCGGACTCTGCGCTTTTATGATGAGCAGGCACTATTGAAGCCAGCTTTTTTAAGCGCGGCGGGTTATCGGATTTACACTGAAAAAGAAGTGGATCGACTACAACAAATTCTGCTCTACCGTTCGCTGGAAATCCCTTTAAAAACGATCAAAGAACTGGTTGACCGACCTGATGAACGCATCCAAGAAACATTAGTCCAACAACGAGATCAATTGGAAAAGCAACGGCAGAAAATCGACCGTCTGCTGAAAGTCTTGGATGAGACACTAAGTTATTACAAAGGAGAAACTACAATGACGAATCATGAAAAATTTGAAGCCTTCAAACAAGCCAAAATAGCAGAAAACGAAACGCAATACGGAGCTGAAATCCGTGAAAACTACGGGGCCAAAACCGTCGAAGCGGCGAATCAAAAATGGCAAAACATGACGGAAGCCACGTATCAAACAATGACCGAGGTTGAAAATAAGTTAGTTCAGAAATTGACGGACTATCTCGCTGAAGGAACAGTACCCAGTCCATTAGCAAAAGAAATTTTTTCACTGCACAAACAATGGTTGGAATTTAGCTGGCAGAAATATTCGGGCGAAGCTCACAAAGGGCTGAGTGAAATGTATTTGGCGGATGAACGCTTCATTCAATACTATGATGACAAAAGCGGTCCCGGCGCCACTGAGGCTTTGTCTCAAATCATTCAGTATTACGCGTAAAAAGATCAGACAGAAATCATTTCTGTCTGATCTTTTTTACGAGAAAAGCGTTAGGCGGTTAAACTCTTTTTCGTTGCAGCAGTTTTAAAGAACGTTGCGCTTCTGGGACAAATTGTTTTTCCTGTTGCAAAAGTGGGGCACTTTGAGGAAAGGCCGAAAAACAAATCAAAAACTTCCACTGAATCAACGGTTCTTCCTTATGAGCATTTTTGATTTTTAGCAATGCTTCAAAATGTTCGCTAGTGGTAAGCTCGGCATGGTAAAAAGCCAGGTAGCCGATGGCATCGATCAATTCACTCAGCTTTAAAACGGGGAGGTCCGTTGCGGCCGCTAGCAAAGTAGGAAAAATACTGGGCTGCATCCGACCTAATGAGCGAGCGATTAAGTCTCGCGGCAAGGGAAATGAACTCTTTTTAGAAGGATCAATCGGTGTCGAATGTTGATTGTTACCGATTTCAGCTAGCAAAGGCAGCATTTGTCGGGCGGTCATTTGGTCGCCGCTTTCTAATTTTTCCGTGATCGCAAGGCGGGTATAAAGTGCCGGCTCTACAATCAATGCCGCCAATAAAAAGTTCGTTGTCTCACAATTGATTGGTAACAAGTGAGCCGCAATCGTCCGCAGCAATGCCTGTTCGTCGGAAAGCAGGACTAATAATTCTGCCACCGAGTGGTCTTGAAAGGCCAAAAGTTCGGAGGATTCAACCCATCCCCGCTTTTTTCGTTGCAAATAAGTATCCATAAAATTTTCGCTCCTTACTAACGAGTATAACAAAAAAACAGCGAAATATTTGTGTTTTGTTTCACAAATTTATTGATTTTGCTGAATAGCTGTGCTATTATCAAAAAAAAGAAGAGGTGATGGGATGAAAAAAGTAGTTGCGAATCCAATGGAATTAAGAGATGCTATTCGTTGTGAGAAAAGAAATATTTCAATCACAGGTGGTTTTGCTAAAATGATGCAACCGTTAGTAGCCCAACCAAAGACCGATGTTGCTGCGACAAACTTGCCAACTTTTGTCAAATTAGCTTTGGATCCTACCACAATGGAAACATTGGCTACGGCGTATCAAGTAGCGATGAAAAATGACAGCACAGAGCTTGAATTAGAGTATGTAAAAATTTAATTGTTTAACTTTTCTTGTGAAAAAAATATCAAATAAAAAGAATGATTTCCTTGTAGTGACTAGCTGCAAGGAAATTTTTTTATTTTCGCTGGATCTTCGGAAAATATAGTTTGGCGAGGGACCAAAAGTTTTTAAATCAGTAGATAGTTACTAAAAAAAGTATTTTTTTCGGGTCGAATCAAAGATAATTAGAAAAAATAGAAACGTTAAAGGAATAAAAACATTTAGTAACTTTCCAAATAAATTTGAAAATGTTAAAAAAATAGTTATAAAAATCACCAAAAACGAAAAGAAATCTGTTAAAATGTGATTATGAGGAAGACCTCTCTCAATCTTTCTTAGCTAGTTTAATCAGACTAGCATCCCCTTTAAGCACCTTGTTTATCAAGGTGCTTTTTTAGTTCATCGAAAAAAGTAACAGTCAAAAAAGAAAGCGCTTTTGTAATTGCTGTACAAAAGTACCCTTCCTTCGATACAATGGAGAAAAGGGGGGTCTCATTATGAAAGAGTCATATAAAAAAATTCTCGTTGCAGTTGATTCATCTGAACAAGCACGTCGCGCATTTCAAGAAGCAATCGAAGTCACTCGTCGAAACGATGCCCATCTGTATGTCCTGATTGTCTCAGACATCAATCACCTAGGAGCTGAGCCTTACGCTGCCGATCACATCATCAAGCAAGCTCAAACGGCTGCCGGTGCGGTGATGGAGTCCTTGAAAGAAATGATTCCAGCAGATATTTCCTACACATCAGTGATTGACGAAGGAAATCCAAAAGCCAAAATTGTTGCTTATGCTGAAGAACAAGAGATTGATTTGATTTTGATGGGCGCTACCGGAACTGGAACTTTCTCACGTCTATTGTTAGGATCAACCACAGCTTTTGTGGTCAATAATGCTCCTTGTAACGTTATGGTCGTAAGATAAAAAGAAAGCCAGCACAGATGTCATGTGCTGGCTTTTAATTTGCCCTTTAAACGGCTCCGGTTAGCGATAATTTTTTAACTAAGCTCGTCAGCCTGCCTGCGGGTGTGAATCCCTTTGAAAACAAGTTCATTATTTTTACGCTCAAATTGAAAGCAGATATCCTTCTGACGGCCGGTCTTTTTCGCAGGAATAATAAAATAATCCCGCTTTTCAGCATCCATTTTCGTGGTGATCTGATTTAAATATAAAGCTAACGGCAGCGGATCTTTTACTAAAGAATCATACGTCCGGTAAAATAATTCAACGGAATCGGGACTAATCATTGACATAAGCATCACCTCAAAAACATTATACGAACATTTGTTCGAAAAGTAAAGTGGCAGAAAATTCTTTTGTAAAAAAAGATACGCAAAAAAATGGCTGAATTAAAGAAGTAAGTACTGCTAATGGATTTTTTTTCTTTTATCCCACAAGAATGTTGAATGACAAAAACAGTTTGGGCTATTAATGATTTTTTGAAAAGAAAAATGGTGCCAAAAATCGACACCATAATTCCTATTTAGCTCTTTTGTAAG
>NZ_BCQF01000028.1 GCF_001544295.1 Enterococcus pseudoavium NBRC 100491
TTTCTTAAAAGGGAAGGGATGAAAAAATTTTTTCAAAATGAAAACAAAAAAGCTCCTTTATAAATAAAAAGGAAAACTCATCGGATTCATATAACTAGGAGAATGTTTCAGAGGAGGTGGGAATTCTTTCCAAAGGCCTTCCTCACCTCGATTTCCCGACTGCAATGATACAATAGGTTTAACACACGCAGAGAATAAGGAGGTTTTTTTATGCATTGGGCTTTTCAAATCGCCACGAAATTGATCCAGCAACACGGGGATGATCCAGCGCCGATCACTTGCGCGTCCGGAGTCAGTCCTTCTGGTTATGTCCATGTGGGGAACTTTCGCGAGATCGCGACGACTTATTTTGTGACCCAAGCACTGAAAGAATTAGGTGCGAATCCACGCTACATTCTATCTTGGGATGATTATGACCGACTGCGGAAGATTCCTAAAAATGTCAGCGGGGTTGCACCAGACAGCATCGGATTGCCCTACACTAAGGTCGCGCCACCGGCTGACAGCGGGACTGGCGCTGCTTCTTATGGGGCTTATTTTGAACAATTGTTCATCGAGGATCTGGCTAGCTTGGACATCCGACCGGAATTTATCTTTGAAACGAAGCAATATGAAAGTGGTGCGTACGACGAAGATTTGGCCCTCGTTTTAGCCAAACGGCAGGAGATCTATGATATTTTGAGTCGTTTCCGCACCGAACCGGCCAGTGCGACGGAGCGGGCGGCGTATTATCCGATTTCGTTGTATTGTGATCAATGCGGCCATGACCTGACTACCATCAAGGCGTACGCTGAGCAGACACGGACACTTACTTATGCTTGCAAAAATTGTGGTCATGAGGGGAGCCAAACGATCGGTCAGCAGCAACACATCAAGCTTCACTGGAAGATTGATTGGCCGATGCGTTGGCGTTATGAAAAGGTCGCTTTTGAACCGGGCGGCAAGGATCATTCTTCGAAAAATGGCAGTTTTGATGTGGCAAAAGCCGTCGCCAAAGAAATCTTTGACTGGCAGGCACCGCTTTATCAGCCTTATGATTTTGTGAACATCAAGGGCCAGACCATGAAGATGTCTAGTTCCACCGGCAATATTTTGACGTTGCCGGACCTTTTATCCATCTACACACCCGAATTGGTGCTGTACCTCTATGCCAAATATCAGCCGAGAGCGCAATTTGATCTAGGATTAGATGACGATGTCTTACGGAATTATGCCGAGTTCGAGCGCTTGGTCGAAAAAGCCAAGACGGGTGAATTAGATGAAACCAATCAGCAATTGCTAAAATTGACTGGTGTCGATTTGGATCAAAAATACCCGAGCTTTAACCATGTCGTCAGCATGCTATCTTTGACTGCCAATGACACGACGCTCACGAAAGAATTACTGGAAAAGGAACAAGCCTATTCAGCTGTTGCGATCGACCATGTCTTAGCGCGGGCTAGCTACTGGATCGAAAACGATGCTCAATCCCGCTTAGTCAGCATCAACCAAGTGCCTGATCAGACGTCTTACGAGCACCTTTCCAATACTGTCAAAAAGCAATTGAAGAAATTCCTGCAGCTCTTGGATACTTCCGCTGACCTGACGGATAACGACTTGATGCAAAAAATCTATGATCTCTCTGAAGCGACTGACAAAAAAATAAAACGGGCAGAACAAAAAGAACTTTTTACTGCCATTTATCGGTTGACCTTAAACCAAGATCACGGGCCCCGCATCCCACTCTTGATCAAAGTCGTTGGACCGCAAAAACTACACCAGCTATTGGACTTTGACTAAACAAACAAGCGGTTGTGACAAAAGTGGGCAGCTTCAAGAAATAAGAAGGAATTTCCGAAAATTGCTTCTCAAATTTTTGTGAAATTTCGGCTTATTTCCGAAGAAGCTACTTTGGGAACACCGTTTATTCGGAAAAAGGAGGTGTGGCAAAAGTCTTGCCACACCTCCTTGATTATTACAAAAAAACAAGCAATGGAGTCCTGTTGGCAGTTGCCTCTCCATTGCTTGTTTTTGTTTTACGCAGAAAGTTTGTAGTGCTGCGGTGTTGGCTGGTATTCATAGGCCAGCGCATCAACTAGTGCGACTTCATTTTCAGGGCTTTGATAGATCTTGTAGACCGTTAGCGTGTCACCTTGATCTTCCGGAAGCTCCACTTCGCAGAGAATCCAATAATAAGTTCCGACAACCGCTTCGGTCCCTAATAAAGCAAGCGGTGTTGCTTTTTGTTTATCTAATAAAGTCTCACGGGCTTTTTCCACCAATTCCCGATGTTTCTCCGTGATCGTTGCTACTTCTGGAATCGCTATGTTTTCAGGTAATTTCATAATAAATGTTGTCCCCCTTAAATACTGATTATAGTTTAATTAGAACTACTATCATAATCTTATAATATTTATAAAAAAACAGCAATTGGAACATTAGTTATTAAAAAAATAATTTTTCAATAAGAGAAATTTTTCACATACTTAGCTAAATACTTAAACTTTCCATTTTATTATTTTCGTTACAAGCCAAAATATTCTCGTATTTTACCAATAACCGATTTTGAAGTTCGCTCACAGCTTCCTGATCGCTCGGATCACAATGAACCACATGGATCAACACCGTTTTACCATAAAGTTGTTCCACCACACCGACAACCGTCTGTTCTATCCCGACTGCTTGGCATTCATACGTATGACCAACTTCAATTGTTTCTGCTATTTCCATCGTAAAGCCCCCTTCAATTTACGCCCTTATACTAACATAATCTAGCAACGACGAAAATACTGATGGACATTTGTGAACTTTCTCTTTTTATTATCTTAACAATAATCAGAAAATTCAAAAAAGCACAAATTTAAATAACGATGGTTATAGATGTTCTTTGCTGCTGACTATTTTGCCAAAAACGGCCGATTTTCACTATAAAATTAATTATTATCATTAATTACACGACAGAAAAACTTATTTTTATCTTTGCTAATCAGACTGATCTCTGCTTCACAACTGTTCTTTTTTCACCTTCGACCTAAATAATTCAATTATTTCGCATATTGTATAAAATCTTGGTTTTTTAACCGTCGCGCCCTTTCGCTAATTGTTAGAAAAATATTTGAGCCTCCACTTGAATCATAGCTGGTGAACTAGCAAAAAAATCGCAGACACACCGGCCTGCGATTTTTTGCTGAGTCGTTTATTATTTTACTTCTTTGAATAAGGCCCGGCGATGCAATTTGGGCGAGTATTTTTTCAACTCTAAACGATCGGGATTGTTCCGTTTATTTTTACTAGTCAAATACAGGCGTTCTCCTGTTTCGACACATTCTAAAATGACTGGTTGACGCATTTGTTTTCCTCCTTTTTAGCGATCTTCTAAGTATGCGGCTAGTTGCAGGGCGAAATCGTAGGGGAGCTCTCCTGTTTTCAAACGATTCTCCAGCTCAACTTTAACTGCCAGCGGGACCTCCCAAAAGCCGTCGATCAATTGAAAGTCTGCGGGATCTCTGCTTTCAAAGATGGGATAGAGGGCTAAGAATTCTGCGAAGGATAGGTTTTCTGCTTCGTAAAAATCTTTGACCAACCCTTGCTGGAGGGCTTTTTGTGTAGGCAAGCCGGTCTCGGTGATCACTTCATTTTCCACCATGGAGCGATAGAGCTCATTTTTGGCGATGTGTTCGTCTAATAATTGCGAATAGTAATTGAAACTCTGTTCAACTAGCGGGGGATAGATAATCTCCATTTGCGCCTCCTTACTCGCCAGCTTTGATGACTTGGCGGCCTTTATAATAGCCTTTCAATGAAACGTGGTGACTGCGGCGATAATCACCGATCCGATCATCAAATGAAATTTCGGGACGTTTGAGAGCTTGATGGGAACGGCGCAATCGTTTCTTTGCTTTTGCGGTTTTTCTTGCTGGTACTGCCATCTGGTTATTCCTCCTTGTTTACCAACTAGCTTTTTTAACCCCGGGGATTTGGCCTTTGTGAGCCAGTTCGCGAAAATGGATGCGGGACAGGCCAAACTTGCGCATGTAGCCCCGCGGCCGTCCATCTAGCCGATCTCGTCGTTTCAAACGAATCGGGTTGGCATCTTTCGGTAACTTCGCCAACGCCTGATAATCCCCCGCGGCCTTCAATTCTCTTCGTTTTGCTGCATATTTTTCAATCAGCGCCAACTGTTTTTCAGTTTTGGCGATCTTTGATTTTTTTGCCAAATGCTGCACTTCCTTTCCGATTTGCCAGACACAAAACGTAATTGTTACGATTTAACAAAAATACCTTATCAGTTCATCGTTTGCTTGTCAACTAAAAAATAACATGATTTTTCGTTCATATGAGCAGTCTTTGAAGTGTTAGTCGTCACCCGTGATGTTTTCACCAGCTTAAAACAACTTAGGATGGGGGAATTTATCTAGATTTTAGGCGTGGGCGTCTCGGAGACTTCATTGAAAAAAACGTGCTAACACAAAAGCTCTAGTGCTCTTTCGCTTCCCTCGCCTTCGCCATCAATAAAAAAAGTTTTGCATCTGTCTAAGCAGTCGCAAAACTTTTTTTCTAGCCTAATTCATATAAATCGTGATATTTCTGATAACTGATCATACCAAGAGACGTCGTGAATAGCCGCGACTTTGCCTCTAACTCGATCCGGATCTTCTCAAATTCTTTCAGTGAATGCTTCTTCTTGGCTTTATCGGTTATTTTTGAAACAGATCGTTCTTTCATGATGAATTCCTCCTTCAGGACTTGAAACAAACCAACGCTCGTTTAGTTTTCTGAAAAAACAGGGACGGTCACACTTGGCAAGACCTTCGTCAGCCAAATAAATTCAATCTCGTGTTTCGTAAAGGGCAACCACACCCGCCGATAGTTGCGTTTTTGGTAAAACTGCTGGGCGGTTTTTCGGCCAGTCAAGATGATGCGGAAATGTCCTTGTTCTTGGGCATATTCTTCGACGCGGCTCATTAATTGATCCCCGACGCGCTGACCTTGATAATCAGGGGAAACTGCGACTTGGCGCACGCGGGCGATTCCGAATGGGTACAATTGGATCGCTGCGGTTCCGATCACTTCGCCTTGTTCAACTGCGACAAAAACGGTTAAGTGGCGTTCTTGCTCCCAATCGATTTTTCCGCCTAAAACTTGTTTACGCAGCTTGACTGCTGCCGTGTGTTCTTTACTAAATAATTCAGCCATTTCAATTTTCATTGTCAACGACCTCCTTTACTCTTTTTCTGATCTTTCATTAAAAAAGATCCTTGCTTGCTTCGTTACCAATTCTCCCAATCACTTTCCTGGGGGGCATCGGTTGGTTTTTCCCGCTGGGGCTTTGCTTGTGGATCAAAAGGCCCTGGCCCAAAGCCGTGGGCTCTAAAATCTCGGCCTCCGAACTGGTTACGCATCTGTTCCCGCCACGCTCGTTTTAATTGACGGCGTTGGGCGGGAGTCATCCGACCGACTTCCGACGTGTGGGGATCAAACTGCAACTTCATCGCCTTCAAGGCCTCGATCGCTTCAAACGGATCGTTAGGAAATTCTGGTCGACCGCCAAAATCCTCGCTCCAACCGGCAATCATTTTTCCTAAGAGTTGATTCAACGTCTCTAACTCGTCATCAGTCAAGCCGGCAAAAAATTCGGCAGAACGTTCTTGCGGTTTATTTTGATTGGCCTTGGTTCGACCGATCGCTGTGATATAAATCCGTTTGATCCGCTTGTCTTGCTCATCTTCACTGCGCTGAATTTCTCCGCGATTTTCTAATTTATTCAAAATCTCGGTGACCGAACTTGGCCGCATATCTAAAATCTCGGCTAAAACACCTGAAGTCACACCGTCTTCTTCCGCTAAAATATCTAAAACCAACTGTTGGGTTGGTGCTCCTTTGGGCTGGCAAGTACCGCTGTCCATCAAGCGATGGCTGGCCTTTCCCACGTAAGAGAGACGTTTCAAGAGTTCTTTCGTGTACTCACTCATCGTTTCTCGCTCCTTTTCATCCGTTTTTACCTTTACAGTTCATTCTTTGATTAGGTAAATCTGTTTGTTTCGGTACCTATATTTTAGGTACCTAACCTTTATTTGAGTTTAGTATACTTCGGTACCTAATCATTGTCAATAAATAAATTGAATTTTTTTAATCATGCTAAAAAAATTTAAACCGTAAGAGATAACGGAGCGCAAAAAACCTTACCGACTTAGGGAACCGTAGCGCTGTAACGGGTCGCTAAAGCGATCTGCTTCATCAATCCCAGCAGGCGTTGGAAATGCCAGACTGGCACTTGGGGAAAGAACTGTAACAGCAGATGTTGCCATTCTGTCTGTGAAAAATAGCTTCTAAAATAAAAGAAATAACGAAGGCTTTCAGCAGCTGCTTGCTTTATGTAAAGTGCGCGAACAAGTTCGGCACAGGGTTGGTTGATCTCTTCGGTCCCCAATTCATTCCGGATCTGCAACAGGCGCGCCAATTTAATGACCGTTTCGCCATCCTGACTGGTCCGATAGTAATCGGTGATTCGCTTTTCTAAGGTGCGCTGCTTCAAGTGAAACATCTGACGTGCTGTAAACGGATGGCGTTGCATAGGGACCTCCTCTTTGATGATTTTTGCTTCACTTGTATTAACGAAAGTTTTTGCCCACTTGCGTAGTTTTTTCACTAAAAGGCCTCGTTGATCCCGCTTTTAAAAAAATTTTTGCCCCATAGACACATTCAATTCACAAACTTTTTTCACGAGCTTAAAAAGGATTAAAAAACAGCTGATTCATGGGACATTCTTTCAGCCGTTAAACAAAAGAAACATTACGCAATAACATAAGTATTGTTATATAAAAAAAAGAAAAATATCTCCCTACGTTTTTCTTCAAACAATCCCCGCAGAAAAAAACTCATTTATTTTAATAAAAACAAACGCGATTCATATTTTTGCCGTTGAGCTGTTTTTTCACAAATAAATCGATATTTTTTTTGTTTTCATCGCAAAAAAGAAAGCGTGTACATTTCACTTGATTGGTTTATATTGATGGTGCAAACAATCAGTACCAAAAAAAAGGAGGAGATTTTTTATGCGTACATTTAATCAAGCCGACTATTTGGATGATCAACTTTGGTCGCCCTTGTGGGAGCGTTATTTGAAACAAGCGGTGCCCTTTGATCCGTTGAATACGAAGGAGATTTCCATGATCGTTCCGATTCCTGAGCAAACGGGTGTATTGATCTTTTCTGAAAAAACGATTTACCATAGCGATGAGAACGGGCTGACTGTCTTAAAGCAATACTCTGCTGCCCACGGGTTTCCCCACTATAAGTTGGTCTGTACTTGTCTTAAAACCCTGCCTTCGTTCGGTTCCTACAAATTCCCCTGGCTTTGCCTGCATTTTTCACTATTCCCTTTAGAAAATACCCAGCGGACCATCTGGATGAATCCCTTGAAGATTTCCCAGCTCCATTATGAAAATGACCGTTATTACGCGGAAATGCTCACCACACCAAATGTCGCACTGCCGATTTTGAAACGGAGTTTTTTCTTGCGCACCGAGCTCGCCTTGTATTCTTTGGCTTTGTTTCGCCACGATGTTTTGCGCTTCCACAAAAAAGCCGATACTCCTCTGGCTTATTTAGAGTTGCCGGATACCTTCTTTGCGCGGCAGATCAGCCAACGGCATCGCCTTTCGCAGTTTTCCCATCGCATCGGTGAATTCACTAGTCAGTACAACCGGACCCATTTCCTGCATTATTATGACAAACTGGTCGACGATCCCCATAAGCTTGACTGGAACCGCTGATCTTTTTGTAAGACTGATCAAAGACGAACGGGATCGACGTCAGGTACGATAATCTTCGTTTCAAAAGCTGAGCCCTCTAGCGGTTAAGACCGGAATCTTTTTTATCTGCAGTGAAAAGCTTGACCATCTTTTTTCAAAATTTAGCGACTCTCTTCCTGTGCTATCATTTTTGAATACTTTTTTTTAAAGGTATTGTATGATGGATACGAACTTTTACTATTAAGGAAGTGTTTGAATGGATGGAGAAAAACAAAAGCAGCCTCAGCTGACCTCGGGATTGACTTTCTTGCTGGCCTTGACTTGTGGGGTTGTTGTCGCCAATATGTATTACATTCAACCGATCGGAACGCAAATTGCTAAAACGTTCCACATCAGTACTGGATCAGTTGGGATTGTTACCATGTTGACTCAATTAGGCTACGCATTGGGGTTGCTCTTTTTAGTTCCGTTAGGGGATGTGATGGATCGGCGGAAGCTAATCATTCGCATGTCTGCCCTGTCTTCGATTTCCTTGCTGGCGGCTTTTTTGGCACCTAATTTCTTATTATTTGCTTTGGCAGGCTTTTTGATCGGATTGCTTTCGATCGTCCCTCAAGTGATTATTCCCTATGGTGCCATGTTGGCAGGGCCAGCGAAGCGGGGACGTGTCATGGGAAAACTCCTCAGTGGTTTATTAGTCGGGATCTTATTGTCACGAACAGTCTCTGGGCTGATCGCCAGTGTCGTTGATTGGAAATACATCTATGTCTTGGCATTGGTAGTGATTGCGTTATTGACCCTCATTTTGCAGGTCAAGATGCCTAAAAACAGTCAGCCGCTCAATCAGCAAAATTATTCCTATTTAACAACGCTTAAAAGCATCCCCCATTTAGTTGCGAGTCAGCGAGAATTACGGGAAGCTTCCATCAATGGTTTCTTCATGTTTGGGACCTTTTCGATTTTTTGGTCGACCTTGATTTTTTATCTCAGTAGTCCGGCCTACCATTGGGGGACACGAGAAGCTGGGATTTTAGCAATTTTTGGGCTGGCTGGAGCGGTCGCCGCTCCCATCGTCGGTCGCTTAGCCGATGATTATTCCGAACGAAACATTGTTTTGATGGGCCTTTTGATGCAGACGGCGAGTTTCATCTTGCTCCTTTTCCTAGGAAGCCATCTAGTTGCGCTGATTGGGGCGATTGTTTTATTAGACGTCGGCAATCAGTTTGGGCAAGTCTCCAATCAAACCCGGGTCCAAGCGTTAAGTGAGACCGCCAGCAACCGCAACAACACCGTATTTATGTTTTCGTATTTCATCGGTGGCTCCTTAGGCTCTTTAGTCGGGAGTTTGATGTGGCAACACCATGGCTGGATCGGTGTCACCTTGGCCGGTCTTTTATTCCAATTACTGGCTTATGGCTGTCATTTTTTGCTTTTTTCTTCGAGGAAAAATTTGCACAACGGAAATAACGATTAACCTGCTCCATTCAATCTAAAAGCCTCGCTAAGTAAGATACTTAGCGAGGCTTTTTTGGTTAGTCGCCGGTCCCTTCATCCGACCAAGGCAGATCGGTTGAGAGCAAGGCCGCAAACTTTTTGTAATCGTCGCGTTCTTTTAAACGATGGTCGCGGCGTTTTTCATAGCCGTCGCAGACCATTTTTTCCTCAGCGGTTTCGGGGATCACTTGGGGAACCGTGAAAGTTTGTTCTTCATTCATATGAGAAGGTACCGCTACAAAGGTGGTAAAACAGGTCGCGGCTAAATAACGCTCGCCGGTGGTCAGATCCTCACCGATGACTTTGACAAAGACTTCCATCGACTTATGATGACTGCCGGAAACGTAACATTTCACACAGACGGAATGATTGGCATGGAGCGGGTGTAAAAAATTCAAATTATCTAACGACGCCGTCACGGCTCCCCGCCGACAATGGCGTGAAATCGAGATCGAAGCGGCATCATCGATCAAGGTCATCAGCTTGCCGCCAAATAAATAGCCGAAAGGGTTTAAATCAAAGGGAAAAATCCGGTGGGTCTGAATCACACGGGATTCACGACAAGTTCGTGCTTGTACTTCAGTCAAAAAAATCCACTCTTTCTATCAATCATTTTCTAGCTTCTCAATTATCCCATCTTCTCCGCTTTTTTTCAAAAAATCTGAAAAGTATACAGTTTCCCAGACATTCGGTATACTGTTTTTATAACCTATTGTAGTCAAGGTCGGCTTTTCTTCGATGTTCTTTCGTCTTAGACCGCCCGCTTCGATGCTAAGCTTTGCAAAATCCATTCATCCAAGGAGGTTGAAGCAATGGAAAAAGAAAAACCCTCAAAACTGATTCAGTTTTTTGGCGGTAAAACGTCCTACTACTTGCTCGGACTGATTATTTTAAGTGCTTTAGCAATCTATTTATTGAATACGGTCTCTTTTATCTTCCGACCCCTCGTAGTGCTCATCAGCACGGTCTTGCCACCGATGATCTTTGCGTTGTTACTGTATTATTTACTGAATCCGGTGGTCAATTTTTTAAGTAAAAAAGGGCTTTCCCGCACCGTAAGCATCATCTTGACCTATGTCGTGATCTTCGGTCTGCTGTTTTTTGGCGGAACTCGCTTAGTCCCTGTGATCCAAGACCAAGCGCAGGAATTGATCAAGCAATTTCCTAAGTATCTCGATGATTTCCAAAACAGTCTCAAAAAATTCTTAGATGCCACCCCCTTTGCCGATTCATCCGACCAAACACTGGACTCCCTCGATAAATTGGCCAAAGAGGCGCTGAGCTATCTCGGGAATAATTGGCAAGACGGGGCCAAAGGCTTAGGGACTATTTTCTCGGCGGTTTCCAGTACGGCCATCACTTTATTTACCGGTCCGATCATCGCCTTTTTCTTGATCCAAAGTCCCCACAAACTGTATAACGCCGTGATGGAATTGATCCCGCCGCGCTTTCGCAAGGATTCCAGCGCGCTGATCAAGATCGCCAATCAACAATTAGGCGCCTTTTTAAAAGGACAAGTCATCGCTTCGCTTTTGTTAGGCTTGATCTATTGGGTCGTCTTCTTATTATTGGGACTGCAATTTGCAACGGTGATCGCCTTAGCCGCCGGAATCTTGAGTATCATTCCTTACATTGGCTCGTTTCTGGCCTTCTTACCAGGCTTATTCATCGCCTTTCAGGCTTCCACTTTCATGGTTGTCAAATTCGTGATTGCCTGGTTCGTGGTGCAATTGCTCCACGGCGACCTCGTCGTTCCTCGGGTCATGGGGGATCGCTTGAAGATTCATCCCATCACCATCTTAGTGGTGTTACTAGTGATGGGAGATTTGTTGGGCTTAGTCGGGGTGATCTTTGGAATCCCGATCTACTCAATGATCAAACTCTGCGTCGTCTTTACTTTCCGCAAATTCAAACAACGCTACAATAAATACTTTGCCGACGAAGGCGCGTATCGCAACACCGGCTTTTCCGAAGAAGATTATTAAAAAAAGTTCAAGCTCAACGCTGAAAGTCTCGTCAAGGGTTCGCTTAGCAACCTTTGGCGGACACTCACGCTGGAGCTTGAACTTTTTTTGTGGATATAACGATTAACTCCGCAGTCCTCTGCCGCGACTAATCAAATAGTAGCAAGCAAAATACAGCCCGGCTGTAAACAGCACCAAAACACTGAGGGATACCGCTAACGGAACATCGGTCTTCCCTAAAAAGCCGTATCTAAATCCGGAGATCATGTAGACGATCGGATTGATTTTCGAAACGCCTTGCCAAAAGGGTGGCAACATCGAGATCGCATAGAAGACCCCGCCTAAATAAGTCAAAGGCTGCAGAATAAAAGTCGGAACGATCGAGACATCATCATAAGACTGGGCAAAGACGCCGTTGATCAGACCCGCCAGCGAAAACAAAATCGCGGTCAACAACAAGGTCAAAATAATGATTCCCCACGAATGAACATTCAGCGGGACGAAAAACAGCGATACGATCGTGACCAAGCCGCCGACTAACGTACTGCGGCCGACACCACCGATCACAAAGCCCCAAATGATGATATGAGCTGGGACCGGGGCGACCAATAATTCCTCAATATTTTTTTGCAGTTTTTGCGAAAAGAAAGAAGACGAGACATTGGCATAAGAACTGGTGATGGCCGACATCATAATCAGTCCGGGAACGATAAATTCAATGTAAGAAAAACCGCCCATATCACCGATCCGACCGCCGATCATTTTTCCAAAAATAATGAAATACAACGAGGTCGTGATCACTGGCGGCACTAAGGTCTGGACCCAGATCCGCAAGTAGCGATTCGTTTCTTTGGCCGCCAAACTTTTTAAGGCCGTAAAATATAGACTAAACATGAGCTTCCTCCGATCGTTTCTTTTCTTCGGTGATTTTCAAAAAGAGCTCTTCCAAGCGATTCGATTTATTACGCATCGATAAGACTTTGACGCCTTGCTCACTCAACTGTTGGAAAATCTCATTGACCCCTTGTTGCCGCTCGACTTCTACCGCTAGCGTCAACTCATCTTCTAGCGTGGAGCGATAGCCAGCGATTTGGGGCGCATCTTGGTAAGGAGCCAAATCGAAGATAAAGGTTTCAAATTGCAATTTTGATAGCAGTGTTTTCATACTCGTGTTTTCAATCAATTCTCCAGCTTGGATGATCCCAATATTGCGACACAACATCTCCGCTTCTTCCAGATAATGGGTGGTTAAGATAATCGTCGTCCCATTTTCATTCAATTCTTTTAAAAAGCCCCACATCTCGCGGCGCAGTTCGATATCGACGCCGGCCGTTGGCTCATCTAAGATCAACAAGCGCGGTTCGTGCATCAAGGCCCGGGCGATCATCAGCCGGCGCTTCATCCCGCCGGAAAGCATCCGTGCACGCTCGTGCCGTTTCTCCCATAAATTGGATTGCTTCAAATATTTCTCGCTCCGCTTGAGGGCTTCTTTGCGGGGAACTCCGTAATAACCCGCTTGGTTCACGACGATCTGCTGAACCGTTTCGAAGGGATTGAAATTGAATTCTTGCGGAACCAAACCAATCTGTTGTTTGGCCTTATCCAGATCCGTATCCAAATCGTAATCAAATACTTTGACCTTGCCGCTAGTTTTATTGACAAGTGACGTGATGATGCCGATGGTCGTGGACTTGCCAGCACCATTGGGACCTAACAGCGCATAAAAATCCCCGGTTTCAACAGTCAGGTCGATGCCTCGCAAGGCTTCTACTCCTGAGCCATATACTTTCTTTAAAGCTTGTAACTCTAATGCATAAGTCATTTATCTGTTCCTTTCATCCGTCTCAGACGTTTTTTTACTGCTAGCTTGGGCCGGTGCCAAGAATAATTGCCCAATCGATTCCATAAACTCCGTGACAAAACTTTCCGTGAGTTGATAATGATGCCACGTCCCTTCCTTGGTCACCTCCACGATCCCCGCTTTTTCGAGAACTTTCATGTGATGGGATAAGGTGGGCTGAGTGAAGGCAAAATGATCTAAGAGATGACAGGCACATAAGCTGCCCCCCGACAACAAATCAATAATCTTTAGCCGGTTTGGATCAGCCAGTGCCTTTAAGACCCCTGCCAGTTCCTCATAATCCATTCACTTTCCTCCTTTAGATAGATAACCATCTATCTAAAGATAGACAACCCCCGCAAACTTGTCAAACGTTTCTGACTTTTTTTGTACATAAAGACTTTGTGACGAGACAAAAAAGGAGTTGTGACAAAAAGCTTGTCACAACTCCTTTTTCCGAATAAACGGTGTTCCAAAAGTAGCTTCTTCGGAAATAAGCCGAAATTTTACAAAAATTTGAAAAGCAATTTTCGGAAATTCCTTCTTATTTCTTGAAGCTGCCCACTTTTGTCACAACCTCTTATTTTATTAACCATTCTGTGCCAACTTATTATAAATAAATCGAAAAGAACATCAACAGCGCGCCTAACATCACGAATAAATGCCAGACAACGTGCATATAGCGGCGATTTTTCATACTATAAAAGACCGAACCAACGGTATAAGCCAACCCGCCGCCGACTAATAGCAGTAAGCCTTTCAGCCCCACGCTGTGATACAAGCTAGGTAAAGCGATCACGACCGCCCACCCCATCACGTTGTAAACGATCGTTGACAGTTTCGAGACCGTCTTGACCTTACTTAAAGTCAAACTTTTATAAACAATCCCTACGATCGCCGCCAGCCAAATAATGCTTAAGAGAACGATCCCGATCGTCCCTTTGATATACAGCAGACAATACGGCGTATAGGTTCCGGCAATCAGCAGATAGATCGAACAGTGATCAAAGACTTGGAAAACTTTTTTGGCCTTTGTGAAAATCAAACTGTGAAACAAGGTCGATGCTGAAAATAATAATAACAGTGAGACACCATAGACAATAAACGAGACATAATCCAGCCAACTATCGGCCTTTCTCAGCAAAAAAACAAAGCCAACAATACTCAAGATTACCCCAATCCCATGGGTCACTGCATTCAACACTTCATTTGTGATCAAATACTTACGGTTAAATTGTGTTTCCATTTAGTTGCCACCTCGAATTATTTATTAAAGACACTATATCATGATTATAAAAATAATTCAAACTGGTTTCTAAAACTAGATGTTAACATCAGCCTAAAAAAACCCCTTGATCCACCAGCCGATAACCGAAAATCAACTGCTCCTCCACAAAGATTTCAGCGTCTTTCGCTTCATTTAACACGTGAATCAGCTGATTCAGCGTCAAGACTTGCTGCGGCGCTTTCGTTAAAATGACTCTATTTTCACTTACCGTGACGGCTAAATGATTGGTGAGCTGCTCGCCGGCCTTGACATAAACGTACTGATAGGATGACAATTTTTTCAACTCTCCCGTGGCATCGACTTGAATGGCTGTCAATAAATCTTTCCCTCGCATATTCTTCCCCGCTTACTCCGTTATTTCCTTTATTATAGCAAAAAAACAAGCGTTGAATCGGAATGCCACACTCCCCGATTCAACGCTTGTTTACCCCCGATCCAAACTTTTCGCGATCGTATTTCCCAGTGATTGCACGATTTGGACCAAGACGATCAATAAAATAATCGTCGTATACATCACCGCCGGCTCATTGCGCAAAAAACCATACTGATAAGCAATACTCCCTAAGCCGCCAGCGCCGACTAACCCAGCCATCGCGGTCGCACCGATCAAACCAATCAGCGCGATCGTTAAGCCGCGGATGATTCCGCCCCGCGCTTCTCTTAATAACACGCTGCGGATAATATGGAAATGACTGATCCCCATCGCTTGATAGGCCTCGATCACCCCACTATCGACTTCCAGCAGAGATGTTTCGACTAAGCGCGCTAAATACGGTGCCGTATAAATGATCAAAGGCAACAGCACCCCTTGCACGCCAATCGTCGTGCCCATGATCAATTTCGTCAACGGTAAGATCAAGAACAACAAAATAATAAAGGGCAGTGAGCGCAGGACGTTGATCACACTATTTAAAATCGAATAGATCAGCGGATTGCTGTTGAGACCGCCGGGACGTGTGATGACTAATAAAACGCCCAACGGAATACCAATCAAAATCGATAGCGCAAGTGCGACCAAAACCATTACCAGTGTTTGGCCTAGTCCCTCGATTACGACACCACCCCACTGATTCCAAAACTCTCCCATGAAATAACCTCCTGTTAAATAAGTAAATAAGTTCTTCTTTTTAAGTAAAGTATTGCTAACCGCTCCGAATGACACTACTAGCTAGACCGCCACTTCTTTAATCAAGACCCCTTGGCTTTTGATATAGGCTTTGGCTGCATTGAAATCAGCCTCCGTTCCGCCGTCGAATTGGACCAATAATTGACCATGCCGTTTTTCTTTTAAATAGCCAATATTGCCGCTGAGAATATTGGGACACAAAGGAAAATCCTTGGCGACTTTGGCTAAGACCGGCTCCGTTGCCTCGTCACCGATAAATTGCAGCTGCACTAAGCGGCCACTGCCTTGATAAGCAGCTAAGACTTCTGCCGGTACATCATAACCGTCGTTCGCTCCGATAAACCGTTTGGTCGTTTCTTCTTGCGGTTGGGTAAAGAGATCGATCACTGGCCCGGCTTCGACAATCCGTCCGGCTTCCATCACAGCTACCCGATCACAGATCCGTTGCACCACCTCGATCTCATGGGTAATCAAAAAAATCGTGATCCCCAATTCTTGATTGATTTTGGTCAATAACGCTAAAATCGAATCAGTCGTCTCTGGGTCTAAAGCACTGGTGGCTTCGTCCGATAATAAAATCTCCGGCTCATGAGCCAGAGCCCGGGCGATCGCCACACGTTGCCGCTGTCCACCGGATAATTGGGCGGGATAATGTTCTTGCTGCTCGGTCAAACCCACTAAGGTCAAGTATTTTTCCACCCGTTCAGTAATAACTGCTTGGGGTAACCCTTCTAATTTTAAGGGTTTGGCGACATTTTCATAGACTGTCGCGGTCGATAACAAATTATAGCCTTGAAAAATCATGCCGATCTTGCGTCTAGTTAACAATAATTCTTTTTTGGTGAGTTCTCGTAAATTTTGACCATTGATCACAATTTCGCCGCTGGTCGGCGGTTCTAAAAAATTGATCATGCGAATCAGCGTTGACTTTCCGGCCCCGGAATAGCCTACCACTCCGAAGATCTCGCCTTGTTCAATCGTCAGATCGACCTCTTTGACTGCTTCGATCCGTCGTTTTTTTTGCTGATAAACTTTTGATACTTTTTTTAATTCAATCATAGAAAGCCTCCTGTTAATGACCTGACGATTTTAAAATGCGGGAACGACAGAACCTTTGAATTTTTCTTCAATAAATTTTTTGGTTTCAGCCGATTGGTAATACTTTTTGATTTCTTTGACGATTTTGTCGTCTTTATTTTCAGTCCGGACGGCAAAGACATTGTAATTAGGGTTATCTTTCAATGGTTCATGGTAGATCGCATCATCATTGATGGTTAAACCTGCTCCGAAAGCAAAATTCGTATTGATCGCCGCTGCTGCCAACTCCCCTAATTGAGAAGGAATCTGTGAAGCTTCCAATTCGACGATTTCAACGTTTTTAGGATTTTCAGCAATATCATTTTTCGTTGCTTTGATCTCTACACCGTCTTTCAATTTCAAGACACCAGCTTTTTCTAATAATTTCAATGCCCGATATTCGTTGGTTGGATCATTCGGCACCCCAATTTTATCGCCGGATTGAAGTTTACTTAAATTCGAAATCTTTTTAGAGTAAACCCCTAATGGGAAAGCCACCGTTTTGAAGGCCGATTCAATTTTATAATCCTTATCTTTCACCTGTTGTTCTAAAAAAGAAAGTGTTTGATAGCTGTTTCCATCTAAATCGCCATCACTTAAGGCCGTATTCGGTGTATTGTAATCATCAAAACTTTTCACCTGAATCTCAAGCCCATCTTTTTTCGCCTGCTTGGCCACTTCCTCTAGAATCTCTTGGTGGGGACCCGATGTCACACCAATCGTGACTTTTTTCTCATCCAATGGTTGGGCTTCACTTTTACTCCCACAGCCTGCCAATAACCCGCTCACCGCAAGGGCGGCTACACTTAATAAAATCCCTTTACCTAATTTTTTCATCTTCATTTCCTCCTAATTTGTCCTATTTTTCTTCGAATGATTCACGCTTCAACAATCTACCAACAAAAAAAGCCCGCCCTCTTCCCACACTTAGTGTTGGAAAAGGACGAGCTGACTCGCGTTACCACCTTTATTTGCAATCATCTCACAACGACTGCCTCGACAAGTACGATCATACTTGAGCGTTGTTAACGAGCGCTGCCCCGTCACTACCTACGTATCGATAGTGCCATTCAGAGACCATTTTCTAAATTCTCCCGCATATCCGTTCTCACCTACCCGGACTCTCTTGGATGCTTCGTCATTTATACTTTTCTCTTCATCACGTTTTTTTGTTTAGCAAATTGATAAATCGTATGTTACACGTCAAAAGAAAGACTGTCAACATTTTTTATCATAAAAAACACAGTTGACTTTAATTTTAACAAGGAATAAACTAGTTGAAATCTCACTTAATACTTTTTTATTATCAGAAACTTTACTAAGGAGTTGGATTCAATGGATATCTCTACCGAAGTACGTCCTGGCGCAAATCGCTACGTTAGCGGAGAAGGCATTCTCCAAGATTTGCCTAGCTATTTAGTTGGTTTTAAGAAGATTTCAATCATTACTGGCGAGAAATCGGCCGAAGCCTTCAAACAGTATTATCGAAAGGAACTAGACTACCCTACTTATCGCTATGACGGTAGTTCCAGCCAAGAAAATGCCCTCGAATTGACCGCCAAAATCGAAGAGGCTGAACTGATTTTAGCCATCGGAGCGGGGCGAGTGATTGATACCGCCAAAATGGCGGCAGAAGCCTTGAACGCCGAGCTGATCGTCGTCCCTACCTTGATTTCAAATTGTGCCCCTTTCACTCCGATCGTGGCTGTCTATCACCCTGATCGGACGTTTAAAGCGATTGGCTACATGAAACGCGCTCCTTTCTTGACCTTAGTAGATTCCAAGTTTCTACTAGCGACACCAAAGGATTATTTCGTGGCCGGGATCGGTGATACCTTGGCCAAGTGGTATGAAATCGAAGGCCTTACCCGAAATTTACCTGATGAACAAAAATCGGCTTACGTTCGCTTAGGAATCGCCAGCGCCAAAGCGATTCAAGAAATCTTATTAAACGATGCCATTCCAGCCATTCAAGACTTAGAAGCTCAAAAAGCCACACCGGCTTTCAGTCGAATCACCGATACGATTATCGGATTAGCCGGCGAAACTGGCGGCTTTGCTGCTTCATTTGGCCGTTCGGCTGGTGCCCATGCCGTCCATGACGGTCTTTCCTATCTGGCCGCTGCTCATGAACAGCTTCATGGGAAAAAAGTCGCTTACGGTATTCTGGTCCAGCTAGCCCATACCAATGATTTAAGAGAAATCAACAAATTAAAAACCTTTTACCAAGCAACTGGCCTACCACTAAAACTAAAAGAGCTGAATATTTCAGACACTTCAAAAGAAAACTTAGCACCTGTGATCAATCATGCGGCTTCAGCCAATGAAACCTTCAAGCTAGTTGATCCACAAATTACGGCCGATCAAGTTTATCAAGCCATTAAAACAGTCGAATCATTATAAAGTTTACTTTTAAACCTTTGAGGTATACCTCAAAGGTTTTTTGTTTTGTCGTTTACTTCAAATAAAATAGCGGTTCACTTTAATCATCGCTAAAATAAAAAGCAAACCTTAAATAATATGATTAAACAAGTAATTTAATTAAAGTTTACCTTTTAAATTTGTAAAACAAAGTAAACCTCAAATGATAATTATTCATTTTGAAGTTTACTTTGTTTATCGATATTGACCATATTTAAAGTAAACTTTTTAATTGATATAAAAAGTTTACTCTATTTATTTGATTGCATCATCGGATTACTAGACTCATTTAGCGGTTGGCTCCCTTCAGGAACTAAACGAGTCCACAAAACGAGTCATTTGGGCTCTTTTTTAGCTCTATAAAGTTTACTTTTTTAAAAACAATCAAGTAAACCTTATATAAAAAGATTGAAGTTTACCTTTTAGTTAAACAATTTACCGTAATTAAAGTTGTTTAAGTTTACTTCATTTGTGAGTTTAAAAGTAAACTTTAAACGAATTGTAAATTTCGGTAAACTTTTTATTATAAGCATCACGGTATACTTTATTACAAATAGAGTTTACTTTATTAAATAGAAACAGGTAAACTTTATTTTATATCAAGTATCAGATAAAGTTTACTATTTGTTCAATTCAAGTAAACCTTAGAATATTAGAAGTTTACTTTTATTTTACATAGATATTGATTTAATAGCTTTTGAATTATTAAAAAGTTTACTTCATAAAATATAGAGTAAACTTTTTATTTAAATGGTGTTAACTCAAAAGATTTATTATCGTTTACCTCAAAATAATAAAAGTTTACTTTTAGATCTTATTTCAAGTTTACCTTTTATATATTAATAAAGTATACTTCATTATTCCTTATTTAAAGTACACTTTATTAATAATGATTTGTAGTTTACTTATTTTATCGGTTTTATAGTAAACCTAATTGATATTTACCGTCATTTATAGTAAACTTTAAAAGAGAAACTAGGATTGGAGATTGTTATGCCAAAAAAAGCTGAAACATATGTAGTAGGAAATTTTAAGGGAGGCGTTGGAAAATCAACGACCGTTCAAATGCTCTCATTTGAAAGTGCCTTTCGTAAAAAAAGAAAAACGCTGGTCATCGATTTGGATCCGCAAGGGAACACCAGTGATGTCTTATCCTTAACTGGTGAAAATTTCGGAAATGATACCTTACCAGAAGAATTTGACTCAACTATTTGGGAAGCCGTCCGTTCAGGGGACATCCAATCGTCAATTTATCAAATTATTCCCAATTTAGATCTGATTCCTGCCAATATTTCCTTTTCTGATTTTCCCGATTATATGATCGAGAAATATCCGGGAGATAAAGTATCGCAATTTAAGTATATGGAGCGTTTGATTGAGCCGTTAAAAGAGGTTTATGACGTCATTTACATTGATGTACCGCCAACCATCAGTACTTATTCCAATGCTGCCATGTACGTCGCGGAATATGTCATCGTGATTCTGCAAACCCAAGTGAAATCCCTTAAAGGGGCTCAAAATTACATTGATTACATGAATTTTTTCATTGAACAGTACCAAACTGAGCTAGAAGTCGTGGGAATTGTTCCATTTATGATGCAAAAACGCGACTCAGTGGACCAAGAAATCTATACCGCTGCAAAAGAAATCTACGGCGCCCATCTTTTAAACACCGTTGTGCTAAATCAAAGTCGTTTAAAACGTTATGACGGGTCAGGAATTACCTATGAAATCAATAAAAATGGTAAAGTCGAGCAGTGGGACAAGCGGGCACATGAAGTTTTCGTCAATATTTTGGACGAAATTGATGAACATCGCTTGATATTAAGCGGAGAAGAGTAGGGGAGACGTTAAATGGCGAAAAAAATGAAGCTGGATTCGCTTTTAACGGCGAACAAAAAAAATAAAGGCATCGAAAAAATGTCTGAGTATTCTAATCAAGACAAAGAGGAAAAGAAACCCAGTTCTCAGGACCTCTTAGCCAACCGAACACTAAGCCCAGAAACCGATTTTCGACATTCTTCACTTCACGAAGAAACTAGACCTTTAAATGAAAAAAAGCCGCAAGAAAATACCCTGCATACACCTGATAGTGAACCCGGAAAGCGGGGGAGGAAGCGCCAATACTACGATCCTCGGCTAAAAGCATTGGAAATGCAAAAAATCTCAGCCCGAACGAAGATTCGGATGCAAAATTTGATCAATGCCAAATTTGATGGCTACACTCCAGATAAGATGATTGACTTCTTATATGATTATTATTTGGAAAAGGGTCTATCAAGAGATGACCGTAATTTCTTGAATCAGCTTGAAGAAGCCTCTATGGAGGAGTATAAAGAGAAGCCGAAGTATCAAAAATTATTCAAAGAATTAGAAAACGATGAGAATTAGGCTCAAAAAAAGTAAACCTCAATATAGGGAACTACCTATGTTACGGTTTACTTTTTTTGAAGTTATCAATCAATTAAGTTTACCTTTATGATTGTTTATCTTTTTTTAAAGTTTACTTTTGAAATGGCAGAGGCTCTTCTTCGGGGGCTGTGGATAACTAATGAACACCTTATCCGCCTTACTTTTTATCCACATTTTCTGTAGAAAGGAGGGCAGGGATTGTTTCAAATTGAGTTTACCTAAATTACTTTTACATCCTTTAATCAAGTAAACCTAAATTGTTTTTATTCCGCATTTACCGTAAACCTCAAATGCTTTTATAAACCAAATTAAAGTTAACTCAAAAAAAAGATGTTCAGGAATCGCTTTACAATAGGCTTTTAATCCCTTATTCTAGACATGTAGAAAAAAACGAAAAAAAGAGTTTAAAGATTTGGCGATCTTTAAACTCAAAGGTTTGAGCTAATTTTGGCGAATTAGCCTGTCACATATAGATAAACTTATCAGGGTTAGAAAAATTGGTGTTTGCCTAACCTTTATTAAGTATACCATATTTTGGATACTTCCTCAATCAATTATCACGTGACAGTCAGCATTCCTTTAAGACCTTTCGTTACTAACTTTGAAAGTGAATTCAGGAGGTTTTTTGTCATGTCCACACATTTAGATAACATCATGACTGCATCCAACTTACCAAACGGAAATTATATTCCCATTGATTTGAATCTAATAAATAATCCACAATATGAAAACTTATCGATTGAAGCCATGATGCTTCATGCTCTGTATACGATGCGAATGACTTGCAGTATCTACAATTCGCAAAAAGAGGGGACTTGGTTAGATGAAGCCGGGCTACCTTATATTTATTTTTCAAATGAAGAGGCGGCCGAATTGTTGCGGGTCTCTGAACGAAAAGTCACCAATTTAAAAAACACGTTGTTGCAAGCCGGTTTGATCCAGGTGCAGCGTCATGGTCTCAAAAATTATCGTATTTATGTCGCTAATCCGCAAGCTCCCAAAAAGGATTGCGCGGTCAAATTAGCCTTTAAAAATTATACCAGCACAAAAACACTCGCAGTTGTGGACAAAGCCCCAACGCCCGCTCACGAGTTATCCACTGTGGATAGAGAAGCAGAATCTGCGGCTTCGAACACGCAAAATTTGCTTACAAGTACACAAAAACAATTAGCAAAACAAACCACAAGAGCAACAAAAGTAACTAGCACGGGACCGCAAAAAGTCGCCGTAACGCAAGCCGAAAGTCTGATTGACGGGCTAGCCGCTCGTTATGCTCATTTGTTGCCGCAACAAGCCTTTCAACGATTTTTACCGTTTTGTGATGGGCAATACCAAAAAGCCCGCTGGTTTGTCGACACGATTTTTAAAGCTAAATATGCCAGCACCCAGCAATATATCCAAGCCGGTTTACCGGCTGAGGCCGAAGTTTTGACCTTTGAACACAATGAGTATTTTAGAGCGGACATCAGTGATGCGATCGCCAAAGCCTTGGAACAAATGTATCGCTATCAGACCGTCAAAAATCCCGAAGGCTTCTTTTTCGCCTTTATGAAAGGCTTCTTTACCGAAAAAACCCGTCAATATCTAGTCGATCATTATCAGCTAACGCCTGAATTGCAACAAACGCTTTCAAGCCTGCAATTAACAATTCAACAAAAAAAGACCCGAAAAAAGCCGCAAAAATCACAAAAAGTCGCGCAAAAGGCCTCCTAAGAACTAAAACCTTTGTTATAATGTAGCGGAGTCTAACAAAGAAAGGTTAATTTTATGAATAAGTTTAAACTAGCATTTTTTGGCTATAGCGGTCTTTTGGGATTGTTTGTTGGGATCGTCGTGGCCTTATTTATGGGTCTGACGGAATTAGGTCAGCAGCTTTTGTGGCAAACACTGCCCAAAGCACTGGGGGACCCGCGGATTTATCCCTTGATCGTCTGTACGATCGGCGGGGTAGCGATTGGTTTTTTTGTAAAAACTTTTGGCCGCTACCCGCGTACCTTGCAGGAATCTTTTACAGAATACCGCGAAACCAAGCGGATCGATTATCATGATGGCAAGTTGGTTCGTAACTTGCTTGGTTCACTATTGGTTTTATTCTTCGGAGCTAGCTTAGGGCCAGAAGCGGCCTTGATTGCGCTCTTGGGCGGTTTGATTACTTACGCCGCTGACCGCAGAAAAATGAGTGAGGGTCAACGAGCTGATTTACTTGAATTTGGTGTCGGGACCTCGCTGGGAGTTATTTTTATGACGCCATTATTTGGTGTCGGGCGGACCGTGGAGCAAGATGATTGGCAAGTCGTCACAGAAAGTAAACTAAAAAAATATGTTTTGTATCTGTTTGCCACCTTCACCGGTTTTATTGGTTATCTTTTCGCCAATAGTTTTTTCCCGAATCAAGATCAGGTTTTTGCGGTTCGGCGAATGGATAGTTCGTTTACTTGGCAGGGACTGCTCCTGACGATTCCTCTGATTCTTTTAGGGGCTTTGTTCGGGAAACTCTTCTTAGTTTTACAAGAAAAAGGCGAGCAGCTGAATCAGCGGATTCGCAATCCTTTACCGCTGGCGATCTTTGCGGGACTTGTGCTAGGAATTTTAGGCACGATTTCACCGTATTTCTTATTTTCGGGGGAACATAATTTATTGTCGTTTACCCGTCAAGCCGAAACGCTGCCTTTTGTGATTCTATTACTGATTGGTTTTGGTAAAGCCGCCATTACGATCTTTTTGTTAGCTTGCAATTGGCGCGGAGGAACGATTTTCCCGATGATTTTCTCCAGTATTGCGGTGGCTTTGGCATTTGCCAGTGTTTTACCGTATTCGCCTGGTTTACTCGTGGCCGTTTTTACCGCGAGCGCGTGTGCAGTGATTTTGAAACAGCCTTTTGCGACGGCGTGTCTGTTCTTGTTGCTGTTTCCAGTGGAATTATTCTTATGGATTTGGTTGGCCGGCTATTTAGGCAATCTGTTTTTACAGCGGCTTCCTTTTTTCCACGAAGAACAAACGATCAAAACTTTCAAACTGCCGGAAATTCCGCAACGTAGCAAACGACCGGTTGAAAAGAAAGTCCAGCAAGCACCTGTGAAACAGCCGGTTCGTCCAGTGAGAAAAACAGAAGAGTCGAAACAAGACGGGAAGCCCGTTGCGCAGTCTCAAGCAGTTGCCGCAAAAGCAGACCGCTTGAAACGACCACTTGCGAAAAAACAAGCAACCAAAAATACAAAGATAGTCAAAGAAGTAACGAAAACTACTGAGCAACCAACAGTGGACGAAGCACCGCAAACCCGGATGAGTCGTCATCGTCGCAAATAACGTCTACAGCAAAAAAGCAGAAGTCAGCCGTCAGGCTCGCTTCTGCTTTTTCTTTTAAGGTTCGATGATCGCAAAACTCTGTCTTTTCGCGTTGAATTCAAATACTTGGTGCCATTCCTGCAGTTCACCCGGGTCAGCTCCCAATAATTGGTTCATGAATGTTAGGCGTTTGCCTTGGTAAAAAGCTTCACCAGCCGTTGGTTCATTTAGATCGACTGGATAATAGGTGAGAATTCCTTGCCAATAATCAAGGTAGTAACAAGTGGCTTGTTGAAGATAACGGCCCTGTTCAAAAGTCCAGTCGTCCTCAAAAATGATCGTGCCACAAAGGTGTTTTTCACTAGGGATGGTATGCAAACTTAAATAATTCAAAACCATTTCCCCGGATAGATGCTTGATCAGATCGGTGGGACTGCTAGTATAGCGATTCGGATCAGTATTCGTTCCTTGGGCCAATTCCAAAGCGCCCGTTAAATACTCATTGCGCCAGGTTCCCGACTCCGCTTGATAACCTAATTGAGTCAAAGCTTTTTGGCACAATTGGCGGGCTTTTTGATTTTCTGGATCAGCAAAAACAATTAGATTGGTGACTTTCGCCACCCAACGATACGCGCCTTTTTGATAATCCTCGTTGGCTTTTGTTAAGATGGCGGCTGCTCCGCCCATATAGCGGACAAAATTTTCGGCTTCTTCTTTTGGCGGTAGCGGCTGTAGATTGACCGGATTGGAATCATACCAGCCCATATATTTTTGATAGACTGCTTTGCTATTGTGACTGATCGTTCCATAATACGGGCGCAAATACCATTTCTCCGTCAAATCTTTTGGTAAATGGAGCTGCTGTTCGACTTCATTTTCTGTATAGCCTTGATTAATCGCCGCCAAGGTTTGATCATGGATTCCTTTATACATCCGCGCTTGATTGATCAAGTATTCATTGATACACTCCGGATCTTCTTCGGTAGCATAGCGCGGCCAAGTATGGGCATGAAATAACACTTTCGCCTGTGGTCCAAATAAATGGCGCGCCTCTAACAAATATTTTGCCCAAGCGGTGGCATCACGAACTTGCGCTCCCCGCAAAGTATATAAATTGTGCATGGTACAGGTACAATTTTCTGCCATCCACAAAGCTTCATATTCAGGGATAAAAGTATTCATTTCTGCTGGCGCTTCGGTGCCGGGAGTTAATTGGAAGACGAGACTTAAGCCATCGATGCTCAAGGTTTGATTGGTGGTGATTTCTTTAGTCGGCAACTCAAAACTGATCGTTCCTAAGGACTGGCCTTGTCCGATGCCAATCGATAAGGCCCCGTCAGCCGCTTTTTCCAGTGAGGCTCCGTATTGATATTCAGCGCGTCGTCCCATCGCTTTTCCGACCATTAAATTTTCGGCGATCGCCGCTTCTGTAAAGCCGGTGGGTGCGTAGATCGGAACGGTCGGATCCAAAGTGAAATCAGGAAACAAGCCACGGATTCCGCCAAAATGATCTACATGAGAATGACTGATGATGATCCCGGCGAGATGCTGATCGACGCTGGGATAGTTATTTTCGGCAAACCAGCGATTGGCAAATTCGATGGCGGCCCGGGAGCATTCGATGCTCATCAAGGTGTCAAAAACCAGCCAAGTATTTTTAGGTGTCAGGACCAAGGTGAGGTTCGCCATGTCAAAACCCCGCAGTTGAAAAATCTTGTCGGTTACACGGAATAGACCGGTTTGGTGATTGCAGCGGGCATTTTCCCAGAGACTGGGGTTGGCACAAGCCGGACACTCCTTTTCTAAAAAGTCATAAGCCTGTTGACTCCAAATCACTTTCCCGTCCTGTTTGATCTCCAATTCGTTAAACGGGGCCACACAGTTTTGTTTGGCGAGTGCCAACTCCTGATTTTTTTCAAAGGGCAGCTCGGTTTGAACTTGTTGATTTTTTTGCCGGGTAAAATCGCTTACTTTTTCCATAAAATAACTCCTCTCGATTTTTGTTCCTACAATCATCGTAAGCGATTTCGCTTTCAGCTGTCAATTTTGAATGGACTGCCAAAACAACTGCCCAACAAATGGAGCTGCCAGCAGAAAAGCAGTTCCGTTTTGCTCAAGCGCCCTTCAAAAAAACAGACATGATTTTTTTGAAAGCGTTGACCAAATTTCTGCTGACTGCTACTCTAGTCAGTAGAAGGCTAGAACTTCAAATCAGAAAGGAACGTGTGACGATGTTAAACGAAGAAAAGATTCGTGGGTATTTGGAAAAAGAAAAATTGGATGCTTTTTTTATTGCCAAAAGAGTGAATGTGCGTTTTACCAGTGGTTGGACAGGCGATGATTCATTTATTTTGCTGACAAAAGAAGGTCAATATTTCTTAACCGATCCACGCTATACTGAACAAGCAGATATCGAGGTCCCTGATTATGAAATTATCAATTGGCGTTTGCCAGGCCGGACAGTCGGCGATACCGTGGCACGTTTAGCCAGTGAAAAAAAACTTAAGACAATCGCTTTTGAAGCCGATTATTTAACCTATGATATGTATTCAGACTTTACTAGTAAAACGGATGCAGAATTTGTGCAAGCCGGTGGTGTGATTGATCGCATGCGGGCGATCAAATCCCCGCAGGAAATCCAATATATGCGCAATGCCTGTGAAATTTCTTGCCGGGCCTTTAACCGGATCTTGGAGGATCTTCGCGTTGGGGTAACTGAAAAAGAACTCGCTGCGAAATTATCTTTATATATGGTTCAAGAAGGTGCTGATACCCAACCTTACGGCAATATTTTGATTTCCGGCGCCAATACGTCCTTGCTCCATGGAATTCCTTCGAAAAAAGCGATCGAATATGGGGATTTTGTTTTGATGGACTTTGGCTGTCAGTATGAAGGCTACATGTCGGATATGACCAGAACGGTCGTCGTTGGAAAAGCCAGTGAAAAACAGCGGGAAGTCTATGAACTGGAAAAACAAAGTTTGGAAGCGGCCGAAGCAGTAATGAAAAACGGCGCGGCCGTCAAAGATATTTATCAAGCTTCCTTGAAACCACTGGCAGGGACAGAATATCCACAATATACGTATCGTAATATCGGCCACAGTATCGGTTTGTTCGTCCATGAATTGCCATACATCGATGAACAATATGACGATGTTTTGGAAAGTGGAATGGTGATGACGATCGAACCGGGAATCTATATTCCTGATTGGGGCGGTGTCCGGATCGAAGACCAAGTCTTGATCACGGATGATGGTTATGAAAATATGATCAGTATTTCCCATGATTTGATTGAATTATAAGCGTGAAATAAGCTATACTAAGACGACGACAGCTTTTTTGCTGTCGTCGTTTTTGCGAGTCGAAGATTTATCAACATACGGTTTAGTTTGAGGAGATCTTCGCCACTGAAAAATAAAAAAACGGCGCGGCCTAATGTAGAACGCGCGGTTCATTAGTAAGGCAGCAGTTTTGCCAAACAACGTCTACCGAGTGACGGGATAATGAAAAGGGGGGGATTTGATGAATGAACGGGAATCGTTTGACTTTGTCTACGATATTGCCGAAACCTTATTAAAAAATGGCGCTGAGATCAAGCGGATCGAAACGACCATTCGTCATATAGCCGTGGCGTTAGAGTTAAAAGAGTTTGATAGTTTTGTGCTGATTAATGGTATTTTTATGACCGCACGGCTGAAAGATCAAACCGTTCAAGCGCGGGTGCGGGATATTCCGATTTCCCCCATCAACTTAGGGCGGATCGAACAGATCAATACCTTGTCTCGGCGCTTAACGGAAAAGCGTTTAGATCCGGAAGACGCCAACGAATGGCTACAAGAAATCAAGCATGAATCCTTTGCTTCGAATCCTTTAAAAATATTTGCTTACGCTTTTGGCAGTGCCAGCTTCTGTTTTATTTTTGGAGGGAGCTTATGGGATACGATCGGAGCACTGGTTTTAGGGGTTTTATTAGCTTGTTTCACGATGTATCTATTGCCGAAATTTAACATGTCGGATATTATCGCCACCATTACCAGCAGTGGGGTGGTCAGTATTTTGGCGTGTTTGTTCGTTCACTTTTTTCCGGCGTTGCAGTTGACCAGTCTAGTGACTGGCGGGATCATCTCGTTATTGCCGGGAGTGGCGATCGTCAACGGGATCCGTTATCTATTTGACGGCGATTACAGCTCCGGTTGGGGCCAGATGATTTATGCCTTGATCACCGCCTTATGTGTCTCGGTGGGTGTTGGTCTGGTCTTACGAGTATTTAGCCTGTTATAGCGGGCGTTTGGCTAATCAATCTAGACGATCTTTAGAAAGGAGTGGGAGCGATGGTTAATGGGTTGTTACAAATTTTAGCCGGTTTTTTGGGGACGATCTCGTTTGCGATTTTGTTCGAAGTTCCCCGGCCCTATTATTTTCAGTGCGGCATGATTGGTGCCTGCGGTTGGGCGATATACTTACTGATCATGCATTTTTGGGTGGCACCGATCGCTGCGACGTTCATTGCTTCACTGGTTTTGATCTACCTTTCGCGGGAAGCTTCCTTTGCACTGAAAGCACCGGTCACGATTTTTTTGATCTGCGGGATCTTTTGCTTGGTCCCAGGGATGGGGATTTATAATTTTACCTATAATTTTTTTATTGGCGATTCTGTCAAGGCCGCTCAGATTGGCATCCAAGTATTAAAAATCGCCATTGCGATTGCAGTGGGGATCACCGTCGGGTATGAACTGTCACCAAAATTCTTTTATTCGTATCATAAAATGCAGAAGCACCAAATTCATTCTCATAAACAAAATCAGTAAACAGCTTTGTTGTATAACAGAGCTGTTTTTTCTTTTGTTCAAAAAAGCTGAAAAAAGTATTAGTCAGAAAAACCCCGTTATTGAAAAAATGTTTTTTAATAATAAAATAAAAAACATGAGAGAATAATAAGCACAAAAAATGATGGGTAATCGAGTGTATGAAGGGATTTTATTTTTTAAAATGAACTAATCAATCGTCGAATTGGAAAAAAAGTTTAAAGAATTGTTTAAATAAACTAAAAGATATAGTAAAATGATGGCAGCGGATACGAAATGCTAAAAGCTTCTTTTTTTTTAGAAAAGCTTGAAATGCAAAGTGTTTTATGGTTATTTTAAAATTAGTGGCAGAGGGATGGTTACTCATTTTTTATTACGTATTTCAAATCTGTTACAGGACAGGTTGTTTCCGCGCAAAGTGATTATTAGCAGCTACGTGAGAACTTAGCTGTTTTTAATAATGCCAATCGGCAATCATGATAAAAGGAGTGAAATATTTTGAAAGAACGTCGCGTTGAAAGAGTCATTGAAAAAATGAAAGAACAAGGTTATGGTCAATTACTGGTTTCAGACCCAGCAACTATTTTCTATCTAACTGGCCGCTGGATTCATCCTGGTGAACGGTTATTGGTACTAGTGATTACGCCAGAAAATAAAAACACATTGATCGTCAACAAATTATTCCCGATCGAAGAGGATTTGGGCTTGGAAAAAGTCTTTATCGATGATACCGACGATGCTGTGAAAAAAGTTCTTGAATATGTTGATACGGATCAAAAAATCGGTGTTGACAAAAATTGGCCTGCGCATTTCTTATTACACTTATTAGAGCTTGTACCAAACGCTAAATTAGGTAACGGCTCAGAAGTGACAGATGCGGTGCGCGCAATCAAAGATGAAGAAGAAAAACAATTGATGCGTGATGCTCAAGCAGACAATGAAGTGGCGATCGATCGCTTGAAAAAATTATTGCCGGAAGAATTGACAGAAGCTGAAATGGCAGAAAAATTAGCTGAAATCTACAAAGAACTAGGCAATACCGGTTTTTCTTTTGATCCAATCGTTGGCTACGGTGCCAATGCGGCTGACCCGCATCATGAAACCGATGATTCTAAAGTGAAACCAGGGGACTCTGTCATCTTGGATATCGGCGGAATCAAAAATTCTTATGCTTCAGATATGACCCGGACTTTCTTCTACAAAGAAGTTTCAGACAAAGGTCGCGAAGTCTATGAGATCGTTAAAGAAGCGGCTCAACGTGCCATTGATCTGGTGAAGCCAGGCGTTAAATTCTCTGATCTGGATGCGGCTGCCCGTGACTATATCACAGAAAAAGGCTATGGCGAATACTTTACTCATCGTCTTGGTCATTTTATCGGGATCGAATGTCACGAAGCAGGCGATGTTTCTGGTGCGAACCATAACACAGCCGAAGTCGGCAATATTTTCTCGATTGAACCAGGGATCTACATTCCAGGGGAAGTCGGCGTGCGAATCGAAGACTTAGTGATCGTTACTGAAGACGGTTGTGAAAACTTGAATCATTATTCGAAAGAGTTAGAAATTATCGGTTAGGAGGCCGCGCAACGTATGAAAATCGAAGAAGGCTACATGCCTTATCTAGGGCATCAAACTTATTATCGGATTGTCGGTGAACAAGGCGGCAATAAGAAACCATTGATTGTCATGCACGGCGGCCCCGGCTCAACCCATAACTATTTTGAAGTACTTGATGAAATGGCGGTCGATGGCCGCCAGATCATCATGTATGATCAATTAGGCTGTGGAAAATCAGCGGTGCCATCCCAGCCGGATCTTTGGACGGCTGAAACATGGGTCAATGAGTTAATCGCGTTAAGAGAACACCTTGGTTTAGATGAAGTTCATCTGCTAGGTCAATCTTGGGGCGGGATGCTGGAAATTATTTATGTTTGTGACTATGCCCCTAAAGGCGTCAAGAGTATGGTACTTTCAAGTACGTTATCTTCTGCTAAATTATGGGCGCAAGAACAACACAGAATGATCAAATTCATGTCAGAAGCTGATCAAGCGGCGATTGCCAAAGCCGAAGAAACCGGTGTTTATGATGATCCGGCTTATCTGGCAGCTAATGATCGCTTTATGGTTCGCCATGCGGCCCCCGTCTTTACTAAAGACGATCCAGAACCATTATGGCGTGAAAAAGTGGCGGGAACGGAAAGTTATGTCATGGCTTGGGGACCGAATGAATATTCACCTGAAGGAACTTTACAAGGTTATGACTATACGGAAAAATTACGGAATATCACAGTTCCAACACTGATTACTAGCGGCACCAATGATTTATCGACGCCTTTAGTGGCAAAAACGATGTATGACGCGATTCCAGGGGCGAAATGGGAATTATTTGCTTATAGCAGACATATGCCTTTTGTGGAAGAGCGAGAAAAATACATGAAACTGTTGGCTGAATGGCTAGCAGCAAACGATTAAAAGAAAGAAGGAATGATAGTGGAAACAACACCAGTAAAAACAAAAAAACCATTTGGCTTTTATGTCTGTGCACTAGGGTTCACCTTTGAACGTTGTGCCTTTTATACAGCCAAATACATGTTGGCGATTTGGATCGCCACAACGGCCGCATCCGGCGGTTTAGGCATGACCAGTGCCCAAGGGGTGCAAATTTCAGCATGGTTCGTTGCAGCAACTTATATTACCCCGACGTTTGGCGGATACATCGCCGATTATTGGTTAAGCCCAAGGCTCTGTGTAGCAGCCGGGATGGTCATGATGGGTGCCGGTTATATGTTAGCTTGGCAAGCCAGCTCGATGGGAATGGTCTGGTTGATGATCATCTTAGTAGCGCTTGGTACCGGTTTGTTCAAAGGTAATCTGTCCGGCGTAAATGCCCTCTTGTTTAATGACGAGAAAGAATTGAATGAAGCCTTCTCTATTCAGTACTCATTTGTTAATATTGGTTCATTTATCGGAACGACATTCTTAGTATTGTTAATTCCGCCATTTGGCTTCAACTTTGTTTTCATGATTTGTGGTGTATTACTGTTGATTGATGCTGCGTGGTTTATCTTTAACAGCCGTTCGTTAGGCGAAGCTGGTAAAAAACCATTTAAGATCGACCAACGTCAATTTGAATCGGCTGGTAAAAAAGACGATATGGCAGATACAAAATTGACTTCAGGCGATAAGAAACGGATCGTAGCGATTATTTTAGTAACGTTATTCTCAGTAATTTTCTGGACTGTTTGGTATTTAGCTTATATGCCAGCGTACTTCTACTTTGGCTACGGCGATGGCGCCGGCTTTATCGAACGTGCTAATTGGATGATCGGCAGCTTCAAGATCCCAACGTCTTATTTCGACTCAATGAACGCGTTGACTTGTATCGTATTAGGTCCTGTTTTAGGACGTTTATGGACCAAGTTAGCTGCGCGTCCGAAAGGCGATATGAGTATGTTTAAGAAAACGGCTTTAGGCATGATCTTAGTCGGAGTTTCTTATCTAGTTATGGTTCTTGCTGATGTGGTTGGAAACGGACATACAGGAATTTTATGGTTGGCTTTAGTCAGCTTATTGATGTCAGTCGGCGAAATGGTCTTTTCACCACTTGGAAATTCATTCATTGCCAAATTAGCACCCGCTAAAATGATGGGACTATTATTAGGTGTTTGGACGATCGCGGTCTTCTTATCACAAATGATCTACCCAGTCATCTATGCCTTGTTAGAAACAGATGTACCTAAAGATTTCCAAATGGGTTACGGAGTTCTAGCAGCAGTCGTTATCGTATTAGGTCTGATCTTATGGTTTGGCAGCAAATCATTGGATGCTTTAGAAACAGCTGAATAAAACTTAGCTTAGGAGCTGTGACATAAGTCTCTGAAAAAAACTCCAGAAATGACGGAAAACCGTCTATTTCTGGAGTTTTTTGGGTAATATAAAAGAGTACGGTGGCACCCGTACTCTAAATCATTCAACCCCCGAAAGGATCAAAATCATGCATACAAATTATAACATGAATCAACTCACATTGGACATCAGTACTTCATTCGAACCAAAAGAAAATCACGTAGCCCTTTTCATTAACGAGTTAGTGGCGTCTCTTCAAATCAATCAACCTTACCTTTTTGGAAGACCAAGAGAGTATGATTTGAGTGCAATGATGAAGTTGGTTCTTTTTGCCTATACGAGAGAAACGTTTACTAGCCGCAAGATTGAACGATTGGCAGAAGAAAATCTTTATGCCCGGT
>NZ_BCQF01000029.1 GCF_001544295.1 Enterococcus pseudoavium NBRC 100491
AGTTAGAGATTTAAAACTAACTTAGGTTTTTTTATTTTAAAGAGAATCAGCATGCATCGTGTAAGAAGTTCGTTAATCATCACTTGTTGTTTTTTTATATATAATTCTTTTTTAGTCATTTTATGATAAAATGATAAGAAAACAGGAGGGGTTTGATGGGTGATTTTTTAGTTAGAATTAATTCTATTATTTGGGGTGCCCCCATGATTGTCTTAATTTTAGGAATCGGGATTGTTTTAACTGTCGGTTGTCGGATGATTCAAATTCGTCGCTTGCCACTAGCATTAAAGTATATGATAAAAAATGAAGAAGGCGGTCAAGGGGATGTAACGAGTTTTCAAGCATTATGTACAGCACTCTCAGCTACCATCGGTACTGGAAATATTGTCGGTGTTGCAACGGCGATAGTGGCTGGTGGGCCGGGAGCATTATTTTGGTTAGAACTGGCGGGACTTTTGGGGATGGCGACCAAGTATGCCGAGGGGTTATTGGCGGTGAAATACCGAACCTTTGATGATCATGGAAAAGCGCTTGGCGGTCCGTTTTATTATATTGAAAATGGGCTTGGAGCAAAATGGAAGTGGTTAGCCAAAATGTTTGCCTTTTTTGGTGCGATTGCCGGAGTGATCGGCATTGGTACAATTGCGCAAATTAACGGGATCACTTCAGCGGCTGAGACGTTTTTTGATCCGCAAAAACTCCATACGATTGCGTTGTTTGGTAATCAGTATTCTTGGGCAGTAGTTATTACAGGGGCTGTTGTCACAGTTTTGGTGGCAATTGTTTTGATTGGCGGTGTGCAGCGAATCGCTCGCGTATCAGAAATCATCGTACCGTTAATGATTGTTATCTATGTCGGCTTATGTTTATTCATGATTGCTATTAATATCACTAAGTTACCTAGTGTCATCGTAGAAATTATTCAAAGTGCCTTTGGCTTACGGGCCGTTTCAGGTGGTGCTATTGGGGCGATGATGATTGCCATGCAAAAAGGAATTGCACGAGGGATTTTTTCAAATGAATCTGGCTTGGGAAGCGCCCCGATTGCTGCAGCTGCTGCACAATCAAAGGAGCCGGTGCGACAAGGGTTAGTTTCCATGACCGGTACTTTTATTGATACTTTGGTTGTTTGTAATATGACGGGAATGGCCATTATTTTGACGGGGGCTTGGAAAACTGGATTAGAAGGTTCCGCGGTAACTATTTACGCTTTTTCTGAAGCTTTACCGATTTCTCAAACGATTGCTTCTTTATTATTAATGACTTGTCTAGCTTTCTTTGCCTTTACTACGATCTTAGGTTGGAACTATTATTCAGAGCGTTGCTTAAGTTATTTGACTGGTGGAAATACAAAATTTTCTTCAGCCTTTCGCCTAATTTATATACTAGCAGTATTTATCGGACCTTATTTAACTGTATCGGCTGTGTGGACGATCGCTGATATCTTTAATGGCTTAATGGCATTCCCAAATATTATTGCGTTGATCCTATTGAGCCCAGTTGTCTTTAAAGAGACTAAATCTTACTTCGCACGCTTGACTGATATTGAAGCAGCGGAATTATCTTCTGTATCGATTGATGAAGAATAAGCAATAATAAGAAGGCTTTAGCAAGCATTTTAAACTCGCTGAAGCCTTCTTCGTCGTTTATTAAAATTCTTGGACAAAAAAATCAAATAAACTTTGTTCTTTAGAATCATTTTTGCGGGTTAATTCGGGATGCCACTGAACACCGAGGATTTTAGAATTACGCTCACGACTTTCAACGGCTTCCACGATACCATCAGTGGACCAAGCAATTGGTGCAAGAGTTTCCGCGAGCTCTTTAATTGCTTGGTGATGATAAGAATTCACTTGGGCTCGTTCACCAAAAAGCGGTGCAAGGATTGATTCTCCTTTAACGGTAATAGAATGCAGACCAAAATCTGGGACGGTCGGAAACATATCATGTTTGACTTGCCAATCAGAATACTCCGTTAGATCTTGATACAATGTTCCACCTAACACGACATTTAATAGCTGGGTGCCACGGCAAACAGAGAAGATCGGTTTGTTTTGTTTAATTGCTTCTTTGATGAGAGCCATTTCAAAAGTATCACGTTCTAGACTAGTGGGGCCTAATTTTGGGTGAGGTTCTTCACCGTATAAAAATGGGGTGACATCTTGTCCGCCCGCTAATAATAATTTATCAATTGTTGCGATGTATTCGCTCGCAAGTTCAGGATCGCTGATAGGCAATAAGACAGGGATACCACCAGCTTGGTGGACACCATCAATAAAACCTTGGGGGGTATAGGTAAATTGTTGATCAAAAAAAGCTTGATTATTTTGATAATGCTGATTTGCTGCAATGCCAATAATGGGTTTTGTCATTCCAATCACTCCTTCTATCTTTTGATACCATAGTCAAAAGATAGAAAGCAAGTAATATGATTTTCTTAAACTATTCCTGTTATAAAAACTACTATTAAATTACTCCAGAACAAGTTAAGCTTTACTAGAGCTTTTCTGTTTTTTGTAGAAAAGAGGTTACGAAGATTGTATTTTTTGATATACTGGAGACATCGAATAAGTACAAATGGTTGGGCGCAAGCTTCAAGGATCATGTTCTTCAAGGGGTGAGAAGAACGACCCGGATAGTTTGCGCTCTTTTTGTACCTAAAAGGAGGGTTTGTGTGTTAGAAGCTTTAGAAAAAATAAAAAATGCTGAAGAGCAGAATGAATTAAAAAAAGAACAATTGAAAAAAGAATTAGCGAGCTATGAGGACGATAAAAAACAACAGCTGCAAGAAAAACGCCAGCAATTAAAAGCGGCTTTTTCTCAATCATTAGCTGAGCGGGAAGAGACATTTTCGCGAGAATTAGCAGCTGAAGAGCAACGACTAGCCGAACATGCAGAAGCAGCAATTAAACAAATGGAAGAAAATTATCTTGGAAGAAAAGAACCAACCATCCAAAAAATTATTGAAAGGGTGATCGCAGAATATGGCAGTCAGTAAAATGAGCAAGTTAACGTTGATTGCCCAACAAGGGTTTAGCGAACAAATACTCTCAGCGATTCAAGGTTTTCAAGGAGTGGAGATTCGCGATCTTTTTCAGCAAACAGTCAGTAATGATTGGGTCGAGGAATATTTTAACGAAGTCACACCTTTACCCAGTCAAGATGCCCTTACTAGAATTGATCATCAGCTAGAACAGATCACACATGCGATCCAGTTTGTGGAACATTACGGCAGTAGCCGTGAAAAAGGACGTCACTTGAAACGGCAGCAGGCGACTCTCCGCGCACTGGAAGAAAAATTTGATGAACCTGAATTGATTTGCGAATTGGGAAGTATTCAAGAATTGGAGCAACGCTTTTTAGCAGCTAACGCTAAACAGCAGGAACTGCAAGAGCAGGAAGACTTGTTACAAAAATGGCAGGCTTTGGATTTTTTACCAAGCGACTATTCGCTGCGCACCACGAATTGCTTTTTAGGGACAATCGATGCGACTGTTTGGGAGAAGTTTGAAGAGCAAGTAAAAGCAGAACAAATCCATTATGAAATCATTTATAGCGATGATCATGTTGTTAATTTTGCTTTGTTGTATTTACGAGGTGCACAAGCTACTGTCCAAGAACTGTCGCGCCAGTCTAGCGCGGTGGTCTTTCATTACAAGCGCAAGCAGTTGCCTAAGGCAGAACTCGCGCTGATTCAACGTCAGATGCTTGAATTAGTTGAAGAACAAAAACTGCTGGTACGTTTAATTGGCCAGAAAAAACAAGTCATTGAACGTTTGGAGACAGCCGAAGAGGTACTGTTAGCACAAAAGAATCGCTGGCTAATCCATGACCGGTTTATTAAAGACGACAAAGTATTGGTACTCCAAGGCTGGGTAGAAACCGAGAGCTTTGAAGCTTTTGAAGAATTCATCGGGCAAGCAATCGGAAAGAAAAATTTGTATTTGGAAATAGCCGAGCCGACGAATATTGAGATTGATGAAGAAATTCCAACGAAATTGAAAAATCATGCAGTGGTCAAGCCGTTTGAAATGCTAACGGAAATGTATAGTTTGCCTAAATATCATGAAGTTGATCCGACTCCGTGGTTCATGCCGTTCTATTTTGTATTCTTTGGCATGATGGTAGCGGATGCTGGGTATGGTGCTTTGATGTTGGTAGCAACTACAATTGCTTTACGAACGGTTTTACCGCGTGGCATGGAACGTTTTATGCGCTTTTTCCAAATTTTAGCGGTCCCGACGATTTTATGGGGGTTGATTTATAATTCCTTCTTCGGTTTCTCGTTAGGTTATCAGCCAATTCTTTCCACCAGCGATGATGTCATTAGTATTTTGATCTTATCGATTGTCTTTGGGGTTATTCAAATTTTTATTGGTTTGGGACTAGCGGCAAAAGAAAACATCAAAGCGAAGAATTATTTAGGGGCAATATCGGATGGTTTTGCTTGGCAGGGAATTATGGCAGGAGCAATTATTGGTGGCTTAGGAAAAATGTTTTTAGATAGTCAACCGCTCTATATGATTGGGATTGTTTTGGCTTGTATCAGTGCCTTACTGATTGTCGTCACACCTATGCTGCAGTCAGAATCCAAAATCAAAGGATTGGCTTCAGGAGCCTACAATTTATACGGAATTACTGGCTATATCGGAGACTTGGTTAGTTATACCCGCTTAATGGCTTTAGGTATTTCTGGTGGGAGTATCGCAGCTGCCTTTAATATGTTGGTGGGCTATATGCCGCCGATTGCACGTTTCAGCGTCGGAATTTTATTGATGTTGGCATTACATGGCTTGAATATCTTTTTATCTTTACTGTCGGCGTATGTACATGGAGCTCGGTTACAGTATGTAGAATTTTTCGGTAAATTTTATCAAGGTGGCGGACGAGCCTTTCGTCCGTTAAAGACCGAAGAAAAATATGTAAATATTGAACAAGAAAAATAATTGGAGGAATTTTAAACGATGATGGAGTATTTGATTAATAACAGTGGCGGTATTATCTTTGCAATTTTAGGGATGGCGACAGCAACAATCTTTTCTGGGATTGGTTCATCAAAAGGGGTAGGAATGACGGGGGAAGCAGCAGCTGCCTTAACAACTAGTCAGCCGGAAAAATTTGGTCAAGCCCTGATCTTACAATTATTGCCCGGGACCCAGGGATTGTATGGTTTCGTTATTGCGTTCTTGATTTTTACGAACTTGTCTAATGATTTAACGGTCGTTCAAGGCTTAGGTTATTTAGGCTCATCTCTGCCGATTGCTTTTACTGGATTATTTTCTGGGATTGCTCAAGGACGAGTAGCGGCTGCCGGAATTCAGATCTTAGCTAAAAAACCGGAACATTCAACAAAAGGGATCATTTACGCTGCCATGGTTGAAACCTATGCGATTTTAGGCTTCGTTATTTCATTCTTATTAGTTGGTCAAGTCTAAGAATCTTAGCTATTCTTGATCCGCTAGTAGATTTGAAAGAGGCTTCGGATTACAGAATAAAAAATTTATTCCTTTAAGGAGTTTTTTTATGGAAGCAATTGAAAAAATAGTTGAGCAATTGAATCAACAAGCTGACTTGGAACAAGCTCAGCTGAAGGAAAAAGAAACCGCTCGAATCGAGCAAGAATTTCAAGCGGAATTAATAGAACTGGAAGCAGATCATCAGAAACGTCTGGACAAAACCTTACAAAATTTGGCCAATACGTATAAACAAGCAACGAATCGGCGACAAGTCACACAAAAACAAATGATTCTAAATCAAAAGCAGGCGATCTTGGAAAGAGTTTTTGCCGCAGCTGTCAAACGAATGGAAGATTGGACTCCAGAAGAGCAACAAACATTTGCTCATAACGCCTTGCTGAAGCTAGACTTGTCTGGTGAATTGGTCTTTCTGCCGGGAGAAAAATCACAAACAATTTTCAATGAAGACTGGCTGAATGAGCAAAATAGAGCACTATCTTATCGTCTAACTTTGGGAGCGACCACCGTTTCTAATCAGGCAGGTTTTTTGTTAGATAAAACCGGTGTCCAGTACAATTTTCTTTACCAAAGTTTAGTGAGAGAAATCCAAGAAAATGAAAGTTTCCAAATCGCTCAAACACTTTTTGCATAGGAGGCATTGAATGAAACAAGCTACGTATCATGAATTGAATCCGTTGGTTCGTTTGAAGGAATTGGAGTTACTAACGCCTGATTTTATGAATCGCATGCTCAAAGCCCAGGATCTGACAGAAGTTGAGACACTTTTCAGAGAAACGATTTATGGTCAGTATTTGTCAGGGAGCTTCTACGAAAATTTTGAAGCCGCTCTTGGTCAGGCTCAAGACGAGTTGCTGGCAGAGCTGGTGAATGCAGTCCCGGATCCGAATGTTATCTGGATCTATACGATGCGTTATACTTTCCATAATCTCAAGGCTTTGATCAAGGCTGATTTACTTAATCAAAATTTTGATGAACTCTATATCTATGATGGCTTTTATTCTTTAGAGAAAATCAAAACGGCTATCCGAACAGGTCAGGCAAGTGGCTTGCCGACTAGCCTGCTTGAAAGTATTCAAGAAGTTCGTGAACATTTCGAAGAATCGAACAGCTTACAAGGAATCGATATTATTTTGGACCGCAAATATTTACACTACCAACGTAAAATTGCAGAATTGATCGATGAACCTGAGTTGTTGAAGGAAGTCATTAGTTTCATCGACTTTACGAATATTCTAATGGTGGCACGGGGAATCAAACAAAAGAGAAGCCGAAATTTTATGTCCACTGTTTTATCAAGCCAAGGGAGTATTCCTAAAGAAGAATTATTGGATTCTGTAGAAACGGACCTGGAACATTTGACCGGTTATTTGAGAAAAACTGTTTACGGCGAAGTTATCGAACCAATCATTAAAGAAAATACGCTGATTCTAAGCCAATTGGAACGATTATGTGATGATTATTTAACCGGTTTTTATGAAGTAGCACAAACGCAAGCTTTTGGCCCATTACCAATTTTAGCATTATTGAATGCTAAAGCGATTGAAGCCAAAAACCTTCGTTTGATCATCACTGGAAAACGGGTCGGATTAACGAATGAAGAAATCAGAGAGAGGATGCGTGAGACATATGGCACATAAAATTGGTGCAATTGGCGATAAAGACTCAATCTTACCTTTCAAACTTTTTGATTTTGATACGCGGACGACCAAAGACAAACAGATCATTCGGCAGCAAATTGAGGAAATGGCCAAAAAAGACTATGGCATCATTTACATTACCGAAGAATTTGCTCAGCTTGTTCCTGACACGATCAAGCGCTATGAAGAAAAAATGATCCCCGCAATCGTATTAATTCCTAACCATGAGGGAACTCTAGGAATCGGCAAAGCCCTGATCCAAGGTCAAGTCGAACGAGCAGTCGGACAGAATATTTTATAAAGGAGCTAATGACTTGCAAGAAGGTAGAATAGTAAAAGTTTCTGGTCCACTAGTCCTGGCAGAACATATGGAGCAAGCAGCGATACAAGATATTTGTTACGTTGGTGACCTTGGTGTGATCGGCGAAATTATCGAAATGCGCGGTGATGTTGCTTCCATTCAAGTATATGAAGAAACTGCGGGAATAGGACCAGGCGAACCAGTAAAAACAACCGGAGAAGCACTTTCGGTCGAATTAGGACCAGGGATCGTCTCCCAGATGTTTGACGGAATTCAACGTCCACTAGATACATTTAAAGAACAGACCCATAGTAATTTCTTAAGCCGCGGAGTTCAAATTCCAGCTTTAGACCACGCCAAAAAATGGTGGTTTGAGCCAGTCGTTGAAGAAGGTACGTTCGTCTCCGCAGGGGATATCGTTGGGACAGTTCAAGAAACAAAGATCATTACCCATAAAATCATGGTGCCGAATGGTATTTCGGGAACAGTCAAAAAGATCTCTACTGGAGAATTTACGATTGACGAGATTGTTTATGTGGTCGAAACGCAAGATGGCATCAAAGAATTTTCAATGCTACAAAAATGGCCCGTTCGTCGTGGTCGCCCTGTGGCTGAAAAATTAAATCCAGAAGCCCCGATGATTACGGGACAACGTGTGATTGATACTTTTTTCCCAGTCGTTAAGGGAGGAGCAGCAGCAGTCCCTGGACCATTTGGTGCTGGCAAAACGGTGGTTCAGCATCAGATCGCTAAATGGGCTGATGTGGACCTAGTTGTTTACGTTGGTTGTGGTGAACGAGGGAATGAAATGACCGATGTACTGAATGAATTTCCAGAATTAATCGATCCGAAAACCGGTGAGTCATTGATGGAGCGGACGATTTTAATTGCGAACACTTCAAATATGCCAGTAGCTGCGCGTGAAGCCTCGATTTATACCGGGATCACGATTGCAGAATACTTCCGTGATATGGGCTACAATATTGCAATTATGGCAGACTCTACTTCTCGTTGGGCCGAGGCACTACGTGAAATGAGCGGACGTTTAGAAGAAATGCCCGGTGATGAAGGATATCCAGCCTATCTAGGAAGTCGTTTAGCTGAATATTATGAACGGTCAGGGCGAGTAATCGCGCTAGGGAACGAGGGGCGTGAAGGTTCGATTACGGCGATCAGTGCTGTTTCACCATCAGGGGGAGATACTTCAGAACCGGTCACGCAAAATACCTTGCGAGTGGTAAAAGTTTTTTGGGGACTAAGTGCGACCTTAGCACAACAACGTCATTTTCCATCAATTGATTGGCTACAAAGTTATTCTTTATATTCTTCAGAAGTTGGGAAATATTTGGATAATGATTTGCAAACTAATTGGTCACAGATGGTGGCTGAAGGAATGCGGATGCTACAAAAAGAATCGGAATTAAATGAAATCGTCCGTTTAGTTGGGATTGATTCCTTATCAGAAAAGGATCGTCTGACACTGGAAGTTACCAAGTCTTTACGCGAGGATTACTTACAGCAAAATGCTTTTGATGAAGTCGATACCTTTACTTCAAGAGAAAAACAATTCAAGATGATTCGCAATATTTTGGCCTTCAATCAAGAGGGGCAGCGAGCTTTGGAATTAGGTACGTATCTAAAAGAAATCATTGATGGAACAGTTACTTTGCGGGATCGAATCGCGCGAAGCAAATATGTTCATGAAGATGAGTTAGAGAAATTAGATCAAATTTATCAAGATATCAGTACAGAAATCCAAGTGATTATTGCTGAAGGGGGAATGACCAATGATTAAAGAATATAAAACGATCAGTGAAGTGGTCGGACCTTTAATGGCAATTGATAAAGTTGAAGGCATTAAATATGAAGAATTGCTAGAAATCCGTTTGAGTAATGGTGAATTGCGTCGGGGCCAAGTTTTAGAAATCCACGAAGACAAAGCCCTTGTTCAGATCTTTGAGGGAACGAGTGGGATCAATTTGAAAGAATCAACCGCCCGTTTTTTAGGACATCCACTGGAATTAGGGGTTTCTGAAGACATGGTCGGACGCGTGTTTGATGGATTGGGGCGGCCGAAAGATGGCGGTCCAGAAATTTTAGCCGAAAAAAATGTCGATATAAACGGTGAAGTCATCAATCCGGTTTCCCGTGATTATCCCGATGAATTCATCCAAACGGGGATATCAGCGATCGATCATTTAAACACGTTGGTTCGCGGGCAAAAATTACCGGTCTTTTCAGGTTTTGGCTTGCCCCATAAAGAATTAGCAGCGCAAATCGCGCGACAAGCAACAGTCTTGAACCAAGCCGATGATTTTGCGGTAGTCTTTGCGGGAATTGGAATTACTTTTGAAGAAGCTGAATTTTTCATGGAAGACTTCCGCCAAACCGGAGCGATCGATCGTTCCGTCGTCTTTATGAACCTAGCCAATGATCCTGCCATCGAGCGAATTGCTACACCACGGATGGCCTTGACCGCGGCAGAATATCTGGCTTATGAAAAAGGCATGCACGTGTTGGTTATCATGACGGATATGACGAATTATTGCGAGGCATTGCGGGAAATTTCGGCAGCGAGACGAGAAGTTCCGGGACGTCGGGGCTATCCAGGTTATTTGTATACCAATTTGGCGACTTTATATGAACGGGCTGGACGTATCCGTGGCCTAAAAGGGTCGGTGACGCAGATTCCCATTCTGACGATGCCAGAAGACGATAAAACCCATCCGATTCCCGATTTAACTGGTTATATCACCGAAGGACAAATCATTTTATCTCGTGAATTGGATAAGAATGGGATTCAACCGCCAATCGACGTCTTACCGTCGCTTTCACGGTTGAAAGATAAAGGGACCGGAGAAGGAAAAACCCGGAAAGATCACGCGCCCACGATGAATCAGTTATTTGCGGCCTATGCACAAGGAAAACAAGCTAAAGAATTAGCTGTCGTCTTGGGTGATTCAGCTCTATCAGACGTGGATAAAATCTATGCGAAATTTGCCGAACGATTCGAAGAAGAATATGTCAATCAAGGATTTTACGAAAATCGTTCAATCGAAGAAACGTTAGATCTTGGTTGGGAATTATTGGCAATGCTACCACGGACTGAGTTGAAGCGGATCAAAGATGAGATGTTGGATGAATATTTAACAGAAGGGGCTTGATCCGATGGTGAAATTAAATGTCAATCCAACGCGGATGGAACTTACTCGGTTAAAAAAACAACTAACAACCGCCACTCGGGGACATAAGCTATTAAAAGATAAACAAGATGAATTGATGCGGCGCTTTATTTTATTAGTCAAAAAGAATAACCAGATGCGCAGCGAGGTTGAAGTGAAATTACAGCAAGCGATGCGGAATTTTTCAGTTGCAGATGCGCTTTTAAACGATAAGTACATCGAGGAGCTATTAGCAGTTCCGAAAGAGCCTATAACACTTGATGTGATTGAAAAGGATGTAATGAGTGTAAAAGTCCCTGTGATGAATTTTCAACATGAAAAGGCATTAGCAGACGATCCGCTAGAGTATGGTTTTTTAAATTCAAATGACGAGTTGGATCAGAGTATCAAAAAGTTTTCGGAAGTACTGCCTAAGTTGTTGGAGCTGACAGAAATTGAAAAGACTTGTCAGCTAATGGCGAAAGAAATCGAAAAAACCCGAAGACGAGTAAATGCTTTAGAGTACATGACGATTCCTCAACTGGAAGAGACCATTTACTTTATCCAGATGAAATTGGAAGAAAACGAGCGGGCCGAAGTCACGCGAATGATTAAAGTGAAAAATATGGGTACTACTTAATTAAGTAGTGCCTTTTTTTGAAGGTAGGAAGTTATGAAAAAAGAAAAGCGTGGATCATTTGCCATCCACCCCATTCAATTTATTGCCATTGGATTTGCTGGAGTCATCTTAATAGGTAGTCTGTTGCTGACCTTGCCGATAGTTACACAAAACGGACAAGGGACGTCTTTTATTGATGCGTTGTTTACAGCAACCTCTGCGACATGTGTCACCGGACTTACGACGCTAGTTACAAATACGCATTGGAATATGGGCGGGCAGTTGATTATTTTAGTTTTGATTGAAATTGGCGGCTTAGGTTTTATGATGATGCCCTTTGTGTTTTTTGCTTTAATGAAAAAGCGGGTAGGTTTGCTGACGCGGATTATTCTCCGCGAGTCCTTAAATTTAGATAGCTTGTCTGGCGTGATACGTTTAATGCTGTATATTCTCCGCTTTGCCGTGGTATTTCAATTATTAGGTGGTCTGTTATTAGCTATTGATTTTGTTCCAACCTATGGTTTTGCGACTGGGTTATGGTATGCCATTTTCCATTCAGTTTCTGCTTTTTGTAACGCTGGGTTTGATTTGTTTGGCGACAGTCTGGTCAGTTTTCAAGATAATCCTTATGTTTTATTTGTAATTGCTAGTTTGGTTGTTGCGGGTGGCTTAGGTTTCATTGTTTGGCAGGATTTGATGAATTTTCGTAAAACGAAACGCCTGACTCTGCACAGTAAACTCGCGTTAACGATCTCGCTGAGTTTAGTACTCGCAGGTATTTTTGTTTTTTACATTTCTGAAGCAGGCGGACGGGATATTGTTGCTAGCACTTCTCCAATTCATCGCTTTGCAAATTTACTTTTTATGTCAGTAACGGCGAGAACAGCTGGGTATTTTTCAGTCGATTATGGCAATGTCAGTCAAGCGGGAATTCTGTTTACAATTGTCTTGATGTTTATCGGTGGGACCCCGGGGTCAACCGCGGGTGGTTTAAAGACAACGACCTTTGGTGTGCTAGTCATCCGAACAATTTCAATGCTAAAAGGCAGAGAATACGCGGAGGTTTTTCAACGGACGATTCGTCCGTCGGTTGTTTCTCGGGCCCTCACGCTCTTTTTTATTACGCTAAGTCTCTGCATTGCTGTCACGATGGTGATGTCAGTAACTGAATTATTGCCACAATTTCGCGGTATTGAGTATCTATTGTTTGAAACTTTTTCTGCTTTTGGGACGGTTGGACTTACGATGGGTTTGACACCTAACTTGAGTATCATTGGGAAACTTTTGATTATCAGCTTAATGTATATCGGCAGGGTAGGAATCTTGACGGTCGGCTTTTCATTGTCAATGCGCTTAATGAAATCTAATGGTGGACACTATAAACTGCCGGAAGAAAGTGTCATGATTGGGTAAAAGATAAAAAAAGAACAGGACTCATTGAGTTCTGTTCTTTTTTGCTTAACGAATGACTTCGATCTTGTAACCGTCTGGATCAGTAATAAAATAATAAGAAGGTTCGGTGCCAGGTAGGCCTTTTAAATCCGTAACATTAAAGCCCTTCGCTTTTTGTTCTTCGTGAAGTTTTTCAAGCTCAGCTGAGCTGATAGCGATGTGTCCATAGCCATTCCCTAAATCATAGGCTTCATGATCATAGTTATACGTTAATTCCAATTCATAATCATCGCCGGGTAGCGTTAGATAGACTAAAGTGAATTTTGCATCGGGAAAATCACGGCGACGGGACTCTTCAAAACCAAAAGCCTCTTGGTAAAATTTTACTGATGCTTCTAAATCTTTTACGCGTACACAAGTGTGTGCCATTTTCATAAAGTAACAGCCTCCTAATAATTAATACCCTCATCATACCATAAATCAATAATTTCCCATTATTTATGCTCATCAGTTGTTTATGAGTTTTTTTTAATGTAAACTATTTAGTAAATACAACTTGCAGGAGGACGACAATGATCCCAGTATTTGGCGTGAAGGAATCCGAAAAAAAATATCAAGCACGTTATGCCGCTTATGCAATTTTAATGAATGATCAAGGTCTGCTGGCGCTGATCCAAGCGCCGAATGGTGCATATTTTCTGCCGGGCGGTGAGATTGAAGGTCATGAAACAAAAGAAGAGGCCATCGAACGGGAAATGCTTGAGGAATTAGGCTTTGAGGTTAGCTTGTCTGCTTATTTGGGGCAGGCGGATGAATATTTTTATTCACGTCACCGGGATACCTTTTTTTATAATCCAGGCTATTTTTATGTCGCTAACAGTTGGAAAAAGGTTTCGGCACCATTAGAAGAAGGCAATGTCAGTAGCTGGGAGACACCCGCTAAAGCAATTGAATTGTTAAAGCGCGGTAGTCACAAGTGGGCTGTAAAAGAATGGCTAAACAAAAAAACTTTCTGATCATTGAGTCAGAAAGTTTTTTTTGTTTAGTTGATTAATGCGCCATTATGAATGTGTTTAGCGAAAGCTTGGTAGTAATCGTCAAACAAATCTGAGTTTTTGCTATCTTGTTGGGTCATTTCTTTTGGATAGTAGAAGCGGATGTCGCCTTGCTCTTGTCCGGTCAAAGCTGAGACTAGTTGGCTGGCTTTGGATAGTTCGATCAAAGTACCGTCTTTTTGCATCAGCTCAATTTGAGTACGATGGCTGCCTTTTTCCGGATGATAAAGATCATAAGGCAAGTCGTAGCTGGAATTAATCGCAGTATAATAGTGGGGATTAAACCCCGCTTTTTCAACTAAGTCTTTCATTTCGCTTAATAATGGATTTTCGCTCGAATCGACGGTAATGGATTTTAACGGTTTGCGGTTTAAAAAGCGAAAAGCTAAATCACTTAGTATCACGTCTTGATCATCAATCCATTGTGCAAAATAGGTGTTTAACACACCGTCATCGAGTTTCAAGTAATCCTCTAATGAAAAGTCTTCTTTTAAAAAGGGAAGTAAAAATTGAGAGTGCAAGGAAAAATTTTCTGTATCTTCTTGATACAATTCATGAGCCCGATCTAATAAATGCTCCAACAAAACTTCCATCGCCCGAGAAACGGAGTGGAAATAGACTTGAACATACATTTGATAGCGGCTGACGATATAATCTTCCACCGCATGCATCCCGTTCATAGAAAAAGCGATTCCGCCCTCATAAGGTCGAATCACACGTAAGATCCGCGTTAAATCAAAGGTTCCATATTCAGTTCCGGTATAATAGGCATCCCGTAATAAGTAGTCCATTCGATCCGCATCGATTTGGCTAGAAATCATCTGGACAACCTGTGGATTCTCATAAGTCTTCGTAATCACACTTGCGACTTTTTCCGGAAAACCGGCTTCGACGTTATTCAAAATCTGGAAGACCTCAGTTTCTGGCGAGGTGATGATTGCCACCGTCAAAGCTTCATGGTCGGTATGGAAAATATGCTCAAAGGTGTGAGAGTAAGGACCATGCCCGACATCGTGGAGTAAGGCTGCACACAAAGCGACTAGCCGATGAGAATCATCCCAACCGTCTTTGCCATATTTTTCCTGAGAATAATTGCGTTGGAAAATATCGCAGATTCGGCGAGTAATATCATAAACGCCTAAAGAGTGCGCAAAGCGACTGTGTTCAGCGCCGTGAAAAGTATACGAGGCAGTGCCTAATTGTTTGATCCGGCGTAGCCGTTGGACTTCTTTTGAATTAATCAGATCTAAAATCACTTGATGTTGTACGTGGATATAATTATGCACTGGATCACGAAAAACTTTCTCCAGCGGTAGCATTTGATATTTATAAGTCATTGAGAGCCTCCTGAATAAGCAGATTGCGTTGCTGCATCTTTTCAATGCGTCGTTGGTATTCGGTTAATTGATAAAACTGCTTCAGCTCAGCCGTTTGATCGCGATAGTCGATCGCCTGTAAAAGCTCTGTTTTGACAACAGGAATCGATACTTCAAAGGGACTCTGATCATTGAGTGTGGTCATACTAGCTGGATTCACTGGTGGATAATCGTTGCCGAAGGAGTCCTTTAGGCCGCTTTGATAAAAAGTGCGTACGACCTCGCCACGGAATGTTTGGTCGCCGGTAACACTGAGATACAGCATAATCGCTACGCCATCTTTGATGCGGCGTTGTGCAATTCCAGCGATTTTTTTCCCGTTGATTGAAAGGTCAAACTTGCCAGGACAATAGGAATCGGCGACCTCACCAATCTCTAAGCCTAGCTCGCCAAAGCGAGTGGCTGTAAGCCAGTCAACCATGGCTTGATAGCCTTCATCGATCGATCCCTTAAGAAGACTATCTTTTGGAAGAATCAAGGAAATATTTAAAATCCCTAGATCGCTAATCACACCTAAACCGCCAGCATTTCGCAAGACCAGTCGATATTTTTTTGCTTGGACGGCCCTTAACGCTTGATCGAAATAAGGGACACGGCTATCTTTCATTCCTAAAATTAACGTTTGTGGTAACTGCCAAAAATGAATGATCGGTTGGTTTTGTTCACCGCTAAATTCAGTTAAGACATCGGTTAAAGCAAACGGGTTGAACAAATCGTTCTCAGACAGCATCCCTTGATCGAAAAGCAGTGCTTCTTTCATCTAATCTTCCTTCCATTTCTTCTTTTCATACTATTATAAACAAAAATACCAAAAGTAAGTAATTAAGTCGCTCAAGAAGCAGAAGTAGTTGACAAAAACAGCAAAACCGACAAAAATGAAAAGTGGAAGCTTTTCGTTCCAGTTTTAAGCATTTATAAAAAGAGAAAAACGAAGTGCCGCCGTTTAACAACGGATTTTTTTAGTTGTTTGGAAGCTCAATTTTTTTCTAACCACAAAATAAAAAGGAGTGGAAGCTCTGTGAATATCAATGAAGGCATTCCCGCAAAAATTAAGGTTAAAACGAAAGTCACTCAGAATAATGAGACCGAAGACTTCGTATTTGATTTACCCGGTCAAGTAGTCAAGATGGGGGACACGCTGTATATTCGTTATCAGGAGATTCAGCCAGATGGTCAAGAGATACCAGTTACGGTGAAAGTAACTCCCGATTCACAAGTTCAATTAATTCGTTCGGGTGAAGCTCGGATGCGGATGCGTTTTGCCTACCGCGAAAAAATCGAAACAAGTTATAAGACACAGTATGGGATGTTTATTATTTCAACTTACGCAGAAAAACTGCACATTAGTTTAAAAGATCGTCCATTTTCCGGGCTGATCACGATTGACTACAGTTTGTATATGAAGGAAGAAAAAGTTGGCGATTATCAAATGGTTTTAGAATTTACTACCTAAGCATAAGAAAGGTTTGCTTTTTAGCTTTCGATTTTGTATGATAAGGAGTAGACTTTGAAAGGACGTGTCATACTTGGAACTTAGTATTTTTGATGGTTTGAACAAAGATGAATTGTCAATGATTGAAGTGGCACACGCAATTCTGGAAGAACGCGCAGAGGTAATGGATTTTTCGGATCTAGTCAATCAAATCCAGAACTATCTTGGCAAATCAGACAGTGAGATTCGTGATGCATTGGCTCAATTTTATACCGATTTGAATATTGATGGAAGCTTTATTTCTCTTGGCGATAATCGCTGGGGGTTACGTTCATGGTACGCGATCGACTCGATCGATGAAGAAGTGAACCATGGCTTAGACGATGATGAGGAAGATGCACCGCGTCGGAAAAAACGTAAGAAAGTCAATGCCTTTATCAATGACGATGAAGATGCGATTGATTACAACGATGATGATCCTGAAGATGCTGATTTGTTGGCAGATGACGAAGAAGACGATATCGACGACGATGATGACGATGACGATGATGAAATCGCAGCATACAATTCTGATTTACAAGAAATCGGAGCGGATGCAAATGAGGACGATGAAGAAGTCGTTCCAGGTGGAATCGAAGATGATTTAAGCGTGATCGACGACGATGACTTTGATGACGATGAAGAAGATGACGAAGAATAGATCAATTGATCTATTCTTTTTTTGTCTTTTTTAAAATTTATTAGAAAGATTTTGAATTTTAAATGAAAGCGTTACCGTGGTACCCTTTTAATAGAGAATGCTAAACTTTTCTGTAGGTCAGATAAAATATTTTTGAAAGGAGTAGGAGTATTTGGACAAGTGAAAAGATGTACAAATGAAAGGAGAAGCGGATGGAAGCTAAAGAAGCGAAGCAAGGGTTACGGAAAAATTTCTTCACAGTGGTCTTATTGGCGATTGCTGGATCGATTATTTATGGATTAGCCTATTTTCGAAACTATTATTACGATGCCTATATCGTAACGTATCATCTAACGAATACACAAATGGGCTCATTAGGCAGTGCTTACGGTTTTATGGGATTAATTTCTTATTTAATCGGGGGGATCCTAGCTGATCGATTTCCAGCTAAGAAACTAATGGTCGGGTCATTGATCGCAACTGGATTAGGAGGGTTCTTGCATTTATTTTTTACTAGCTACGTCGCGTTATTTTTGATCTATGCCTTATGGGGGGTTACCTCATTATTAACTTTTTGGCCGGCCTTATTAAAAATTGTTCGAATGCAGGCCGATGAAGATGAACAAAGTCGAGCATATGGTATTTTTGAAGGAGCCCGTGGGATTACCAACGTCATCCATATGGCGGTAGCTACGGCGATCTTCGGCTTTTTTCAAAAACAACTAACCGAAACTGCCGGCTTGCGTTGGATTATCATTTTCTATTCTGTCATGCCTATTTTATGTGGTTTAGCGTTTTTATTCTTAGTCAAGGAACCAACACCCACAGAAAAAATAGTTGAGGGGCAAAAACTGCAAATTAAAGATATTGTCGATGTGATTAAGATGCCGGCGATTTGGATCATTATTGGAATGATGTTTACTAGTTATGTTTTTAATATGTCTATTTACTATTTCACCCCTTATGCTTCAAATATTATCGGAACATCGGCGGTTTTTGCCGCAATTGTTACGGTTTTGGCGCAATATTGTCGACTTGTTGCTGCGCCAGTCGGCGGGTTCTTAGCTGATAAGATCAGTAAATCAACCGTTATGATGGGTGGGTTCATCGTAATGGGGTTAGGGACGGTCTTGATGATTTCCGTTGCAGGGATGAATGGTCAAATCCAATTGGTTTTATTGATTATTGCTGCGAGTATTGTGTACTTGGCGATGTTTTCTAATTATGGGTTGTTCTTTTCCTTCATGTCTGAAGGAAAGATCCCATTACGGCTATCAGGAGTGGCGATTGGTCTGGCTAGTACTTTAGGCTATCTGCCAGAGGTGATCGCACCGTTAGTTGCCGGAAATGTTTTGGATAAGTATGAAGGAAATTCGGGCTACTTTATTTACTTTAGTTTGATGATCGCAATGGCTGTAATTGGCGCAATTTTATGTATTGTTTGGCGCCGTACGTATGGCAAGGCTTATAAAGAAGAAATGAGCTTAAAAGCAATCGAGCAAGCCACTCATTCCCAATTAGAGGAGATGGAGTAGGTCAAAGAGGAGGACAAAGTGTTGAAAAAAATCATTAAAGATTTTCCTTATGCAGTTAAGATCATTGAAAATGATTGGTTGACTTTATCAGATGGGACAAAACTGTCTTATCGATTATGGCTGCCAGAATCAGAAGAACCATTACCAACGATTCTTGAATACTTGCCTTATCGCAAACGTGATGGTACACGCGGTCGGGATAATCCAATGCATGGGTATTTTTCAGGTCATGGCTATAATGTCATTCGAGTGGATATTCGCGGAACGGGAGAATCGGATGGTCTGCTGGCGGATGAATACTTATTGCAAGAACAAGACGATGCTCTTGAAGTAATCGAATGGATTAGTCAGCAGCCTTGGTGTGACGGTCAAGTAGCCATGATGGGAAAATCATGGGGCGGTTTTAACTCGTTGCAAATCGCCGCTAGAAGACCGCCAGCATTAAAAGCAGTCATGGTAGTTGGTTACACTGATGATCGCTATAACAACGATATCCATTATAAGGGTGGATTGGTGTTAAACGATAACTTTTGGTGGGGCGCGATCATGCGGGGCTACCAGTCTCGCGCGATTGATCCAGAAATTGTTGGTGAGCGTTGGCGCGCGATGTGGCTTGAACGTTTGGAGAATATGCCGCTCTGGATGGGCAATTGGTTAGAGCACCAAACCCGTGACGAATATTGGCAGCACGGCTCTGTTTGTGAGGATTACAGCGCGATTGAGGTACCGATTTTTGCTGTTGACGGGTACGCCGATTCCTATACCAATACGATCTTGAGTTTGCTTCAAGGAGTGAATGTTCCCAAAAAAGGACTCTTAGGACCTTGGGCGCATGTGTATGCTCACGATGGTGTACCAGAACCGGCAATCAATTTTTTAGGTGAAGGTGTTCGCTGGTGGGATTACTGGCTAAAAGGGAAAGAGAATGGCGTGCTTGATGGCCCAATGCTTCAGGCCTGGATGGAAGATAGCATGACTCCTTCAACGAATCGCCCCGTCAGCAAAGGTCGCTGGGTAGGGATTGATGCTTGGCCTTCCAAAGCAGTCACGCCTAAAGATTATCAGTTGACTTATGGTCGATTGGTTGAAGAACGTCAGGCAACAGAAGAAAAGGTAGTCCTCCATACTCCTTTGGCCCATACCTTATTAGCAAATGAATGGATGGGTGCCGGTGTACCCGGGGAATCTCCCGGAGATCAACGCATCGATAATGGTTTAGCAATGAACTTTGATTCTGCCATTTTGCAGGAAGATTTAGAAATTTTTGGCTATCCGCGGATTGAATTAAAATTAACGAGTGATAAGCCAAATGCGATGCTGTACGCCTCGCTTTGTGATATCGCACCAGACGGTTCCTCGGAACGGGTCTCTTATGGCGTAATGAATTTGACCCACTTACAGGGCCATGATAAAGTTGTGCATTTAACGCCTGGAGAAGAAGTAGTGGCTTTTGTCGATTTGGATTGTTGTGGACATCGATTCAAAGCAGGACATCGCATTCGTTTATCTTTAGCCAATAATGCCTGGCCGATGTTTTGGCCGTTGCCAGAGGATTATTCTTTGACCTTAAATTTAAATGAAGCGATATTTACTTTACCCTTCTTTACAGGAGAAGAGGTAGACGGACCAGATTTGCAACCAGAGTCTGCCGAATTAACACCAACAACGATCTTGTCAGAAGGAAAAGTTGAACGAGAAATTACTTATGACTTAGTCAATGATGCTTGGACCTGTATCACTAATGGGATTGGTGGTGTCTTTGGTGAAGGCATCTACCGCTTTGATGAAATCGATTTGACGGTGGAACATAATTTGAAACGTGAATTGTCGGTGTCCAATCGAGATCCTTTATCAGCCCACTATTTGATCACGCAAAATATGCGGATCGGTCGTGAAGGCTGGTGGACCAATGCCGATATTTGGACCACCCAAAGTTCAGACCAACATTATTTCTATTTGCAAGGTCAGATGGACGTGTCAGAAAATGAGGAGCACGTCTACACTAAAAAATGGGAGAAAAAAATTCCAAGAAACGGAATGTAATCGTAAGCACTTTGAAGATTTAGTTAAGCGCTCAACAAAGACTCTTGTCTCAGTAGTATTTTTGAAGAAATACTGCTGTTGCGAGAGTTTTTTATTTAAATAGGCTCAAGGAAGTTAGGACGTTGCCATTTTTAGTTTCTTTCAATTGAAGAGCTACAAATCAAAATTGCTAAGTCTTCACTAAAAAAGTATAATGAGAGGTACGAGGCTGACAACGTGTGGTAAAACAAAAAAAGCACTCCTCAAAGTGAGAAGTGCAAATTATGCGTCCTGAGGGAATCGAACCCCCGTCTCAAGAACCGGAATCTTACGTGATATCCACTACACTAAGGACGCGAACACGTTTATTAGTTTAGCATATAATTTAAAAAAAACAAGGGGAAAATATATGAAGTTTCAACAAGGTTATTCGCAAAAGCAACAGCAGATGCAAAAACTGGCGATGACACAGGAATTGCAGCAGGCTATTCAGATTCTACAATTCAACACAGAAGAATTGCAAGATTATGTTGAAACGGTTTCTTTGGAAAATCCGTTATTTGAAGTTACTGCGCCGAAAATCCAAAGTGACTTGATGCAAATGCACCATGGAGCAGCTAAAGAAGATACTTTTTTTCAGATTGCCGACCGCCCAGTTTCTTTATTTGAGTATCTGATCAATCAGATTCATTTGAATTATCGCGATACGTTTATTCGTGAAATCATGCTGGCTTTGGTGGAATATGTCGATGTGAACGGCTATTTAAAGGTTGATGAAGAAAGAATCAAAAAAGAATTGGATGCTACAGATATTCAATATTTGGATGCGTTGACGTTGCTACAGCAATTAGATCCTCCGGGTGTCGGTGCCCGGAATTTACAAGAATGTTTAATGCTCCAGACCGAGCAAGATGATTACGCCCCAGACCTAGCCTATTTACTATTGGAAGAAGCTTTTGAAAAAATCGCCAAACGAAAATTCGAGGAGCTGGCAAAGGAATATCAAGTTAGTTTGCCACAAATCCAGAAAATTATGGACTATATCCGAACCTTAGATCCATTTCCTGGAGCAGGCTTTGGAGAACAGGAATCAAATTTTATTATTCCAGATCTGACATTGGTAAGAAGAGCGGGACAGCTAGTCGTTTTATCCAATAAACGGGGACAGCTGCGTTTGAATTTCCAAGAAAACTATTTCAATCGATTAAAAGAACAAGCCGATGAAGAAACCAAGGTCTATTTAAAAGAAAAGCTCCAGCAATTTGAGTGGCTGAATAAAACACTAGGGCAACGAAAAGACACGATCTTGGAAGTTGGTAAAATCATTGTTCAGCAGCAAGCCGCTTTTTTTGAAGAAAAGCAGGGAGCTTTAAAGCCACTAATGCTAAAAGATGTTGCCAAGCAGTTAGAAGTTCATGAATCGACGATCAGTCGAGCAGTAAATGGAAAATATATTGAGACTGACTTTGGTATTTTTGAATTGCGCCGCTTTTTTGTGAACAAAGTCAATGATGAAGATACATCGGCGGATGAGGTAAAACAGGTAATCGCTGCTCTGGTCAAAAATGAAGACAAGCGCAAGCCGCTATCCGATCAAAAGATTGTTGAACTCTTAGCAGAGAAGGGCCAAAAAATATCGCGACGGACAGTTGCAAAATATCGCGATGCGCTGAAAATTCCCAGTTCATCGAAAAGAAAACGTTTTGATTAAGCCAAGTAAAAAAACTTGGCTTTTTTCTTGCGTAGACGGGACAAAACTGGTACACTTTGTCATGTAAGAAATTAGCAATTTTAAAAAAATGATTGGACTTTCTTGCATTTTTTTTACTATTCATGGGTCGCTAAAAGTCTATGAGGGACTACTCAAGTCCAACGGAGGAAATCCTTTGTTAAGTGAACTACGAGTACTTGAAGCAATCGCCCCTGATGTGTTAGAGGTTGTCAAAAAAAGATATCGCGTTATGCAGAATATTTTTTGGATGCAACCAATCGGTCGAAGAAATTTAGCTGATTCGTTAGGTCTGACTGAACGTGTTTTGCGAAGTGAGACAGATTTCCTTAGAGATCAGCGTTTAATTGATGCAACGAAGAGCGGGATGTTGTTAACTGAAAAAGGTGAAGATTTACTACAGCACTTAGAACTGTTGATGGAACAATTCACCGGAATGGATCAGTTAGAGAAACAATTAGCGGCACTTTTTGGCATCGAACGTTGTTTGATTGTCTCTGGTAACAGTGACGAACAAGAAAAGGTAATCGGTGAATTCGGTGAATTGGTTGATGAAGCATTGCAACGTCAATTGCCAGACGGCCGAAACATTATCGCAGTGATGGGCGGGACGACGATGGCAGAAGTTGCCAGACACGTCAGTCCGTTAGAAACAACGCAGCGTCACAATCTTTTTGTTCCAGCTCGGGGCGGTATCGGCGAAGCTGTATCGATCCAAGCAAATTCAGTGAGCGCCTTGATGGCAGCAAATGCCCACGGCGAACATCGAGTGTTGTATGTGCCGGAACAGCTAAGTGAAGAAGCGTATCATACATTGCTGAAGGAACCTTCAATCAGAAGTGTCTTGGCGATGATTAAAGAAGCTAACTGTGTTGTTCACAGTATTGGCCGAGCCATCCATATGGCAGCCAGACGGAAAATGTCAGAAGAAGAGATTATTCGTCTGAAACAAAAAAATGCTGTTGCAGAATCATTTGGTTACTTTTTTGACGAAGAAGGAGCAATCGTCCATAAAGTGCCACGCATTGGTCTGTCTCTAGAAGACATTCAAAAGATGCCGATCGTGATCGCAGTAGCAGGCGGTAAGAGCAAAGTTAAAGCGATCACCGCCTATATGAAGAATGCTCCCAAACAAACGTGGCTCGTCACTGACGAAGCTGCTGCAAACGAGATTTTAAAAGGGCCATCCCCTTTAAAATAAATATATTTTTTGATTCCATAAGGAGGAAATCTTAAATGACAGTAAAAGTTGGAATTAACGGATTTGGACGTATCGGACGCTTAGCATTCCGCCGTATCCAAGATGTAGAAGGATTGGAAGTTGTAGCTATCAACGACTTAACAGACGCTAAAATGTTGGCTCACTTGTTAAAATATGACACAACTCAAGGTCGCTTTAACGGAACTGTTGAAGTTCACGAAGGTTCATTCAACGTGAATGGTAAAGAAGTTAAAGTTCTTGCTAACCGCAACCCTGAAGAATTACCTTGGGGCGAACTAGGAGTAGACATCGTATTAGAATGTACTGGCTTCTTCACTTCAAAAGCAGCTGCTGAAAAACATTTAACAGCTGGTGCTAAACGTGTTGTTATCTCAGCTCCTGGTGGTGACGATGTTCCAACAATCGTTTACAACACTAACCACGAAACTTTAACTGGTGACGAAACAGTTATCTCTGGTGCTTCATGTACTACTAACTGTCTAGCTCCTATGGCTAAAACTTTAAATGACGAATTTGGCGTTGTTGAAGGCTTAATGACAACTATCCACGCTTACACTGGTGACCAAATGACTCTTGATGGACCTCATCCTAAAGGTGACTTCCGTCGTGCACGTGCTGCTGCAGCAAACATCGTGCCTAACTCAACTGGTGCTGCTAAAGCAATCGGTTTAGTTATCCCTGAATTGAATGGTAAATTAGACGGAGCTGCTCAACGTGTTCCTGTTCCAACTGGTTCATTAACTGAATTAGTTACTATTCTTGACAAAAAAGTTACTGTTGATGAAGTTAATGCAGCTATGAAAGCAGCAGCTAACGAATCATTCGGTTACAACACTGACGAAATCGTTTCTTCAGATATCGTAGGTATGACTTTCGGTTCATTATTTGACGAAACTCAAACTAAAGTAATGACAGTTGGCGATCAACAATTAGTTAAAACTGTTGCTTGGTATGACAACGAAATGTCATACACTGCTCAATTAGTTCGTACTTTAGAATATTTCGCTAACTTATAAGATATATTTTAAATTAGAACAACATTGTCTGAAAAAAGGCGGGGAAGCAACGCGCTTCTCCGTTTTTTTCGTAAGGTTATGTCTATCATTGGCTCTTTTGTTAAAAAGAGTTGTATAATAAATAGGATTCAAAAAAACAATTTGGAGGTTTTCTTTCATGGCAAAAATGACAGTTAAAGATCTTGACTTGAAAGACAAGAAAGTTTTAGTTCGTGTGGACTTCAACGTTCCTGTTAAAGATGGCGTGATTACTGATGACACTCGTATCAAAGCGGCGTTACCAACAATCAACTACATTTTAGAACAAGGCGGCAAAGCTATTTTGTTCTCACACTTAGGTCGTGTGAAAACAGAAGAAGACAAAGCTGGCAAATCATTGAAACCAGTAGCTGAACGCTTAAGCGAATTGTTAGGTAAAAACGTAACGTTTGTACCTGAAACTCGTGGTGCTGAATTAGAAGCGGCAATCGCAGACATGAAAGACGGCGATGTAGTTGTCTTCGAAAATACGCGTTTTGAAGATATCGACGGTAAAAAAGAAAGTGGCAATGATGCTGAACTTGGAAAATATTGGGCTTCATTAGGCGATGTATTCGTAAATGATGCATTCGGTACGGCTCACCGTGCCCATGCTTCTAACGTCGGAATCGCTTCGACTGGTATTCCAACAGTTGCAGGCTTCTTAATGGAAAAAGAAATCAAATTTATCGGTGAAGCAGTTGAAGAACCTAAACGTCCGATGGTTGCGATCTTAGGTGGTGCAAAAGTTTCTGATAAAATCGGCGTAATCAAAAACTTGATTCCTAAAGCAGACAAAATCTTGATCGGCGGCGGAATGACTTATACATTCTACAAAGCAAAAGGCATGGAAATCGGTAACTCATTAGTAGAAGCTGATAAAGTGGAATTAGCAAAAGAATTGATCGAAGCAGCTGGCGACAAATTAGTTTTACCAGTTGATTCAATCACAGCAGCTGAATTCTCAAATGATGTTCCAACTGAAGAACATACAGGTGATGTTCCAGCTGGACAAATGGGTCTTGATATTGGACCAGAATCAATCGCATTGTTTGCTCAAACATTAGAAGGCGCGAAAACAGTTGTCTGGAACGGACCAATGGGTGTGTTCGAAATGAGTAACTTTGCTCGTGGAACAATCGGTGTTTGTGAAGCAATAGTAAATCTTAAAGACGCTACAACGATCATCGGTGGTGGGGATTCTGCAGCAGCAGCTGAACAACTTGGCTTTGCTGATAAATTTACTCACATCTCAACTGGTGGTGGTGCAAGTCTTGAATTATTAGAAGGTAAAGAATTACCTGGTCTTGCAGCAATCAACGACAAATAAAAAGCGAAACCTTATATTAAAACGGATGCCATTTCAACTTTCTGCAGTTCGTAAAGTGTTAAGATTTCACATGATGGAACTTCATTTAATAGAATTGATCTGTTTCGTTGAATGGTATGCGGCTTGAGAAAAAATTAGCACCCTAATATGAAAAAGGAGTTTTCTAAATGCGTAAACCTATTATTGCTGGTAACTGGAAAATGAACCTAACTGCTTCAGAAGCAAAAGATTTTGCCGAAGCAGTCAAAAACAAGATTCCTGCGAATGATAAAGTAGATTCAGTAATCGGATCACCTGCTTTATTCTTACAAGAATTAGTCGAAGCAGCAAAAGGCACAGACTTAAAAATCTCTGCTCAAAACTGTTACTGGGAAAATGCTGGAGCTTTCACTGGTGAAACTTCACCGGCTGCTTTAGCTGATCTTGGTGTGGACTACGTAATCATCGGCCATTCAGAACGTCGTGAATACTTCCACGAAACAGACGAAGAAATCAACAAAAAAGCCAAAGCAATCTTTGCTAATGGAATGTTGCCAATTCTTTGCTGTGGCGAGTCTTTAGACACTTACGAAGCTGGCAAAACAGCTGAATGGATCGAAGGACAAATCAAAGCTGGTTTAGCGGATCTTTCTGCTGAACAAGTTTCAAGCATGGTCATTGCTTATGAACCAATCTGGGCAATCGGTACTGGTAAATCTGCTGACGCACAAATCGCTGACGAAATCTGTGGCGTAGTTCGTTCAACAGTTGAAGGTATTTATGGTAAAGAAGTTTCTGAAGCTGTTCGTATCCAATACGGTGGTTCTGTTAAACCAGAAAACATCGCTGAATACATGGCTAAGGAAAACGTTGATGGTGCTTTAGTCGGCGGAGCCAGCTTAAAAGCTGATTCATTCTTAGCGTTATTAGAAGGCGCAAAATAATTTTTAACTGAAAATCGCGGTTATTGTTTGCAACTACCAAAGATTTTCACTAATATTGGTTACAAGGGGTTAGCCCCTTTTAATAAAACAAATTTTAAAGGAGAGACAAAACATGTCAATTATCTCAGACGTTTACGCACGCGAAGTCTTAGACTCACGTGGTAACCCAACAATCGAAGTAGAAGTTTATACAGAAGACGGCGCATTCGGCCGCGGTATGGTTCCTTCAGGTGCTTCAACTGGTGAATACGAAGCCGTTGAATTACGTGATGGCGACAAAGCTCGTTACGGCGGTAAAGGTGTTACTAAAGCAGTTGATAATGTAAACAACATCATCGCTGAAGCAATCATCGGCTACGACGTACGTGACCAAGCTGCTATTGATGCTGCTATGATCGAATTAGATGGCACTCCTAACAAAGGTAAATTAGGTGCGAACGCTATTCTTGGTGTTTCTATCGCTGTTGCTCGTGCAGCTGCTGACTTCTTAGAAATCCCATTGTACAACTACCTTGGCGGATTCAACACAAAAGTTTTGCCTACTCCTATGATGAATATCATCAACGGTGGATCACATGCTGATAACTCTATCGACTTCCAAGAATTTATGATCATGCCTGTTGGCGCTCCTACATTCAAAGAAGCTTTACGTTATGGTGCAGAAGTATTCCACGCTTTAGCTTCAATCTTAAAAGCTAAAGGTCTTGCTACTTCAGTTGGTGACGAAGGTGGATTCGCTCCTAACCTTGGTTCTAACGAAGAAGGTTTCGAAGTAATCATCGAAGCAATCGAAAAAGCTGGCTATGTACCTGGTAAAGACATCGTTCTTGCAATGGATGCTGCTTCTTCAGAATTCTACGACAAAGAAAAAGGTGTTTACGTTTTAGCTGACTCAGGCGAAGGCGAAAAAACAACTGAAGAAATGATCGCATTCTACGAATCATTAGTTGCTAAATACCCAATTATCTCAATCGAAGATGGCTTAGACGAAAACGACTGGGAAGGTACTAAGAAATTAACTGAAGCTTTAGGCGATAAAGTTCAATTAGTTGGTGACGATTTATTCGTTACAAACACTGAAAAATTAGCTAAAGCAATCGATATGGGCGTTGCTAACTCAATCCTTATCAAAGTTAACCAAATCGGTACTTTAACAGAAACATTCAATGCAATCGAAATGGCTAAAGAAGCTGGTTACACTGCAGTTGTATCTCACCGTTCTGGTGAAACAGAAGATTCAACAATCTCTGATATCGCTGTTGCAACAAACGCTGGCCAAATCAAAACTGGTTCTCTTTCACGTACTGACCGGATTGCTAAATACAATCAATTATTACGTATCGAAGACCAATTGGGTGATGTTGCAGAATACAAAGGTATCAAATCTTTCTACAACTTAAAAAACAACCCATTCATCGCTAAATAATTAGTGAGTTGAAGCTGTTTAAAGCCTGTGAGAATTTTCTCACAGGCTTTTTTTCTGTTTTTATTCGTAGGTATACCAATTTTTGCGTACTGCCGTTTTTCAAGTATTGCTAAGTACAAAAAGCGTCTAATTAGTAATACCTGGTGATTTTACTTTCTTCTGTTTTTCTTAAGAAGAGGGGCGTAAATATATGCTATTTCAAGAAGGCGTGGAAGAATTTTTGTTGGATTGTCGGGTAAGAAATTTATCTAAAAGGACGATTGAAACATATCAATCACAAATACGAGTTTTTAGTAGTTACATAAATTCAGAGTTCGAACTAGATAAGTTGGAAGAGATCAAGAAGCCCCATGTAAAAAGTTTTATCTTATCGATGAAGGAAGAACGTAGTGCGAATTATATTAATCAGATTTTAAAAGCTCTTAGAACCTTCTATAAGTACCTTTTTACTGAAGAATATATTGATCGTAACTTTATGTTAGATATTCAATACTTGAAATCAGAGAAACGATTAATCAATACTTTTAACGATCAAGAGGTAGCAGCGATGATTAGCTTCTACAATCACTCAGGGTTTGTAAATCAGCGGAATCGACTAATCATTGAAATTATGGCTGATTGTGGTTTACGAGCAGAAGAAGTCCGCTGTTTATCAAACGATAATTTCAAGGGAACTTTCTTTCAATTAATGGGGAAAGGTCGTAAAGAACGGGTTGTTCCTATTTCGCAATATCTGCAATTGTCCATCAAAAAATACCAGAAAACGAAACGAGGTTACTTTAATAATTTGCGTAATTATCGTGAAATAGATGATTCTCTAGTCGTCAATAAATCTGGTAAGAAAATAACTAATAATGTTCTTCTAGAAAAGATAGTCAAAGATGCAGCAAATGGGATTGGAGTAAGAGATGAAGTAAAACGAAGAAGCTGCCACAGTTTAAGACATTATTATGCGCAGAAGTTACTGAAAAGTGGCGTTAATCTTTATACAATTAGTCGCTTATTAGGACATTCGAATATCAAAACTACACAAACTTATCTTAATTCTTTGAGTGATGCCGATATTTTAGAAAATACAAAAGTCACACCATTGGAACGCTTGTTAAGAGAGGGGAAGATGTGATAGGGAATGCAGAGATGTTTGATTACATTGATGACTGCCAGTTAACTATCAACAACGACGTTGGAATAAAAAATAATTTGAGAAATTCTAAGGCCGTTACTGGATCAGACAGCGATTAGGAAATACGTGCATCCCCATTACGTTTCGTTATATGTATCTGAGTAAATTGG
>NZ_BCQF01000030.1 GCF_001544295.1 Enterococcus pseudoavium NBRC 100491
AAAGTACCGATATAAAAGACATACTGAATCGTCTCGATCCCTAAGATCGTTGTCACCGCGATCACTGCTGCTTCCACTTTATTAGCTCGCATCCCATACAAAACTCCTAACGGGATAAAGTAACCAATATTCAACAGCAACTCACAGATTTGTCGCCAATTGTTCAAATACAATTCAAAAGGGTTCAAATTAAACGAATGATATGATTGAGCTTTGGTAAAAAGCATAATGAACAATAATAATAGATAACAGCTATAAAAAAGATACAAATAGACCGGCCATAGCTTTCGCTGCTCCCACTGCCAGTAAATCAACCATAAACTCAAGAAAATAAATAACCACAAAGCTTCATCCGTATATTCAAACCGCTGCATCATTCCATCTAACCGCGGATAATTTTGCAAAGTTGGCAGGACCAAATAATAGACCATGCCAAAACTTATTACGAAAGAGATTGCTCCAGCAATAAATTTTTTCAGCAAATTGATCCCTCCTTTTCCTTATTCTTTTATTATATAAGAAAAATTTTTTCAATCCAAATTTCTATTAGATCTCAATAAAGATTAAGAAGATAACTTAATAAAAAAACACCAAACAGATGATCTGTTTGGTGAGTAATTCTTTAGCGATTTTTATTACAGATCTTGGACAATTTAGAAAATCTCCCAATTGTTCGAGACGGTATAATTATTTTTGCTTTCTTCACTTCTATCCGATTTTTTCTTTTCCACTTACACTAACTAAAATAGCCAGACCGATCAAAATGATGCCCAAAACGACAGAAATGAGTAGTCCTCCTGCTCCAGACGAAGGTAATTTATATTTTCTTATATTAGGCAAATGATAAATACCCTCTTTTTCATAAAAAGCCGGGGGTAATGGATCACCTCGTGCTTGGATCAGAATTCGCTGATCTGGGTCCGTATTCAACGGATCGATCGTTAAGATCCATTGTCCTGCAGGTAGTTGATAGCCCACGACTGTTTTAGTTTCCACTAATAGGTATTCGCCAGCGGTCAGGTCAAAACTCACCTTGCCTTTATTGGCTCCTGCTGCACTACTAATCGCCGTTTTAAAAGGCTTGGTCATATCCCAATAAGTATTCGCCGCGCTCGGATCGTCATTTACGCCAATTTCCAATTCCCCATCGTCTTTTCCCGCATAAAGTTCAAACTCCACTTCACCTAAAGGTTCAGCTTGTTCATTTTCCTTAATGAAAGAGAACTCCTGCCTGATTTCATTATTTAGTAAAACAGTCGAGCCAACTGGATTATCCTCCGCTCCTGGCTGCAGCGCTCCTGGGTTATCGTTTGACCCTTGAGCATATTCAACTTCATGATTGATGATACCTTCTGAAACTATATCGGTCCATAAAATCCAATAACCTGTGGGCACTACAAAACTTGGGTACGATTGGACTTCTTTTAAGGCGTAAGTATTCCTTGCTGTCAAATCATAGTCAAGCAGTTTCCCTTCATTATCCGTTTGAACAGTTCCTAATGGTTTCCAGAGAGTAGCATCATCTAGACTTCCATCCCGAGGTGTTCGGCCTGATCCCCAGTTATTCTCATTGATAAATTCATAAAATTCAAATTTAACTTGCTTCTTAGCATCAGATGGCATCATTTTTTTCTCTTGATCGGCTTTATAAACTTTCATATGCCCTTTGGTCGCTTTATTTCTTAAAGAAACTGCTACGCTGCCATCTGCCTGCCTATCATTTTCACACCCTGGATTAGCCGCCCCCATGTTATTACACCAAGAAAACGTCCCTTTAGGCGAACTGTTACTTTCTCCTGTTCCCGTCCAAATAAACCACCAGGATGTTTCTACACTGGGCGCTTCATAATTAGGATAGGTATTTGTCGCTTCCACGATCGCAAAAGTCTTGGCATCACCTATTACACCATTAGTTGTCAAATCGATTTTGGCTCGCAATCGGCCTTGCGAGTCTGTTTTGATCGGCTGTTCCAAAAGGTTACCCTGATTATCCGTTTCGACCAGCTTCCAATAGTCATTTGACTCGCCTTTAACAGGTTCCGCTCCTTGATCATTCGGCCCTTTTCCGTGGCCCCAGTCAAATTCATAAATATAAAAAGAAACTTCCTTATCTAACGGATTGCCTTGTGCATCATAGGAGGGCATCGGATTATCAGCCCCATCCAGCTTAGTGATGGTAAAGGGCACCGAATCGTCATCTGGTACATAATAAAAGCGCAAAACTAATTGCCCATTTTCTTTATAACTGAGATTAGGGTCCATAATCGCGGTAATCGTTCCGCTGGCTAGTTCAAGTGAGTCAATTTTTTTGTAGGAATAGCCTAACAGATTACTACGAGGCGTACCGGTAAACGTCGAACCGACAGGTTTGCGGATCTCACCTGTTTCATTTTCTACGAAATTCAGCTCGTAGTCTGCTTGATCGGTACTATCCGGTGACCGTCCATCTTTCAAAAAATAATGTTCGATCGCATATGGAGCGGAAGCTTGCGGAATGTTCTCGACTATGACTGGTGTATTCGTCGTTTCACCGTCCACCTCTAGTTCTTCAGAGACTATTCGATTTTCCGAAGCCTGCCAGTTACTTGATTCAGTCTGGTCATAACCTTCTGGATACACATTGTTTTCTCCCGCTTTTTCCACAAAACGATATTTTCCATTAGATAAACCAGAAACCTGGATCACGCCTTGAATCTTTTCACCATCAGCCGTTGTGAATTCAGCTGTTTCATGAGTCGATATTTTCGTCCAAGCCCTATCAGACCCTTGTTTCTGAAGCTCAAATTCCACCCCGTTCATCTCCGTGAGCGTCGTTCCATCATACTTCACTAAAGCAATCGTATCTGGGTTAATAACGATCCTCCCATAAGGACTCGTCATTGTACCTTCTCCGGTCAACTCACCTGGTTGCTCAAAGTTAGGATCTTGTTTCTGTTTAGCATTCTCATAATGCGCCAAAGCAGTATTGGACTTGGTTTCACTTAACGTCGTATCGATTGGATAATTGAGCGTCATTGAAATATTAAAAGCAGAAGTTTGACCATCGATCACATTCCCATCGCCATAAGCCAATGTATAATAATCTTCTAGTAACTCGCGATCAGACTCTGGATACAAGCCATGCTTGATCGTATTATTGGCTGCTTCCACCGCAAACTGCGTAATTTTGACTGATGTACGTTCTTCCGAATCATCCCCATTTTTTCGTATAATCGTCCGCTCCGGACTTGCGTATTTTTGATCCGTCAAATCGCTGTACTTTTTCTGGATACCATCTTCTTTATGGATGTCGCCAATATTGATACAGAGCGTTCGTTGTGCTGTTTTTCCACTACCGGCTGTAAAGATTCCGTATTGGTGAGGTTGGGCTTTCACTCGAGCTCGGAAATTTGCTAGTGTTTCACCGTTTTCTTGGACGAGCAGCCGGTATGAATTTTCTTGTTTGGGAAATTCGATTTCCTGATTTGAGCCTGCTGTACGGTAGACTGGACCATTACCATAATCTGCGAATAGATAGGATTCAAACGCTGCTACATCACGATTGATCAATCCGCCTGTTTGTGACTCACGATTCTCTTCGGACAATCCGATTGGGGCCTGTACCAACGCAGAAAGACTGAGACTGGAAACCACGACACCAGGATCTAAAGTATCTTCGATGTAGATGTCATCTAATTCCGTCAGGTTTTCACCCCAACGATATCCATGATAATCACCATCGAGATACAGTCCCTTTTCACTATTTGCCGCATAATCGATCACATCTCCCGATAATTCATTCAACGTCAGTCGACCGATCCCTACATCGAAAGTTATTGTATTGCTGCCAGCTTTAGAAGAATATTTGTAATCATCTCCTTCTGAGATATTTCCTTCGGCCTGTTCAAACTTGATCCGTTTCTTTACATTACCAAAGACAACTTCTTGGATACCGCCCTTTAATGTCATATTTTTTAACGACTTTTGAGGAACATCAAATTGGACACCATCAATCTTATTGGCATTTGCCTCTAATACCCCTTCATTGAAGACCACCTTGATGTAATATTTGCCAAGTGGCGACCCATCATCACGCCAATCGATCCACCATTCGCCAATCGTATACACCGTACCATTAATGGTAGCCTCCAACGGTGTTTTATTGGTTTCAGTCGTGCTGATTACCCAAAAACCCCATCCTTCTGTGTTCTCAGAGACGATGCCAACATTTTCAGGTATATCAATACAAAAAAATTCCCCTGGATTTACCATTTGTCCATCTTCTTTTTTTAAGGACCAGACAAAGCGAAAATTGTAATCCACCTGCACGGAGGCCGCAGTCGTAGCGGAAAGCGGATCACCGACCGAGTTCTCAAAGATCCACCAATCGCTGACCGTCACCTTATCGGAGAGATCATTTGGCTCTGGTGTGTTCGCTTGTGCCTCCAACTTTGCTGGCTTTGCGGTCTCTAAACTATTTTCACTAGTTTCCGCGGACTCTTTCTTCTGACTTTCCGATGTAGTCGACTCAGTCTCCACAGATGTACTTTCTATCAACTCTTTTGACTTATCAAGCGACTCTAGAGTTTGGACTTCTTTCTGCCCACTTATTACCTTCGTAGAGTCAGTAGTTTGCTGTTCAGCCACTACCACAGGTGAGATAATTTGAAGGATCAACAAAACGATCGAAATAACTGCCACTAGTTTTACAGACTTGAACCCCTTCATTATTTATCTCCTCCTTTCCAATCTGCATCCTGAAGGTCCGCATCAAGTGTCTCTCATCAATTTCTTCTTCGATAAATCGTTACCCCAATAATCACGAGTAACATTATCCCGGACGTAATCACTGCCGCAAGAATCAGTAGTTTTTGTTCTTTAGTCAAACCCGTCTTTTCAATTTTTTTCTGTTCTTTCGCATCATATTTTGTCCTGACACCGCGAACCAGCAACCGATGACTGTTGACACCATAGGGCGTACAAGTCAGAAGAGTCACATAGTCCTTACCTGTCACCGTTTTTAACGGTTCTGTATGTTCTGGCTCGATCACTTGAATTTGATCGATCTTATAGGCTAGCGTTTTATCTAAAACTCTGATATAAAACTTATCGCCTTTCTTTAGTTCTACTAAATCAGTAAAAATCTTAGCGTTAGCCAATCCGGTATGACCAGTAATGACTGCATGACGACCTTTACCACCAATCGGCAGTGTTGAACCCTCTAAGTGCCCGACAGCTTTTTTCAAGACAGCCTCACTGGTTCCATGATAGATTGGCAACTTAACATTGATTTTAGGGATTTCCACACTGGCCATCACACCGTTGACATTTAATACCTGGTAATAATTTTTAGGCATTACGATTCCCGAGCCTGGGACAAAGGGGTCATGCACGGGTGAGCCCGTCAGATTTTCATTGTATTCTTCTGCTTCCTGCCATAATTTCTTCAATCGTTCTGCGTCCATCGCTTGAACCTTTTTATCGTAAGCATCTGTTGTATAGGAACTATTTCTATCCGAAAAATATTTACTGATGGAGGGATATCCTAAAGTCAATAATCCTGCAATCAATAGCAGGATACTCAAGATTTTTTTTGCCATATCTCTTCCTCCCGACTTCATTTCAGAGGAAAACAACTTCCTGTAAAAAGCAAGCTGCTTTGCTATGGAATGAAATGTATGCTGCATCATCTCTAAAAAAGAGCGTGGGGAAGAAACCTTCCCCACTACAATTTCTTATGAACGACGTTTCTTCGGTAAGAACATCAAGATTGCTAGACCGATCAAAATGATCCCAATGATCGTCAAGAGAATCATTCCCAAACTACCGGTATTCGGTAATTTAAATCCTTGGGAGTTGACAATTTCTTTTGTTACGATATGAGCCGTATTTTCTTCATCAAAATCAACTTCTACCGGACCATCTAATAAGTTGTAGCCTTCCTTCGTTTTTGTTTCCACTACATAGTATTTCAATGCAACTTTATCATCATCTACTCCCGTATGGGTCTGCAGACCTTGGAACTTACTCGCGTAGAAAGTTCCATCTATTACACCAAGATCATCAGTTGATGCATGTGGGCGAATGACCCAGTTTAACGCACCAGCATATCCAGCCTCACCTGGATAAACCAAATCTGTGATTTTGACATTTTCGTCTTCGTCTACTTCGACTTTGATATAATTGCCGTCTTGAGCGTCCTCTTCATCTTTAGCAATTTGGAATTCAGCACCTAACAGGGCGTCACCATCCTGGTCCACTTTATCGATATCGATATCACCAGTATTGGTCTCTGTTTCAGGTGTGGTGGTCTTTTTAGTCTCATCACCAGGAGTATTTTTCCACTCGATCTCCCCTTTGTTCTTAACCGTATAATTAGGCTTAGATAGAACATTTTCATTGACCGTTGCGTTAAACTCGATACCGACATGCGTGTATTTACCATCGCCTGCCATAGCATCAGCTAAGACCTTTCGACCCGCTTCTGTAAAAACAACTGATAGTTTAGAGGCATTGTAACTAATTGTATAATTAGCAACGCTTTCTGTTGTAGCAAGTACAGAAAGTTTGTCCCATCCGCCAGATCCATCGGCTTTATAAACATAAACCCCCGCACTGTCGGCCGAATAAGTCAATGCTTCATCCAGCGTATCGTTGATATTGAATACGGTGTAGTTGGGCTCCCCAATATCAGTCGGGATCGCTACTTTGATTCCAAAATCTAGTTCATCGCCGATATTGACTGAGTTTGCTCCACCATTATTAACGGTCTTCTCTGGTGTCATTCCTTGGTTTTTCGGATATACATGGACATCTTTGAACCAGCCGGTACCATCAGGAGTGGTCATTGGAACAGAAACAATGAATGGTTTAGCAGGCGTTGCGATATTTACATCTTTCCCGTCTACTTCAGGGTCAGAATTCGCTAGATCCTCTTCTACATAGTAAAAACCTTCTAAATTTTCAAATTTATATATACCTGAGGCATTAGTTGTCCCAGTCTGTTTCTCGCCCATTGTATAGGTGTAGGTATCGTTATTCGTCTCGTCTTTAACTGTAATCGTCAGCACTGTTCGATTTTCATTGACGGAATAGACCGCACCATCTTTTTCTGATGGTGGCGTGTCCGGCGTATCCTCATCGGTTGGAGTCAATAGATAAATATTGAACTTTACTCCCTTCACAGGCGGATTTGTTACAGCATCATCTCCCGTTAGCTCTTTACCGTTACCCTCAGCTCCAACTTGACTATTATCTTCTGCCCAGTGTTTGTGGATCGTCAAACTCCCACTACCTTCTATATCAGGTCTAATAGCGTCATTGGCTTTAACAAGCTGTGCACCTCCAGTAATAATGGTACAAGCAATAAACAATAATGCCACAATCGAACTCAATTTCTTTTTCATCTTTCTCCCTCTTTTCTATATTTTTTTGCATTAAAAAATTCAGAATCAGCAAATACTTATAAAACTTTTTCTAACACAACAATTCAAAAAAACTATTAAGTTAGTACACAACGTCCCCCGAACTGATTGATACAATTTTTTCGGCTCATGGTAATTCCGTAATCCGGTTTTCACTGGTAGCTAGCATCTCATTATATATTAATAATTAATAACAAGAAGGTAGGCAAGATAACAACCAAAATAAGCTATATACCACTTAGATTCATAGTTTCCTTAATAATTATTTTACTATTAAATTAATTATAATTCAATTATAAATATGATCTATCCTATAAATCATATACTTAAAAATATGTAGTTTTTTCAAAAAAAATTTCTATCATTGCGGTATCTTATATAAAATAATCTTTGTTGTTACATAGAGGCCTGATAATTGTAGAAACTATAAAATATAACTAACTGAATATAGTTACGGTATAACTTCTTTAGCTGTTCATTGGATCATGTACCCAAACTGGTCGCCGTAAAATCATTTATTGAATTAGAAAAAACTAGGTTGCAGTTTGTGGATAAAACATCCATAAGCTGCAACCTAGTTTTTATTACTCTTATAAAGAATGAAATAAAAACAGTTTTCCTTTCAATTAATCTCCTCAAATCTATTTTTCAAATAAAAAAGCTTTCTTTTTTCTCTTTGTAAGTAATTATCAGTCAAATCATCAATTAATTCGATTTCAAGAATTATAGTATGGTCTTTTTTTATTTTTTTCAAACGTATGGTTACTTTAGTTTTAATTTATTACACAAAAACGTTTTGATCTTAGAAAAAATCAAATCCCATAGTATTTAAGTGGGCTCGTTCAATCCTTGCAAATACTTACTATTTTAACAGTCGGTTTCCTACCTTAGAAGAAATTGTTCTACCGCACAGACTGCAAAAAACTAAAAGACGAAGCTTTTTAGCTGATTTTTTTGCTACAATAACGAACTTCCTATATTTAAGTAGCTCATTCCATACTAACAAGTTACTTTTATTATCCAAAGGAATTGTTACCCATAGACTAATTAATGAGCTAAATATTCTTGTATAGTAATATTCTTCAAGGTAAGGCTTTTTCTTGTATAAATCTTCAGCAATATCTTCTATAATTTCAAGTAAAATAAGTTTACTTTCATTAAAATTCGTATTCATGATACTGCTCATTCTTTTTACATACATATAATCACAGGTATTTATATGTGCAATTTTTTTACTTTCCATAAACAGCTTATATGTAATAGGGAAATCCTCAAAAGCTTTTACATCAGGAAAACGAATATCGTCAAACAAACTCATAAGATATAATTTTCCCCAAGCAGTGGTTTCAAATCCTTTTTGTAGAAATAAATTTTTTAACCCCTCATCCTGATTGTACGTTATTATTTCTACCTCATCATTTGTACTCGAGCTCTCTACATTGTTTAACTCATCATCCACAACTACATAATTGGATATTGATATTTCTGCACCCGTTTTAACGATTGCTTGAAATAAATTTTCTACATAGCTTTCAGTAACATAGTCATCACCATCTAAGAAAGTAACAAACTTTCCACTAGCTTGATTCAGACCAACATTTCTAGCGATCGCTAATCCTTTGTTTTCTTGCTCAATTAGTATAATTCTACTATCTTTATCTTTAAACTTTCTGCAAATATAATTACTCTTATCAGTGGAACCATCATCAATAATAATAATTTCCAATTGTGAATAAGTTTGATCTACTATAGTATGTAAACATTTTTCAAGATAATTTTCAACGTTGTATACCGGAATAATAATACTAATCAAATTGTCCATATCAGTGCCTCTCTTAATCTATAATAAATTACCCACCATGATTATTTCTATACTCTTACAAATACATTCTGAGACTCTTAATAGTTAAATTAGTGTAATTCCATACAATTATGAATACAAAATCACTTGTCACAGTTGGAAGATTTTCTCAGAAAAATAAAGCAAACTACAAATTCATATTTCGGTATATTAGTATTCATTAAAATATAATAAGTAACAAGTAAAAAAAATTATAGATTATCAATATATTAGCTATCGTTATAAAATATAATCTAGCTAAATTTTCTTTTTATTAACATAATAGTTTTTTTTATCATACTAGCTATTACTTTAAACCGAGTATCGTGTTTAAATACAAGTATATAAGTTGAAAGTGTAACAAGAGTTGTTACATTAAAATTAACCAATAAAGTCATGTAGGGACTAAATGATAAACAACTTAACCCACTATAAATAACTGCACCTACAATTAAAGTAAATAAAGCTCCTTGTAAGTATTCAACAAAATATGACCACCCTATTTTCCTAAATAATCCATCATGAAAAACAAGCCATGGTTCAAACCAAATATTTAATAAAAGATTAACAGCAATCGTCCCAAGTAATACACCTGAAATCCCCATTTTAAATGGTATCAGAAGTATAAAACATATTATTAAATTTATAACAGCTTCAAAAATTGCCTTTATACCTGCTTTGGTAAATAGTCCATGAGAATTAATAAAAGAAAGAGGGGTCTTTCTATTTTGTGATATATAGAAATTTAAAACAATAAGAAAAACAATATTCATCGAGAATGTATATTGTTCTCCAAGCCATACCATCACAAATGGGTTAAATAGCGTTATAAAATAAATTGAACAAAAAAATGAAATGCTCCACGATAAGAACAAATGTTGCCTATATATCTGATATTCTTTTTCATTGTTATCTTCAACGGCCAAGTTTCCCAAACTCGCAATAACCGCATCCATTGCTTGATTGATTATATTAAGTATACCTTGTACAACCATCATATAACTCGAATAGATTCCGGTGAAAAAAATACCCACAAATGCAGATATCAATAAATTATTCGTATTTAATACAACAATTGTACCTATTTGTGATCCTATTAACCCTAGTGTTGACGACTTAATCAAGTCTAAATCATTTTTGGACAATTTTTCTGACGTCTTGTTTTTTAAGATAGGATATACATTATTTGCTAAAATCGAAATATGAAAATTAGATACAAGAGTAAATACAATTTGTACAACTAAATATAATATAAAATTGTGTGTCAGTAATAAAATCACTATTTGAATAATCGATTGCATCAGTTTAAACAAAAAAGTATTTAGCGTGCTCAAATAGCCTTTTTGATCCGCAATCAATAACGTCCTTTTGTAACTAAAAAAATAACTGACAACAGAATTTAATAGAAATAGCATAAAATAAATTCTCAAGTATTGAACATCTTCGGCTCCCTTAATCAATATATGAATAAACGGAGTAAATAATGTCCCCAATACAAGTATGACTAATCCAATTATATTATAAGCCTTTTTAAAAAAATTCATTAATAGTTGAATATGTTTTAAATCATTAGTTGCTAATGGCTGGTATAGTGAAAAGACAATGGCATTACCTATCCCTAATTCAGCAAAAGAAAGTATTGCAAGGACATTAGTAAATAGACCATTTATACCTAGATAAGTCGCTCCTAATGTATGGATAAAAACTGTTTGCATAGCAAATTGAAATAATGTAATGATTATTTGAGTAATCAAAGCAACACTTGAATTTACAATAGATTTTGTAGTTCTTGAATTTTCCATGCTTTTCCCTTATCTATATTCTTCATATGATATGATAAATAATATCAAAAAAATCTTTATTATTATCTTTTTTTATTCTCTTAAAAAGTGAAAATAGGTCCATAAAAAAACTAAAATTACCGTTATTTATTTCGCTACACTACTATCTTTAGAACAAAAAAGAAGAGTTATAAAAACTTATGTATCAATTCTATTTTTTTATAGAATAATATTAAATAGAAAAAAATATTTCTATTTAAATTTGCAGTATTATACTTATGAAGACATTATATGAATATGGACTACAATTATCTAAAATTTCAATACGCACCTTCTGCCTTTAGTATCACTTTAATCGTTCTAACAATCAGAGATAAATCATATTTCGTACTTCTTCTCTGAATATACTCAATATCCAAATTGACCATATCATCAAAATGAACATTATTTCGTCCACTGACTTGCCACAACCCCGAACATCCAGGCTTCACAAATAATCGTTGCATATCATACTCTGTATATTTCTCAACTTCCAATTGTAATGGTGGGCGTGGCCCTATCAGGCTCATGTCCCCTTTAATAACATTGAATAATTGAGGAAGTTCATCTAAACTAGTTCGGCGAATAAATTTTCCAAACTCAGTAATTCTAGGATCTTCTTTAATTTTAAACATAGCACCTTCAATTTCATTTTTATCAAGAAGACTTTTTAATTGTTCTTCTGCATTTGTACACATAGAACGGAACTTATACATCGTGAATACTTTTCCATTTCGTCCAACACGTTTTTGTTTAAATACTACTGGAGAGTTTGGATCATCTTTATGTATTCTATATGCGATCCATACGATAACTGGAAAAATGAAAATAATTCCTAAACATCCAATAATAATATCTATCATTCGTTTAACAAAGCTATATATTCTTTGACGTTCTATTTTTTTTCTATCTAACCAGGTTGTTCCTATATTTTTTTGCTTGTCATATATTTTTCCCTCAAAATTAGTTATATCCACACAGTTTTTCCCCTTTTTCATAGTTTCCCTCCTATACACAAAATAACAATAATTTATTCTTGCACTGTATATATCATTTTAATAGGAACTTCAATAAAAAAACTATATAAATAGGATTATTCCTCTCAAACAAAACATTTATATTGTATTTTTATTATTTTATTTGTATATAACTTTAGAACAGACGTGATCCCTCTATATGATAACTTAATTATACTTAATATCTTAAAAAAAAACAATAAAATAAAGTTTTACTCTATTATAATTCTTGTTTTTTTATAATAAAAAAGGTAGGGACTGTTATATGATGAAGTGATGATATTTTTGTGGATTCATGGTTATATATAATTTAGAAAACATTTAAAAAAACATATTAAACTAATTAGACATTTTCCTGGATTGAAAAAAGTAAATTATAATTCTTGCTTAAAGTAACTAAAACGTAACCCAATCTATTTATAATTCAGTAAGTCCTTGATAATAGGGGACTACTTCATCCTCAGTAAAACCTTGTTTATATCGAGAAGTAATGGTGTACCAAGATTAGAAGTTCTACCGCTACCGTCATTAACATATGAAACTCCTAACTTATGATAATAGTTCAACAGCTCATGCTCTGGTAAATAGCCACCATAATAATCTTTATAATCAATATCCATGGCACCTAGAAATAGGAATACACAAGCAGGGGGAGTGCTAATGTTGAAGCAATAACTTTATTATTCAATCGTGCCTGGAAAAGGTTATATTTGGAATCCAATTCTCGGAATAACATCTGAAAAAAATCTTTATTAAAATAATAAATTTTTTCTGCATTATTACGATTCATTGTCTCATTATAAATTGAAATAAATTGGGAAGCTCTTTTATTCCGTGACGAATGACTGCTACGTCGCGTTCTTTTGCTAATCGTATTGCCTTTTGAACATTTTTTCTTCGATAATTCCTGAAAAGCTTTTCTTCATTGTCAGTTTTTATTAGAACAACAGGTCGTTTCATAAAAATTTCAGTACCATAAGAAAGCGATAAATTATTTTTCAATAAAGGATGAAATCTTTCTTCATTTGAAAATCAGTATTGACATTACACACGAAGTGGGATGGTGGTCGAATTCAAAACTGGGCTATAGTGCTTAATCATTTAATGATCCCCGAATCCTTCTAATCCAGAATTGAAAAGTATGATATTTATCTTCCATAATAACAGTAGGTTTATTTAGCTTCTACAGTTTAGTTGACAAACCCGTTGAAAATTCAATGTTCGTTAACTTCTTTTCTTGCATCAACCACATTTGAAAACCACTATTTATGATTACATTAGAAATACCTACAAAAATCATCAACATATTATCAAACCAAAGTCGCTTGGAACTAAAATGCATGCTAAGATGGCTTAAATAACAAATAAAAGCCATTTCTGTCCTCCGAGATCTAAGTTGGCCCCCAAAAATTCCGTTCCTATTTTTTATCTAGATTTTCATCATCTAAACTAGAATTTTCTCTATATTCTTTCAAATAAATTTCCTACCACTCTGTATATTAACCAAACATAATTTTCTAAGTGCTGTACATGATAAACACTCTAAAAAGTACTACTAGTTATTTATGTTATGCCCTTATCTCCATTTTTTGTTTCCATGACCTTCTAAACTGACTAATTTTTGCTAAATAACTATAAAATAAAGGGCTTGCTTTATAGATATTATACTGAATACGTTGTTTGATAGATAAGACAGGTTCCTGGTAATATTCTTTGTTTTCATTCAGTAATTTATTTGCTTCATTGATAGAGTATTGGCTGATTGATAAATTAGCACTCAATATCTTTCCTTGTAAGATATCATGAAATAGATAGCCACTTTCATAATCGAAAATTACCTGTCCTCGGATACTGCGTTTTAAGAAATCGATTTTACAAGGTACCTTCTCTTTTTTCAACGTTGTTGTCCAACTTCCGGGTACCCCTCGTCGATAGTAAGACATTACCTTATCACAATAATATAAATCTCCCTTCATTAGAGCCATATACATCATTATTTCATCAGGATTCAATATACCAACCATTTTACTTCTGCGTTGCACCATTGGATCTAATACCGATTTTTTAATAAAATAGCTACTAGTTTGAAAAGGATATAATCCATGAAAAGCAACAACTTCACGTGATTTCAAGATTTTATCTTCATGATTTACTATATTCTTTGCTGGATAGCTCCTTTTTAAGATGGTTCCATCTTCTTTTACACTACCTACCTTATGTACACATATTGAGCAATTAGAATTTTTTTCTAATAGATCATATTGTATTTGTAATTTATTGGGATCACTCCAAAAATCATCCCCCTCACAATAAGCAAAGTATTTCCCAATACATCTAGGATAAATAATATCTAAATCAAACAGAGGATTTTTAGATAACTGATTCTCTTCTTGTAAAATAGGTACAAATAATTCTGGATATTTTCCAATATATTCCCTAATAATCTCTTGGCTTTTATCAGTAGATGCATCATCGTGAACAACTATTTCAAAAGAAAAGTTCGTCTTTTGATTTACGACACCATTCAACGCTTTTCTTAAATAATTCTCGTGATTATAAACGAACATGATAACGGATACAGCAATGCTTTTCTTATTTTCCATTTCTCTCCGCCTTGCTTCAAGTTATTTTTGATTTTTTTTAATGATACGGCAGATACGTTCGACGTTGACTTCTGATAAACTAGCATACAAAGGCAATGCCATCACTCTTTTAGACATATACAGAGCAATAGGCGTCTCTGCAGTATCAAATTTATCTTTATAGCAATCATAAGAGCTCGTTATTGGGTAGAAGTATTTTCTTGGATAAATATTCTGCTCCTGTAAAAGCCCAATCAGTCTGTTACGCGTGATACCATATTTTTTCTCATCGATTATGATTGGAAAATAGGAATAATTAGATGTAACAAATGATTGTTCGCTATTTAAAGTTACCCCAGGTATTCCTGACAGTAACTGTCTATACTGCATTACTATCTCTTTTCTCTTCGCTATTTCAGCATCTTGATACTTGAGATTACAAATACCCATAGCTGCTTGAAATTCATTCATTTTAGCATTAGATCCAACACCATCAACTATTTCTTCGCCTTGAATACCAAAATTTTTAAGTCGATATAACTTCTCCCCCATATCAATGTCCTTATAACAAATTGCTCCTCCTTCAATTGTATTAAAAACTTTTGTTGCATGAAAACTAAACATTGATGCATCTCCGAAATTGGCAATACTCTTTTCTTTGTAGCGAGTACCAAAAACATGAGCTGCATCATAAATAACTTTTAAACCATAATCGTCAGCAATTTTCTGAATAGCTTCAACATCACACACATTCCCATAAACATGAACAGGAAGTATCGCACTTGTTTTATCAGTAATCAAGTTTTCGATTTTCTTAGGATCTAGCGTAAAATCATCAGATTTGATATCACAAAATACCGGAGTAAGATTATTTCTTACAATAGCATGCGTTGTAGACGCAAAAGTATACGGTGTTGTTATAACTTCTCCAGTCAAATTCATTGCCTGGATTAATAATTCTAACGCCATATGTCCATTTACAAACAATGAGATATTCTTTGTGTCAAAAATTTTCTCCATTTTTTTTTCTAGTGTTTGAACTTTAACTCCTTGATTTGTTAGCCAATGGGAAGACCAAATATCTTCAATTTCTGCTATAAACTCATCAATTGGTGGCATAGATGCCTTTGTGACATATATATTTTCCATATAAGAACATCCCTTTTTAAGTATTGTAGGTGATCTCTTTTTCAGAAATTGACCTGCTTTTTTGAGTTCTCAACTTAGCAAGTGACTCTGAAAATAACATTATCAATATCGGATCTATTGCTCGAGTAAAAAAACCACTAACAATAAAAGTAGTGAACAAGTAACATAAACCTAATGAAATTACCAATGGTTTATCTATAAAATATTTATTCCGTGTTTTGATTGCGATTACAATAATATAACAGAAGAATGATACGTATAAGGCTACTCCTACAATACCAGCTTTTATAAGCAGTGTTGCATACCCATTGTGCAGTATTATTATCCCTCCGTTTCCTACTGGTACTCCGACTAAATTTGAATACAGTACCGGAATCAACTGGCCAAATCCAAATCCAAATAATTTTTCGTAGATAGTACCACTTACAAAAAGATTTTTTGCAACGCTTGTCTCATATCCTCTCCAATTGTGTACAATATTCCGATAAATATTCCAGTTTGTATCTGAAGATACCTCTTTAAAGCTGTTTACTATTTTATTGAAAAAGGTACTTTTCATTTCATCAGGTATTAACTGAACGACTATGATACATAGCGAAATAAAAATAAATCCATAAAACAGACTTTTTACCTTTACGCTTTGTTTCGTTCGTTTGCATAAATAGAACACTACTAAATAAATAGCTAATAAAAGATACATAGTTCTTGAAAGAGACAAAAAAATACGAACTGAAAGAATCAATAAAAATATATTATTGAACTTTGATGAGAATAATTTTTCTCCTTGATAGGTCATATACGATAGCAATATAACAAATGCTAGCGGAGCAGTGAACTCCACTCCAATGTAAACATCTCTTAAATTGTCAAAATTCAAATTTTGTCGATTGAGAAATAAAATTACTAATCTAAAATGAGTATAAATAGCTTCGAAAAAAATTGAAAAAAGAAACGTTTTTAATAAGTCTAGATTACTATTGGTTAAAAACAATTGAAATCCAATAAAAAACCATATTGCTGGAGCTAAAAAATATAAATAATCACTGATGTAATTCATATTAAACGATTGATTTAAAAAGCCTGATACACATCCCAAAAATATAATACTAAAAAGAATAAGTGTATACGGCTCCCTGTAAATTTGGTAATTATTTTTAACCACTAATACTAGTCCGCACACAATACCTCCAATTACCAAATAAACGAAATTATTAGGAACAAAAGAAAAAACAAAAAAGAATAAACCGTATATTATTTCTTTATTTAATTTCAAATTTATTATCACAATTTTCTCTCCCCGATCTCAATAATTCGATCAGCAACTGCCATCCATGAATATTTTTTTAAATATTTTTTTTTTTGTTTATCAACATAAGAAAATATTTTTTCATTCGATAATAATTCAACTATTTTTATAGCAAGTTCTTCAATATCCTCCGGATCATCTACTAATAATCCATTCTTACCCTCTTTAATAAAATAAGGCATTTCAAATTTATTCAACCCAATACATGGGAGCCCCTGAGCTAAAGCTTCAATAAATACTAGCCCATATGCCTCAAACCTAGAAGGCATACAAAAAACATCACAAATCTCAAAATATTTACTGAGATGCTCATTAGGTAAATCACCTAAAAAGGTTACACCGCTACTCAAAAATTTATCTTCTATTTTAGTAGGTCCAGCGATATATAATTCCAAATCCTGTAAACCATTATTTTTTAATAAATTAAAAGCGGCAACTACCCTATCCCCACCTTTACGATAAAAATCGCGACCTACGAATAAAATCTTATTCCTTTGTTTTTCAACTCTCTCTCTGGCACCTTCTGTACAAGTTATAAAATTCATGCCCCCACCAATATGCACTATTTTTTCTTTGGGAAATTTTTCATGCTGGATTAAAAACTGCTTTAGACTTTTTGACATCGTCAATATTCTATCTGCTTTTGAATAGCGCTCCAATTGTATCTCATTTCTTCTTTTCATCGAATCTTCTGATACATTTTTAAACCCACTATACATATACGCCTGTGGATCATCTTTTTTGCAGTTTAATAAGTAGCTAATCGATAAATCTTGATAAATAAGTGAATTCTCAATCGTTGCCAGATCCCCTATTTGCAATATCTGCTCATTATGAAAAACTTGATTCATTAACTTATACTGGATCATCGAATTAACACTGTCCAGATAAGAACTATTAAAATTTAGATTAGCGATAAACTCGTTACTATTTAAAAAATTTTTCCATATCCAAACAGTTTGCTCTAATCTATTCGCTTTGGATATATTGATATCCTTGATATTTTCTTTTTTAGATAAAGCCTGACGAAGAGACCAGGTCGTTCCAGACCAAGTTTTCTTTTTTTGTTTATCATGTTCTGCTATAATAATCATCTTTTTCCACCAAATATCTAATTTTTACTGTTCATCTCTTTCGCACTTATTACATTTCCACCATAGAATAGCCTGAAGTAAAGGTTATATATAAAGATAACTGGATCTATTATCGATCTCATAATTAATAAGAAAATTTTTCTCTCAACCAACAGTGATTTATAAAAATATTGTCTTTCCAAGACATTACTACTTTTTGAAGGATAGTTTTCATCTCTATTTAGAATACTAATCAGCTCATTAAATGATTGTTTCATATTTTTTACATTAAAAGAAAGATTCTCCCCAGAATCATGATGAATATATACTACATCATAATTAACAGAAAATTTTCTTTCGTTATTAAACATCAACAGCCATAGTAAATAATCGTCTGCCCCATTTTTTTTCATAATATTATCTTTCCATTCCTGAGGAATAGCCGATTTTCTAATCAAGCAGTGCCCAGGTGATACAATTAGATCCCTAACATATAAATAAGGTATCTCTGAAGCTGCTTTTTTCTGATATCTTTTTTTAGGATATATTAATCGTTTTGATTCCTGCTTTTTATCTTTATACACAAAGTTCCCATTACCAATTACAACATCGGCCATTCCGATTTCATTGTAATTTGAGATCAATGCTTGTGGTGTCAACTCGTCATCTTGATCAATAAATAGAATGAATATTCCTTTGGCTTTTTTTAAACCGTTGATCCTTGAATATTGAATCCCTCGATTACGTTCATTAGTTATAATACAAACAGAATTCTTATATTGTTCTGGCACTAATACTTCAATTTCAGGACTATCATTTACTATGATTATTTCAGTCGTAATTCCTAATTGGTTAGCTCTAGCGGAACTAGTTACCAATGATTTTAATAGTCTAGGCAAATAGTCATTTCCTTTGTAAAATGGCACAACAACTGAGATATCCAATAGTCTTTCTCCTTTATTATTTAATTAATTTCTGATAAAGCCGTCTTAATTCTGTAATATGGCTAGAAATACTTGGTAATGAATCATAGTCAATTTCTTTTCTCTCTTCAGATTGAATTTTTTCTAACCGCTGAATTAATCTCTGAGTATTTGTAAAAATATGATCTCTTGGCAACAGATCTTTTGAACCAACATTTTTACTCACAAGCACCTCTTTTTTAAACAGGAGTGCTTCCAACACTACCAGTCCAAAAGTTTCTTTCCATCGACTTGGAACAACTAAAATATCTATATTACGATAAATATTTTCAATTTCTTCCCTATTATATCTCCCATGTTGAATTAGATTGGGATATTTTTTTGTAGGTACATAACCATATGTATGAAACTCATATTTCGTATTCTGCAATAAACGGCTCATTTCAACAAAATCATAAAAACCCTTAAATTCTTTCTCTGGTCCTATATAAGCAATTCGATATTTTTCATTTTTCATCTGAATTTTCTCATCTTCAATATGAATTTCAGAAATTGCAATGGGAATTACTTGGTATCTGATGGTCATGGGCAAATTATTTAAATACACTTTTTTAGCTACCGAACTATTAAAATGAAAAAAATCTATACAAGAAAAAATTTTTTGATAGTATTTCCTAAGCTCAATTATCTTTTTCTCTAGAGTACTCGATTCAATCATCGGAATTTTAAGTTCTCTACTTTTACTTTGAATTTTAAAAAAACGCTCCAACTTTTTAGAAAATTTCCGAATAGTCGGATAGGCTTTCCATTGAAAAACGCGTAATTTTTGTGTGTTAAGTGCATTAGCAGACACTTGTATCCAAAATTCGTTTGAATTATCGCTATCATAACTTTTCCCGTTATGATAAAAATCCGGCACGGGTGATAGACCATAATAGTCATGAGAAGTAAAAATAAGTGATATTTCCAATTGGTTAGCCACTTGAAAAAATTCATAGTGAATTCCCATTAATGTATGTACGTGGATAATATCTGGATTGATATCCATCAAAAATTGATAGTATAATTCTGGCGAAACACTCTTCATAAAATGATCTGGACTTTTAATTCCTCCAAAAAGCGCTAATGGTAGACTATTAATTAGTTCATAAGTCTCTAATCCTTTTACATTTTTAACTTTTTTTATTTTGGGCTCATTTTTTAAATAATTCATTTCCCCTGGATAAAGCAAAATAACTTCATCCCGTTGTTTACTCTGCTCTATTGCTATATTTAATGTATATTCAACTAGTCCTCCGCTTCTAGCTGGCGGAACACCTAAAAAATAATGTAAAATTTTCATATTAACTACCTTCTAAATAGTTCCTCATATTTTCCAACAATTTCGGACCAGCTGTATAAATCGGCCATTCTTTTTGATGCATATTGAGCTAACTCGTGTTTATCTTTATCCTCAAGACTTTCAGCCTGCTCAATGCAATTCACTAGATTATTTTTTTCCCAATAAAGAGCTCCTTCCTCTGCCACTTCCCTATTAAACCCTACATCAAGTAATAAATTTAACTCTGTCGCAGATAATGCCTCTAGTAATGAAGGATTTGTTCCACCAACTTCATGTCCATGGATGTAGGCAAACGTATTTTCTCTAATATATGTTAATAATTTTTGATCATAGACAGTTCCCACAAATTTTATTTTAGAGTCTTCATCAAAATGTGTTTGTTTTTTTAATGAATTAAAAAAATTATTCTTTTCCACATTAGTTACAATAACTAAGTCTTTTTTTGAAGATGATACCTTAAAACTATTAATAATTGCTTCATAATTATTTTCAGGAACAAATCTACCCACTAACAAGTAGTATTCATTTTCAATAATTTCCCATTTCTCAAACCACTCTGAAACAACTGAATCCCTGCGCGTAAGTTTTGAACTTTCAAAGTCAGCGCCATATGCTATAAAAATTGTTTTTGGTTGATACTGAACATATTCCTTTTTTATGTAAATTTCTATATTTTTACTATCACAAATTAGTAAATCAGAATGTTTAACCATTAATCTCTCTGATTGTTTCCAATATTTTCTAACGGGATATGACCATTTAGCTCTTTTCCATTCATTACCATCTGGATTTACGTATAATTTACCGCCAATTTTTTTTATCTCTTTTTTCATATTCCCTATAAAAGGACCAATTCTACACGCTAACACATAAAAAATTGGTTGATAATCTTTATTTCTTTTTGAAATTGTAATTGCTCTTTTCAAAGCTAATATATCATATAAAATTGCCCGCGCTGGACCAATCGATGGAACATTAATATTGAAACATTCCGCATTATTATAACGGAATTTACGGTCAGTAATTCCAGACTTAGCTGAATTTTCCGACATACAAGCTATATGATAATGGACTAGATCAGGTGTCTGATATCTTGTAAGTTTATCAACAAATGTTTCAAATCCCCCATATTTAGCAGGTATACCTTTTGATCCAATAATATACACATGTTTTTCCATTATTTTTCACTGCCCAACTTTAATTAGTAAACTTTGCGATTACTAAAAGTAAATAATTTTTTTGTATATGAACGTTAAATCTCGATTCAATCACTTAGCTTTTTCCAAACTGATCAACTCATCAGGTATCTATAATTCAATTTCAAAAAATTTTGAAAATTACTCGATAAAATTTGTCAGCTCTTCTGCCACTTTTACTTTAGTCAGAAACATAAACAATCAAGTTAAAACCAACAACTTAATTAGTTATCTACCCCATAATAATAATACTCTTGATCAGATTCGCTACTACTATCATTATAAATAGCACCTAATACATTGGCTTTGACTATCTTTAATAACTCTGTTGCTTTTTTCAAAGAATCCTTTTTAGTGATTTTCTCTCTGACTACTAACAATGTTCCATCCGCTTTAGAAGCCATAATTTGTGCATCTGTTACCGCTACGACTGGTGGCATATCGAAAATTATTAGATCAAATTTATTTTTTAGATCATCAAAAATACGATCCATCTTAATAGCTCCCAATAACTCTGAAGGATTTGGTGCCTTGACGCCACTAGTAATAATCGATAGATTCGGGACAGGACCAGGTTGAATAATTTCTTTTACGCTGATATCAGTGCTGAGAACATTACTTAATCCGACTTTATTACTTAGTAAAAATGTTTTATGAACGGTTGGTTTTCGCATATCAGCGTCTACTAATAGAACCTTTTGACCCGAGTTAGCAAAAACGACCGCTAAATTCGCAGAGGTAGTAGATTTCCCCTCACCAGGACCAGAAGACGTGACAACAAGTGTTTTTATTTTCTGATCTATCGATGATGCAAATTGTATATTCGTACGAATCGTTCGGTAGCGCTCTGAAATTGGTGATGATTTATCTAATAAAGTAATTAAACTCACTGCCTCAGTTTGGTGCGAATTATTTTTTTTTGACATAATAGCCTCCTACACCCGATTTCGTTCTATACGATTTGGTCTTTCATTATCGGTTTGTCGTATATTTTTTTCAATACTGAAATCAGTAACTTGATTTTTTAATGTCATATTACTTTCATTTTTTTTCATTTGAGGTATTGTACCTAAAATAGTAAGTCCGTAGCCATCAGTTAATATTTGAGCTTCTTTAATTGTCCGATCCAATACTTCAGTGACTATTGTCAAAAAAATACCAATTAATGTACCAACGACCAATCCTAATAGTAACATTATTTTTTTATTAGGAAATATTGGTTTATTATTAATAGTCGCATTAGATATAATAGAAATCCGATCTATATTAAGGACATCTTTCGCATTTTTTTTGAATATCTTGGCTGTGGTATTCGTTATTTGTGTTGCCTTTCTAGCATTTTCATTTGTAGTAATAATAGAAAACATTTGAGAATCTTGATTTTGTTCTACTCTGATATCGTTTCTTAACTCACTACTGCTAATTTTTACATTATAATCAGATTTCAATTTCTCACTAACTTCATTTATTACTAAATCTCCTGTTATGATATCTTTATAAGTATTTATCATTTGTAAATTATTATTCACATCATTCACATTAGTTATTTCAGAATGAGGTAAAGTAACGATCAGTTGTGCTCTTGATTCGTATCTAGGAACTAAAATAAAGAAAGCAATTGTCCCAGAAATTACTACTCCCAAAATACTACCTAATACAATAAATATTATTCTTTTTTTTAGTACATTAAATAATTGTCTTAGACTAATGGTTTCTTCCATATTGTTCTCAACTTTCTTTTATTGTGCTATTACACAAATATGACTGATTGTGATTAATAACACTTAATTTAAAAATAGCAAATAGAAAAACAAATTTCAAGTAATATTTTAGTTATTTCCAATAAAGCACACTACTTATAGCTTATTATACCGTCTGAAACAAAAAACAATTAGTGGAATCAAAAAGTTAGATTTTTTCGGGGTAGAGAAATCTACTCTGTTTTTTGTCTCTTGAATTTATAATTTAAGTACAACACATAAAAAATGACTCATAATCGATGATCCAACTAGAATAGGTTTGTCGAGAACGCTACTAGGAGGAAAACAATTATGAGCCGGTACCAACATCTTATCCTACTCGAACGAGAAAGAATCTTTCTACTTCACGAAGAAGGTATTTCTATTAGAAAAATCGGGAACGACATTTATCGTAGCCCGTCTACCATTTCACGTGAGCTGATAAAAAAATCTACTCAGCTTTCAAAGCAGGCAAAAATTATACTTCTCGAAGAACGAACTGTAGGCATCATACAATCCTAAATGATTCGCGAATTTGGTCAATCATTCGTCGTTTATTTATCGATTTTCAATGGTCACCAGAAGAATTTTTTAATCGTTTGGAGTTTGAACACGCAAACTTCTCAATCAATTTTATCACAAGCTACCGTGCAATTTACATCGGTATTTTCGATACAGAATCACTCTAACACGGTAGTATAGGACTGATCCGTTCATTACGCCCATCGAGGAAAAACAAGACATACAAAGAGACTCGTGGAAAGATACGCATTACTTATTCGATCCATGACTGTCCAAAATCCGCAGACGATGAAAGCGAGTTTGATCTTTGGGAAGCCAATACTCTAGCTGACAAATCTGGTGGTGCTTGTTTAGTGACTTTAACAGATCGAAAATCGCGATTTATTTTAGCAGGAAAGGCAGCCAGAATGGACTCATTCAGAATACTTGCCTAAAACGAAAGAGATGGATACGGTAGATGACTCAACGATTTATCGGATATTTGAAAAATGGATAGCAGACCTAGAAAGTGTTTAGATTGGAGAGCACCATTATTAATTATAGAAAAATAATTCAGTTTTTCCTTGGTAATATGGTGCCGGCACATCTTTAGTAAAGCCTTGTTTGTAACGGAGTAGTGAGTCATCCAGTTCGCTCGTCCTACCACCACCGTCATTAACATAAGGAATTCCTAAACTATGATAATATACTAATAGTTCATGTTCTAATAGATAGCCCCCAAAATCATGTTTGTGTTCCATATCCATCGCCCCTAAAAATAAAAACACACAGAACGGAGAATGAAGCGCTAATGTAGAGGCTACGACTTTATTATCAATTTTTGCGTGAAAAATTGTACATCGTGCGCCTAGCTCGCGAAACAAGGATTCAAAAAAAGCATCATTAAAATAATAGATCTGTTCAGCATTATTTCGTTCCATAGTACTGTTATAAAGGGCAGTAAATTCTGTAAGACCTTCTCTTCCGTGATGAGTGATCACTACCCCGTGTTCTTTAGCTACTCTAATACCTTTCCGAATATTTTTTCTACGATAATTCTTTAGCAAATTATCTTCAGTATCGGTTTTTATCAGAACGACTGGACGCTTTACAAAAAGCTCACTGCTAGAAAAAAGCTTCCTAGCATTGTTAAGGATTGGATGAAATCTTTCTTCAATAGAAACTATTTTATTTTCTTGACAATATAAACGAAATTCTTGACAAAATTCCTGCCAAACTATCATTGGATCTTGTCCATCTATCAAAGGTCCGGTATAACCGTAAACCGAATAGAGTTTACTACCTGTAGCTAGCCCTTCAATTTCCATTGGTTTAGTCTGAAAAAAAGGATAAGCGACCTTTCCAGATGGGGACTGATAAAAAAACAATATGGGATCACTTTCTTTTTCTCGAAGACTAAAGGCTTTAAAATAGCCCCACTCATGAGCAACATCCCATTTAGAAAAACCATGGATAACTTTATCCCAAACTTTTTTTTCCGAAATAATTTCCATTAACTCCTAACACCGCTTCTTTCACTTAGCTATAATAGTTTCTTCTAATCAATGTCACTGGTTGATTTACTTTTGTATCATTTAAATATCTCAAAATTATTCTGATGATACTCGATTCTGAGTACGCAGAATTTATCGTCATACTTTATTAAAATATTCAATGTCTCTGTATCCCACTGAAAAATATTCGTTTTATTTGGGTATTCCATATACCGTTGATCGAGAAAATCACTCTCGATTGGATCAATAGCAAGAACATTAATCTCTTCTTTATCTGACTTGATATAGGCATATTGCCCCGGTGATGAGAATGCTCGAATTTTATGAATAAGTTCATCGAACGACTCCAAAAAAGTTATCTCTGCATCACTACGTTTTTTTGAATAGTAGATAGGCTCGGATACTGCTGATGCTTCTATTGGAATAAAACCGTTTTTATAGGCTTCTTCAAAAACCTGTCCCTCTTCTCTAAAAGACACTTGGTACAATAAATCTAATGGAAAATTCTTTGCATTATCAATTTTTATTTGTGCTAGAATATCGCCACCATCTATCTCGTCATTAATTAGATGACAAGTTACCCCATGTCCTCGTTGAAAAAGAATTGCACCATTGATTGGGCTAGTCCCTTTCAAATCTGGTAATAATGACGGATGGATATTGACAAAAGTTTGCGAATCTTTTTTCATACTAGAAACCGGCAAGATATACGGCAAGCCATTAGAAACTAAAACATCAAAATCACTCATCTTAACTTCATCTATAAACTGTTTTTTTGCTCCCAATGTACGATATGTAATCTCTTCTTTTTCTAACATTTTTGCTAAATAGGAGTCTCGTACAGCATAGATTTCTGTAACATTCAAATTTAACTCTATCATTTTTTTCAAAACATAATATCTATTACCCACAAAAAGAAACTTACGCTCATCTTTTTTCATTTATCATAATCTCCTACAATCATAATTTTATTCTGTGACCGGTTTTCATCATATAACGTTCTGGCGACTTAAATGAATACTAAAAAAATTCTTCAATAATTTGACAAATAGAGGCCATATCTTCCTCTGTATAACGCTGATCACAAGGCAGCGGTAAGATATTCTTAGCAAAATTGTAGTCTAATGTGCTATCCTCAGCTTCTGACAAAACATTGGGCCATAAAATAGGAACATAAATTTTTTTAAAAATTAGTTCCTCTCTAATTTTAGATGCATCTTTAACTAGCAAAGGATAAGCGAATGCCCCTTCTGGAACCTCATAGCGAAGTAGATTATATTTTTTTAGACGTTCGTGTAGATACCTTGCGTTTTGAGTTCGTTGCTTTTTTATTTCACTATAAGGCAGTGCACCTAATAAATTTTGGGTAAATTTAGACATCTTTGCTACATTATCCCCATCTAATTTTTCTTCATTATCATTATATTTTTTATAATAGGCTGAGCCAGTACTTTCCATTCTTCCAACCAAATGCTCTAATCTATCTTTTGAACTACTTTCACTTATCTCAACATCAGCTTTGACATTGGTTGCCAGGTAACTACCATCTGGGATCCCAAAAAATTTCCTACAAGAATAGAAAGTATCTACCTCAGGAAGCGGTTCTTGAAAAAATGCTTGCGTATTGTCTAACATAATCTTTCCAAATCTTTCTTTTAATTCTTCTATTCTTCTATGAGAAAGTTGTCCATAATAATTTACAATGTAAACACACTCATGAGCTTCAGGAATTATGCCCAACAAGGGTAAGAAATTTTCATCAAGTGAATAGTATTCTATCTCTACTTTCTCCATTTGGAGCGTTTGTTCGATACAATCACATAGGAAAATTGGAAGATAAACTTTTTTTATTTTTCGCGCTCGTATCAAGTAAAGTAAACTACTTCTAGCCCGATCTAAATTAATTAATTCATGATAATATGGCTGTTCAACCAGTTGTTCAAACTCAAAATACCCACCAATCTCTTTCATCTTTTTTTCCTTTCCAAAAACCTTTATTTGTGGATGAATACTTTATTAATCAACTTTGTCGCTTTAAACAACTCTGAATTTTTCAATATATAAGAAATTACCACAAAACTGATTGAACCAATCGCTATCTTGATAAGCAACGTTGATAATGTCCCTGCCGCTAAAAATTGGGTTGAAAAATAAATAATCCCCCACATAGTTAGTCCTGCAACCAATGTCGTAGCGATATCCTTCAATTGATCCCAAACTGAATAATTCAAAATTTCTTTTGTGTAAAATCCATTGGCGTAAATTAATAAAAAATCAACGATTAAGGTAGCCCAAACCAAGGCTAAAACACTACGAAAAATCACCAATGAAACCAATAGGAAACTAATCGCGATTACCTTTTTTATTATTTCCAAAATTAGAAACCGATCTGTCCGACCAACGATTTGGAGAATATTCAAATTTAACACGTGTAACGGGAAAAACGAACCAGCAATACAGAGGAGTTGAAAATAAGGAATTGCCGGCAGCCATTTCTCACCAAATAAAATATTGAAGAGTTCATAACCGCAACTAGATAGACCAAACATTACTGGCACCGTAAAAAAGACTGTTAGCTTTAAAGTACTCTGAAACCGAATCTTTAATTTATTTTTATCCTCTTTTACTTTGCTTAATGCTGGAAAACTAACCTTTTGGACAGCACCTGATACTGATTGAGCTACAACATCACTCATTTTTTGTGCATTGGTATAAAACCCTAATGTCGCGGCAGGAAAAAATCTACCTACCAAGACAGAAGTACCATTCAAGTATGCTGTATCCATTAGTCCTGAGACTAATAGTTTCCAACTATAGTGAAACATTTTTCGAAAAACTTGCCAATCAAACGTCAAACTAGGCCACCAACGGTTGAAAGCAATAAAAAAAATCGATAATAACATTTGATTAAATACTTGCTGCAGTACTAAGCTCCAAACTCCAAAGCCCATATAAGCAAGTACGATAGCGATGCTTCCTGAAATAATCATTGAAATTGTGCTAATGATTGTTTGCGTCTTAAAATTAAGTTGAATAGACAACTTAGTTCGATGGATAAGAGAGAATGCACTGAAAACAATTGTAAGACTTAATACTCTCAGCATAGAGGATAAAATTTCTTTTTGATAAAAAACTGCTACAAAAGGTGCAATACTGAAAAGAATAATATATAACATCCCCGCTGCAAAAAGATTAAAGAAAAAAACTGTCGAAAATTCAACATTCGTCGGCTTTTTTTCTTGCAATAACCAGACTTGAAAACCGCTATCTATAATTACGTTAGAAATACCAATAAATATCGCCAACATACCTACCAAACCAAAATCACTTGGAATTAGAATTCGAGCTAAGACAATCTGAACAATAAAAGAAATCCCTTGCCTCCCTATGAGCTCTAATCCTGCCCAAATGAACCCTTTGTTCATTTTTTTTCTAAATTTTTCTCATCCAAACTAGAATTTCCGTCATCGTTTCTCAATTTATGTCCTCACTAATCTGTTTTTATAGAGCGGTATTCTTCCTTAGACCAAATAATTTTATAGCTAATCTTTCATTACTTATTTCTCTTATTCACTTAAATTTTTTAAACTTACTGAATTAAAGATTTTATCTATTAATGATCTAATAACAGGTTACTCCCCTAAGCGATCGAGCTATAAATATTATACTATTATTATGTGTAGTATTCATAATTTTGGGAAATTTTAAGTATCACTTCATATTTATTATATACTAAATTA
>NZ_BCQF01000031.1 GCF_001544295.1 Enterococcus pseudoavium NBRC 100491
GTAAGGGATTCGATTTAATCGATTTTTTAAGGAAGAATAGATTTGTTTCAGCTCTCGCATTGAATCCAGAGCAACAGCATCAATCGATTTGAAGATCCGTTCTTTCGCCACTTGCTCAAAGTTAATCGTTGAAAGTCCACTGATATAGTTAGTATCAAAAGTATCCTTTCGAAGATTATCTTTATTCCGAGTAATATCTCCAGATAATGCCATCGGGATCATATAGTTATTCTTATAGTTCCCGATAAAGTCAATGATTGTCACAAATTCCTTAGACTTATCTTTACGTAAACCACGCCCTAGCTGCTGAACAAAAATAATACTAGATTGGGTATTTCGCAGCATCACTACCTGATTAATCTTAGGAATATCAATTCCCTCATTGAAAATATCCACGGTAAAAATGTAGTTGATCTCACCAGTTTCTAGCCGTTCAATTTGTGCTTCCCGCTCTTCAATTGAGTGTTCACCTGTTAGATAAGTGCTAGGAATCTTATGTTGTTTGAAGCGAGCAGATAATTCCTGGGCTTCTTCCTTGCGACTACAGAAAACCAATCCTTTAGGATAATTTCCCGAACAGCCATAGTAGTTAATCTTCTCAATTAAAAATTTTACCCGATCATCCATGGTCAGATACTTCAAATCGGTGGTCTCGGAAATCACCATGTCTTCTTTCTCAAAGTCAGTGACACCAAAATAGTGAAAAGGACACAATAAATCTTCTTCCAAAGCTTCTTGAAGACGGATCTCATAAGCGATATTGTAGTCGAACAATTCAAAGATATTGAAATTATCTGTTCGTTCAGGAGTTGCAGTCATACCTAACAAGAATTTAGGCGTAAAATAATCCAGGGTTTTTAGGTAGGATTGAGCCCCAGCTTTGTGTACTTCATCAATCAAAATATAGTCAAAATAATCATGCTCGAATAGTTCCTGATAAGCAGGCTTAGAAATAGTCTGGATTGTCGCAAACAAATATTTTGCATCTGTATCTTTTTGGCTGCCAGAGAGAATGCCGAATTGGTCAGAAGGTTCTCCTAAAATTTTCTCAAATGATTCCTTAGCTTTATTCAAAATCTGTTCACGATGAACGATAAAAAGCATTCGTTCCGGTTTCACCTGAAGGACATCAAAAGCTGCTAAATAAGTTTTACCAGTACCAGTTGCGGAGATGACCAATCCTTTTTGAGCGCCCGTTTCTCTAAGCTCTTTGAGATTATTCAGAGCTATTTTTTGCATTTTATTAGGTAAGATATAATGCGGCAGAGTTTGATCGACAGTAACAGCATTCGCTAATTTCTGATTATTTACGAATGGTTTGTATGTTCTTCTATACTCATTTACCCATTCTTGATTCAAAGCTTCCGCATGTTTCCATTCCGAAGATAAATGATGCTGGATCTGGTGAATCACTTCACCCTGCTCATAGGAAGTTAGTCGAATGTTCCACTCATAATTTAACTTCAACGCACTCATGGTCAAATTCGAGCTACCAATAATAAACGAATGATACTCCTTTTGAGAAAACAGATATCCCTTAGAATGGAAGCCTGTTTTAGCTGAGATACGAACCTCAAGATTAGGGATAGCCAAGAGGGAAGCGAACATATCCGGATGATTAAATCCTAGGTAAGTTGAAGTCAATAAGCGACCAGAAATGCCTCGATCTGCAAGATCAGAAAGGTGAGACTTTAAGGCATTTAAACCATCTTGAGTGATGAACGCTACTGAAAAGAAAAAGTTTTCACAGGTATCAATTTCTTCCTGTAACACATTCAGTAAAAATTCTTTTTCCTCTGGGCGATTAATAATCAGTTTTGGATCATAGTGAGAGCCTTCAATTTCTTTATTGATAAAGGCTTTTTGAAGTGACTGTTCTAAAACATCCATGTGTAATTCCTCTACAATTTGATAGTTTTTAACTTTTCGACAGTTGGAATATCGGCTGGAGCCCATTCCAATGACTCCAATTCTTCAACTGGCAGCCACACAATAGCTTCATGCTCAGTCAACTTAGGTTCTCCTTGTTGAAGATGACAGATAAAGGTCGTTAGATGAATACTACCAAAATCATATTCATACTTGGTTGATTCAAACGCCTGATCCTCAATTGTAACAGTAATCAATAATTCTTCTACTACTTCTCGTTTCAGCGCTTCAATCGGTGTCTCGTTTGCTTCAACCTTACCCCCAGGGAACTCCCAAAAATTAGCTAGAGACTTTTCCGGACCGCGTTGAGCACATAATATTTTTCCATTGTCGATGATGATTGCACCGACTACTTCAATTGTTTTTTTCATAATGAACTTCTTTCTAAAATAGGATTACTAGAATCAATTATAGAGGATTTTAGCAGAAATTGCAGTAAATGGGAGACCGTGATGAAATTGGAGTAGTTTGTGGCCTTTTTAGTATTGGATTCTATGTATTAATTTGATTATTTTATCTTGCATTTTTTGATAAAAAAGAATCAATCGGTATTTTAAAATAAATTGCTACTTCGGTGGAATTTTTTGTTAACATTAATATTTAACAGAAAAACTTTAGCTTTGCGTCTGGGGCTAAACCTTAGTATAATGACGTTGTTTTGAAAATTATAGAAGTTTATACATAGATACAGCAGGAGGATATACATAATGACCAGTAATTTTTGGGCAGAGCTACCAAAGCCCTTTTTTATTTTGGCACCGATGGAAGATGTGACGGATGTCGTGTTTCGGCATGTGGTAAAAGAAGCAGGAGCGCCAGATGTTTTCTTTACGGAATTTACCAATTCGGATAGTTTTTGTCATCCAGATGGGATCGAGAGTGTGCGGGGCCGCTTGACTTTTACAGCGGATGAGCAGCCGATGGTGGCACATATTTGGGGTGATAAGCCGGAATTCTTCCGTGAGATGAGTATAGCTTTGGCAGATATGGGCTTTCAAGGAATCGATATCAACATGGGCTGTCCGGTACCCAATGTTGCTGAACGCGGTAAGGGAAGCGGCTTGATCTTGCGACCGGAAGTAGCGGCGGAATTGATTGAAGCAGCGAAAGCGGGCGGCTTGCCGGTTAGTGTGAAGACGCGTATAGGATTTACGGATACAGCGGAGTTGACGGAGTGGATCAGTCACTTATTGAAGCAGGATATTGCGAATTTGTCGGTTCATATGCGGACGCGAAAAGAAATGAGTAAAGTCGATGCCCATTGGGAGCTGATTCCTGAGGTCGTAAAATTACGGGATGAAATTGCTCCGAAAACGTTGATCACGATCAATGGTGATATCCTGGATCGTCAGATGGGGCTGGAAGTAGCTGAAAAATATGGGGTAGATGGCATCATGATCGGTCGAGGAATCTTCAAAAACCCCTATGCTTTTGAAAAAGAAGCCAAGGAGCATTCGCCACAAGAGTTGATTGAGTTGTTGAAACTGCAGCTTGACTTGCAGGACAATTATTCAGAACAAGTTCCGCGCTCAATCGTCGGCTTGCACCGTTTTTTCAAGATTTATATCAAAGGCTTTCCCGGTGCCAATGATCTACGGATCAGTCTGATGGATACAAAATCAACGGCTGAAGTTCGAGAGATTTTGGCTGCATTTCAAGAAAAACATGCTGCAGTCCAATAACAGAGTAAAAAAACCAGTGAGCAGAACGAGTTTTTCGTTCTGCTCACTGGTTTTTGGTCGGTTCATTTATTTTTTAAATAATGGGAATCATTAGATAGACGTTAATTTACGATAGCTTACGACTAAAACACTCTCTCTTACGTCTTCAGGCATTTTTGTTAATTTGATAATGGCGGAGTTGACTAATAACTTTTCAATTACGCCACTGCGGCTTTTAAACTCGGTTTTGAAAGCGACCGCTTGGCCGACATTGAAGGGTTCACCTTGCTCAGAAACTTCGTTCATTTGAAAATTGTAACCATAAGGTTTTGCCATATTGGTACTCCTTTCTTGGATAAAAAAAGAGAAGATCGAACGGATCTTCTCATAAGTTATTTATTTGATTAGGCTGTTTGGATATTGGCCGCTTGTTGACCGCGAGGTCCTTCTTCGATATCGAAAGAAACCTTTTGACCTTCATCTAATGTTTTGAAACCATCTGTTTGGATTGCTGAAAAGTGTGCGAAAACATCAGTGCCATCTTCACCTGTAATAAATCCAAAACCTTTGTCTGGGTTAAACCATTTTACTGTACCATTATTCATGCTATAAATACCTCCAAGTTACACATTCATGTGTTTTATTGCAATAAGTAAGAAGTGTAAAAAGAAGTATTACTTAAACACTAAAACTCACAGATCAACTATATTACTTATTAAACGTACCATGGAAGAGAGTAAATAGCAAAATAAATCGAACAAATCCGGTTTGTTTTAGCTTTAATATTAATAATTGTCTCTTTTTGTTAAGCTTTCTTTGAATGGTTTGACAAATGAAAATAGCCAAAAACGAATATTATACTGGAAAGACAGTACGATGATTTTGATGAATTGTAGCTGCGTTATCCCTCTTTTATGAAAACGGTTAATTTATTTGTCAAATTCATGATAAAATAATAGAAAATAAACACAAAGTGAGGCGAATACTTTGAAAGCTATCTCAATTCATCCAGGACCAGTGATGGAAATTCTTGAAGGAAAGAAGACGGAAGAATATCGTTCGTGGACAACCCATTATCGCGGACCGCTGTTGATTTGTTCGACAGCGATTAAGACGCCAGGCTGTATTTCAGGGCACGCAGTTTGTGTTGTGGATCTTGTCGACGTAAAAAAATTGGCCGATGATTCTTATGCTTGGTTGTTTGAGCAGGTCCGTTGTATCAAGCCTTTCACAATCAAAGGTCAGCGGCGGCTTTATCACGTACCAGATGAACGAATCATCGAACCGTTAGCGGATGAATTTATAATCGAGGAAGATGAACGGGTCGTAACTGAAAAATTTTGGCAAGAGTATTATTTGGCTTTGGTGAATTAATTGAGTATTCTTCGTGAGAGATAATCAGATCTCTCAAAAATAATGATCGATCGCCGAGAGAGGCTTGAGCAAAAAGACAAGCTTGTTTCTATGGTAAAATGAAGGCGAAAGAAGGGTTACTTATGAATAGCATGGAAAAAATCAATCAATTTCGAGATGAACGAAACTGGCGTCCTTTTCATAATGAGAAGGATTTAGCTTTGTCGATTTGCCTCGAGGCAGCAGAACTGTTGGAGCTTTTTCAGTGGAAAGATTCGGCAGAGGCGCGCACACAAACGGAACGCTTGAAGGAAGAATTGGCAGATGTTCTGATCTATTCTTATATGATGGCGGATAATTTAGATTTTGATATCGATGAGATCATCAGTGAAAAATTGAAGAAAAACGCGATTAAGTATCCAGTGGAAAAAGCGTAAAACTTCTATCGAGTGTAAAAGCCTCTTTTCAAAACGGAAAGAGGCTTTTTGCTATTCATGCAATTCTAAGGGCAAACCATCTGGGTCAAAGAAGAACGTCATCTTTTCGCCAGTAAAATCATCGGTTCGCAAAGGCTCGCATTTGACTCCATGACTAACTAAATAAGCGACTGTCGCTTCAATCTCTGTTGTTTTGAAAGCAAGATGGCGTAAGCCGGCTGCTTCTGGGAAGCTGGGACGTTTGGGCGGATTATTAACAGCAAATATTTCTAATTCAGCACCGTTTAACTGCAGATCCAGCTTATAGTCTTGTCGTTCAGGGCGAAAATTTTCACGAATGATCGGCAAACCGAGAAGATCGACATAAAAATGTCGTGCTTTCTGATAGTCTGAAACGATGATGGCGACATGGTGGATAGTTGAAAAATCGGGTTTAGTCATAAAAACACCCTTTCCATTTTTCTTAAAGTTATATAAAGTATCCGTTTTTTACAAGTAAAATAGCTAGAATCCCAACAAATTACTGTGTCTGGCTTCACGAAGTCTTTCTTATTATAAGCTAGTTGGTTTAAAAAAAGTATGTTATACTCTAATTAATTGAAGAGCAACATTTGGGGTGCTATATGCTGAGATTATACCCATGGAACCTGATGCAGTTAAGACTGTCGCAGGGAAATGTAGTTAGTGACTGATTGTACCCGACCATCTTTTTTTGGTTGGTTTTTTCTGTTTTTTAGCCCCCTCCAGCTGTCTCTTTCAGGAAAGGGGTTATTTTGCGTGGAAAAAAATAAAATCCACAAATTGACGTTGTTGGCGTTGATGATTGCGTTAGATGTTGTGCTGTCACCCTTGATGCGAATCGAAGGAATGGCACCGATGTCCAGTGTGATGAATATTATTGCTGGGGTACTGCTGGGACCGGTCTACGGGACGGTGATGGCCTTTGTCTGTGCACTGATTCGGATGACGATGTTGGGGATTCCGCCATTAGCATTGACGGGGGCGGTGTTTGGTGCCTTTTTAGCCGGTTTATTCTACCGCTTTGGCAAAAAACTTGTTTGGTCGATGCTAGGTGAAATCGTTGGTACAGGAATAATTGGTTCACTTTTGTCTTATCCTGTGATGGTCTGGTTTACCGGTAGCCAAAGTGATCTGTATTGGTTGATCTACACGCCACGCTTTATCGGTGCCACGTTGATCGGTTCGGTGATTGCTTTTGTCGTGTTAGTCAAATTAAAGGAAACAACGATTTTTAAACGTTGGCAACGGCTGTTTTTAGGTGAAAGGATGTTGGGATGATTAAAACGAATGTTTCAAATAAATTTCCGTTGAAAAAGGCTCCGTTAGTTCATTGTATCACCAACGAAGTCACCTGTGAGACGGTTGCAAATGCGCTGTTATACGTAGGTGCCAAGCCCATTATGGCTTCTGATTCACGAGAATTCGCGGAATTATTTCAACAAACAGATAGTTTATTGTTGAATATCGGTCATCTATCGGAAGAACGAGCAAGTAGCTTGATAGCGGCAAGCAAATTGGCGCAAACAGTACAAAAGCCAACGGTGGTTGATTTGGTTGGTTATGGTGTCAGTCAAGTTCGAAATCAGGTGGGCCGAGCGTTGGTAACTGAAAATCCGACGGTAGTAAAGGGCAATATTTCAGAACTGCGCAATTTTTGCGGGTTATCCAGTCATGGGCGAGGCGTCGATGGCAGTGAGCTGGATCAGAGTGATGAAGCAATCGAAGAATTATCGGAAGCGTTGCAGAGATTAACGACGAAATATCCGAAAACAATGTTCTTAGCGACGGGTGCTCAAGACATTATCGTAGATCAACAACATATTTGGCGTTTAACTAATGGTGTAGCGGAGCTGGATCGTTTTACTGGTACCGGCGATATCGTTGGTGCATTGATCGCTGCTTTACTTGGCAGTGGTGTAGAAGCGGCGGAAGCAGTCGTTTCCGCAGTCAGCTACTTTAACCTTTGTGGCGAGCAGGCAGGAGACACGCTGGGTTTAGCCGCTTTCAGGCAAGAGACCTTGAATCAACTTTCGGTATTGATGGAAAAAAATTGGTGGACTGAGGTGAAGGGATGGGAAAAGCAATGGATTTAACATTATATCTAGTGACGGGACGCTATGATTTCAGTGACGAGAAATTTTTAGCAGTAATTGAAGCAGCTTGTAAAAATGGTGTGACATTAGTTCAGTTACGGGAAAAAGAATTGCTAACGGGTGATTTTTATCGGTTAGCTGTAAAAGTAAAAGAAATTACGGATCATTATCGCATTCCTTTGATTATCAATGATCGAGTAGATATTTGTCTGGCGGTCGACGCAGCGGGTGTACATATCGGTGATGATGAGATGCCGGTAGCGGTTGTGCGCTCCTTGATCAGTTCAGAGAAAATATTAGGCGTTTCGGCTAAGACGGTGGAACGTGGTTTGGAGGCTGAGAAGGCGGGTGCCGATTATTTGGGAATCGGGGCAATTTTCCCGACGAAAACCAAAGATACACCGTTAACCTCAATGAAGACATTGAAAGCTATTAACGAAGCAGTGCCGATTCCCAGTGTAGCGATTGGCGGGATCAAAGAAGCGAATTTAGCAAACTTTCGTGAAACGGGTATTGCGGGCGTTTCAATCGTTAGTGAAATTATGCTAGCTGAGAACGTCGGCGAAAAGGTTCACAGCTTGAAACACAAAATCGAAGAAGTATTGGATGTCAGTTCCACTTTGTAGTTTCATTACATTAGTGGAATGATATACGGCATGAGATAAAAATAAATACCTTAACCTTAATACGAATTAGGAGGAACAAGCATGATTAATTCAACACCGCAAGTCGTGACGATCGCCGGCTCTGATTCCGGCGGCGGCGCGGGAATCCAAGCCGATTTAAAAACATTTCAAGCGCGTAATGCCTTTGGTATGAGCATTATTGTGGCACTGACGGCACAAAATACTTATGGCGTACAAGATAGCATGGCGATTCCCAGTACGTTTATTGAAGAACAATTTGACTCATTGGCGGCCGATTTTTCGATCGGTGCAGCGAAAACCGGGATGCTGGCAGATGTGGAACGAGTGGAAACAGTTGTAAAGAAATTGCAGCAGGTCGATTTTGGCCCTTTGGTCGTCGATCCCGTGATGGTGGCAAAAGGCGGTCATCACTTATTGCAAAGCGATGCAGTCAAAACCATTAATGAAAAATTATTGCCGTTAGCAACGATCGTAACCCCCAATTTACCAGAAGCAGAAGTGATCATTGGCCAGCGGATCGTAACGGATCAGGAAATGATTGATGCGGCGAAGAAACTCCAAGCCTTCGGTACACAAAATGTTGTGGTAAAAGGTGGGCATAGTCAAAACAAGGAAGCGGCCGATTTTGTTTTGCTAGCATCGGGAGAAGGTTTTTGGATGAGCGCGCCGAGAGTTGCAACGGCTAATACTCATGGAACAGGGGATACTTTTTCAGCGTGTATCGCAGCGGAACTGGCAAAAGGAGCCGAGCTGAAGGAAGCAATTATCATCGGAAAGAAATTCATCCAAGCTGCCATCAGCCAACCGATTTTTGTTGGTCATGGTCACGGGCCAACCAATCATTGGGCCGAGCTTACTGCAGATATTTCAATCAAATAAAAAAAGAAGTTGAGTTCAGCTCAACTTCTTTTAAATTGCCTTCAAATAGATATTCGTTGCTTTCTTTTAAAATGAATTAGTTTAAAGCCGAGGTTTTGCGAAAGTGAATCAAACAAGCAACAAAAACGCTCAACAACAAGACAAGTAAAAATAGTAAAGAAAGCTGTGAACCAGTAGTGGTCGCTGCAATAAAATCAGGTTGGGATTGCTGCGCCAAATTGATGATCGTTGCAACAATCGCTGTGGCAACCGCACCAGAGAACTGTTGTAAGGTATTGAATAAAGTATTTCCGTCACCGTATTCTTCTTCTGACAACAGATTCATCCCGGTTGTCATTAAATTGCTGTAAGCAAAACCGATCCCAATCATATAGATAACGTGACCGGCCACAAAACCTAGCAGTAACGGTGAACGTAATAGAAGAGTCAAAACAATCCAGCCAATCGTTGCCAGACTTAAACCAAAGAGGATCGGTTTCTTGGCACCAAAGTTATCCAAGACACGACCGGAGATTGGGGCTAAAAGCGCACCCACAGCAGCCCCCGGCATCATCACCAGTCCTGCGATGAAGGCGTCTTTCCCTAATACGATTTGGACAAAGTTCGGTAAGACAAAGGAGATTCCTAAAAGTAAAAATTGACAAACTAAAAAGCCGCATAGGAATAAGACAAAGACTTTATTTTTCAAAACTGTAATATGCACCAACGGATTTTTTGCGCGGGTCGCTTGGCGATAAAAAATCACTAATCCCGCGATACCAACTGCAAGTGAGACAAAGCCCATCAAGCTGCCGATTTGGTTTAAGAAGATCAATAGTCCGCTGAAGAGTAGGGCCACTCCCAATAAACTGATGAGATCCAGCTTCCCAGTTTTTTTAACTGGCATTTCTGGGATGGCAAATAGTCCAATAATTAATGAAACTACTAAAATCGGAATTAAAAATAGAAAAATGGCATGCCAAGACAGTGTCGAAGTCATAATTCCGCCATAGGTTGGCCCAATCGCTGGGGCAATCGAAGTGGTCAGTGTCCCAACCCCCATCATGGTTCCCCGTTTATGCATCGGGGTGAAATTTAAAATAATATGGAACATTAAAGGTAGGGCGATCCCAGTACTAAGCCCTTGAAATAAACGACCAATTAATAAAATACTATACGACGGTGACCATAGATCAATCGCTAGACCAGCAATAAAAAAGAGATTCGCGACAATAAACAATTTACGGATCGAAAAATTTTTCAATAAGTAGTTGGAAAATGGCACCATGATGGAGATCACTAAGAGATAGATAGTGGTGACCCACTGTACCATTCCAGTAGAGATTCCAAATTGTTCAATTAAAGTTGGAAAGGTTACGTTCATAGCCGTTTCAATTAAAACACCGGCAAAGGACATGATCCCGGTGGCCAGGACAGCTAACAACAAATGGATTTTCTTTTCTTTCATATAATACCCTCACTTTACCCTCACTTTGTTTCGTCAGATAACCTTCGATTGATGGACAGTGTAAAAACTGGCAAAAAAAGAGAGGTGGTTTCTAAATTAATAGAAACCGCCTCTCTCTCGACACGCAGAGCGTGTTATCTGTACGATTTATTCACAAAAAGCATTGTAAAGCTTTTTAGGGCTAAGGTCAAGTTTAGCGTTGGATCAAGAAACTGATGATCGCAAAAAGAGCGATATGTGCCGGATAGAAAATATAGAAAAAGTATCGCATACTGCGCCCTTTTTCACCATTGTAAAGAATAATCGGAATCGCCGCTAAACACATCATCCATTGATAATTGAAGGTAAAGGCATGCTGAACACCGCCACCAAAAATGAGCGTGATTGCTGCGACGAGAACCAATGCAATCACCTGTAAAGGTTTTTTTCCATGAAATAGGTAGAAAAGAACTGACAAAGCTACAAATAATACCCCACCTTCTGTCAGCATCAAGGTTGGAACTAGTAATGTGAAAACTCGGAAAAAGAGAAAACCAAATTTTGAAGCAAAAATGCCACTGTTAGATAGTAGTAGCAATGCTAGGACGCTTAACAGTGATGGTACAAGAAACCAGAGAAAACCTTTGAAAAAATTGCGTTGTTTAAAATATTCACAGGCTTGCATGTAAACTGTTCCTAAGAACAAGGTACCGAAAATATTATTGATGACGATTGCGTTATCAATCGCAAAGTAGCGATTAAGAACCATATTAATGACACCCATGAGCCAATAGCCGATTAATAGCCGAAGCATATATTTCTTACGATTGCTAGTATGGATGAAACCTTCGGAACTTTCAAATAGGAAAATTGGTGCCGCGATCCGACCAATCCAATGAAACCACATAGGTACACCTAGAAATAGAAAAAATTCTCCAAGGTGATCCAGCACCATCGTTACGACCCCTAAAACTTTTAACTGGAAACCATTCATCCCTTTGTTCATTTAAAAACCCCTCTCTATTTATACCCCTACAATACGGATTTTTTTAGTTGGGTGCCATTTATTGACCGAACAATCAGCTTACAAAAATGTGAGCTCAACTGTCAGAAAATTCTTTAAACTTATTGACAAGTACAAAAACCTCCGTTATTATTACAATCATAAATTAATTTAATTGCCATTTAAATTTAATTTAAAAAGGAGAATTTCTATGAACGCGACGACTACTGCACAAATGATCATTATTATTAGACTGAGGACTTGAAACTTGTTTTGCAAAAAACAGTTTGAGGTCCTGTTTGACATTTGTTGAGTGGGATTCTCCAGCATCTCACTTACTAGGTGAGATGTTTTTTTGTATGTATTGTAGCAAGGATGTATTTGAGACTATCTGATGACAGTATGAAAAAAGGAGTGGGAAAATGAAAAACAACGTAGCGAGAGTGAATTTTAAGGGAGCCTCTGTTTGCACGGTCGAAACAACTGAGGCGCCTCAAGCAATTGGTCCTTATGTTCAAGGGAAAGTGGTTAATGGATTGCTGTATGCATCGGGGCAGATCGCGTTAGATCCGGCAAATGGAGCGTTAGTTGGGGAAACGATTGAAGAACAGACTCATCAAGTTTTACAAAATATCGGTGGTGTTTTAGCGGCAGCGGGGACAGATTATGACCAAGTAGTTAAAACCACTTGTTTCTTGACAAATATGTCTGATTTTGTCGTGTTCAATCAAATTTATGGCAGTTATTTTGACAATGAAAAGCCCGCCCGCTCTTGTGTAGGGGTGGCGAATTTGCCGAAAGGAGCCCTGGTCGAAGTAGAGATTATTGCGGCAGTCGATTAATATTTAAGTATACAAAAAGAGCGCTTCATTCTCAGGGAATGAGGCGCTTTTCGCTGTAAAAGTAGACTGGTTTAAAGTGACTAAATCTGCAAAAGAAAAATAAACAAGAGTGCGGCAATCGTTTGAACAGCACCGACGGATAAACCATAAAGCAAGAAACGAGGGCCTTCTTTTAAAAATTTTTGAAAGTCGAGTCGCAATCCGATGGCAGCTAACGCGATGGTTTCAAACCAAGTACTAATAAAATGAGCACCTTCGCTAAATAAAGTGGGCAGAGTAAAAAAGCTATTGATAATACAAAAGATTAAAAAGCAAGTGACATACCAAGGAATTGAGAATTTTTTCTTGGATTCAGAGGTAGTTACTAAATGATCGTGTTTGGCCTTGCTTTCAAATAGGAAAACAACGACAACTAAAAAGATGATACGGGTGATCTTAAAGAGCATCGCATATTTTACGGTTTCGGGATTGATCAAGCTGGCTCCCGCGACAACTTGTCCAACGGATTGCAATGTTCCACCTAGTAAGGCGCTTTTACTTAACAAGTCAGCCCCGAACAATGACCAGCCTAAAAAGGGCAAGGTCAGCATCATCACGGTTCCCAGCAGATTGACAAGGGTAATAATCTGTCCTTTTTCTTCGTCGTTGGCTTCGATGGCAGGCGCAATCGCACCGATGGCTGAGGAGCCGCAGACTGCATTACCGCCGGCCATCATCAAGGCCATCTTTTCATTGAAGCCTAATTTACGGCCAATAAAGTAAGCTCCACAAATCACAGTGGTCATCATTAATACAATATAAAGCAAACCTTTAAGGCCCATTTCACCGATTGTTTGAAAAGTCACGGTAAAACCGAGCAAAACAACCGAGTATTCCAATAAACGACTTTCTGAGAATTTGGTACCGGCGGCTAGGGCCGGCTGTTTGAATAAAGTGTTTCCTAGCAGAATGCCTAAAAGAATCGCTAAGGTAGCACCGCCTAATTTTGGTAAAAGCAAGGCGCCTAGTTTTGCTAAAACGGCCACGGCTAATGACAGACCTAAGCCGGGTAAGATTGTTTTAGTTTTTGCATTTAAGATCATCATGGTAATTATCTTCCTTTCTAGTACTTAAAGCTATTTACAGCTTACTTCCGCAACAAATTTTTGTTGGAGAAATTTTTTAATATCAGATTATTTTTGTGCGCATAATGAGTATAACCGATATTTTCTATTATTATAATTTATTGGTATAATACCTTTAATAGAAAAAACAAATGGAAGTGGTTGCTATTTTTAAGTGGTTGGAAACTTTTAAAACGGTTTATGAAACGAAAAATTTTTCTAAAGCTTCTGAGCTTTTATTTATCTCTCAACCGACCGTATCAGCTCAAATCAAACAACTAGAAAACGAATTGGGCACGCAATTATTTATTCGGAATGGTCGCAAAGAAGTTCTCGTAACTCCGCAAGCGGATATTTTATATGAGCGGGTCGTGGATTTGATGGCCGATTGGGATAGTCTCTATCAAGCAGTTCAAACCAATCAACAGCAAGTTATCCGCTGCGTGATTGGGGCTTCCCATACCTTTGCCAATTATCTTTTACCACAGCTTCTGATAAAGTTGTATCAAAAATTCCCACAAATTCAATTTAGTGTTCAGATGATGAATTCTTTGGAAGTCTTGCAAGCGATAGAACATCATACGGTTGATTTAGGTTTTATCGAAAAACCGTTAGCAGCGACAAATATCACACGGCTGACATTGATGGAAGATCAGCTAGTCTTGGCGGGAGATCAGCAAAAAGGACCGTGGCTTATTCGCGAGAATACATCGGGTGTCTACTATTATACAAAGCGTTTTTTAGAGGAAAATGATGTAGCGAAGCCGATGATAGAAGTTCAAAATAATGCAGTCATCGTAGAATTGTTGAAGCAAGGCTTTGGTTGTTCGTTGGTCTCAGAACGTGCAGCAGGAGGGATCGACCATCAACGACTGGATGACAGCTATAAGCGTAATTTTTATTTGATTCGGCATAAATCCAGTTTTTCAGAAGATATCGAAAAATGCGTCGAGTTTATTTGTGAGTGGAGTAAGCAATAAAGAGGAACGTTTGAATGTGAAAAGAGGTCTAAAAGTAGCTTCTTCGGAAATAAGCCGAAATTTCACAAAAATTTAAGAAGGAATTTCCGGAAATTCCTTCTTATCTCTTGAAGCTGACCACTTTTGTCACAATCTCTAAGCGTTTAACTGAATGATTTAGTCAGCTCAACTAAATATTGAACGGTTTCTTCTAAGCGTTGGAAATCAATGATCGATAGATTATCTTTCGGAGTGTGCATGACTGCTTCCATTAGTAAATAGATTTGTGTGGAAGTGATGGCAGCTGCCGGGATGCCCGCTCCTGCAAACAGCATGTGATCGCCCATCGGCCAAGGCTCGACTTTTTCGACAGTCGGATAAGCTTTGGAAAACGTGTCTAACTGTGCGCTCAATTGTTCGGAACATTCATAAAGAGAGTAGGAGATGGAACTGTTTTGCATTCCGGCACCGTCTACATTAATGGCGAATTCATATTCTTCCGGCTGATTTAACGATTGAGCCATAAAGGTCATTTCTCCTGGCATTGAATAGTAATCTTCACCATTGAACAAAACAAATTCAAGCTGATGATTCAACTTTGTTTCAACCAATTGTTCGGCTAAGGTTAGCAGCGTTGCGACACCTGTTCCGTTATCTAACGCTCCCGGCGTGGTGGGTTTGGTATCGATGTGTGCTGAATAAGCGAGCTTTTTTCCTTTTCCGTAAGTGGCGATCACATTTGCTGCGACAGTAGCTCTGCGTTCAGTGAATAGTCGGAGGGTGGCGTTCTTTTTATTTATTAATGAAGGCAAAAATCTACCCTGCACTGTTCCACATGGAACAGTGAAATCACCATCTTGGATGATTGGCACGGCTACTTCTTCAAGGAAGCTCACTGTAATGACCGCTAACGGTTGTTTTTGCTCCAGTTCACGAATGATTGCTTGGTGTTCTTCGGGATTCCAAAAAACCATACTTTTTGGCATGATTGGTTCTTTACACAAATCACCGTACATCACACAAATCTTATTAGTAAAATCGGCTGCTTGCAGCTCTTGAATCGTTTGTACGCAGATCATTTCTCCACTAACATCACAAGGCATCGCATATTCCGCCGCTTCTACTTCGACTGCTTGACCATCTACAATAAGCTCTGCCCCGTCATTTTGCCAATTCATACACGGGAATTCCTGTAACTGAACATCAAACCCTAAAGACCGAAATTTCTCCGTAGCGTAATCCACCGCGAGTTTATTTCCAGCTGAACCTGTCGCGCGCGGCCCGATTTCCTGACATAATTTTTCCATGTGACCTGCTACACTTTTTTTGATACTTTTCATTTTTTCCACTCCTTCTTTGTTCAGGAAAAATAAGTTCGATTTTCCATCCATATACCTTTTTGATTCAATATTTTTGGATCGATCAGCTTAATAACGTTGGACTGACCTCTTTCTAACTGATAACCTAATTATAGGAGAGGCTGGAAAGCATTTCTTGACCTTCCTTGTGATGCTTTGGTGGATCGAGTATATAGTTACAAAATTGGAGGGAAATTATGGCAAATTTGGATCACGCGGCGGCAGTTACCCGGATGCAGGCGTATATAGAAGAAAACCTAGCTGAGGAGATCACTCTGCATGCGTTAGCGCAGCAAGCGGGTTATTCGCCGTGGCATTGTGCCAAAATGTTTAAAGAATACACGGACAAATCACCTTTTGCATATATTCGTAAATTACGCTTATCGAAGGCGGCTTTGGTTTTGCGAGATGAAAAGCTGCGGGTGATTGATGTAGCCTTGGACTTTGTCTTTGATTCTCACGAAGGATTTACTCGAGCGTTTCGCAAGCAATTTGGCGTCACTCCCAAAAGCTATCAAAAAAAGACACCGCCGATCCCGTTATTTACCCCATATCCTGTCGAAAGCTACTATTTAATGGGAGAAAAACATGATGATTTACCGCCAATATCGAAAAATCTCCATGTACGTCTAATTAACTTTCCAACCCGCAAGCTGATTCTCTTACGAGGGAAGAAAGCAGGTAACTATATCGAATATGCCCGTGAGGTAGGGTGCGATGTATGGGGGATTCTTGCTAGTATCAAAGAAGCGTTGTATGAACCAGTGGGATTGTGGCTGCCTGAAACGATGCGCCCAGCTGGAACATCGAGGTATGCCCAAGGAGTCGAAGTCCCCTTTGATTATCAAGGAATCGTTCCAGAAGGCTTTGAAATGATCGATTTGCCTGCTTGTACGATGCTGCTGTTTCAAGGAGATCCCTATGATGAAGCACGATTTGACGAAGCGATCAATGCAGTGATCGAGCAGATCAATCACTATGATCCTAAGTTAAATAATTGTCAGTGGGCTGAAAATGATGCACCCCGCATCCAATTGGAGCCCCAAGGCTATCGCGGTTATATCGAAGCACGACCAGTCTGTTTTAACTGAAAATCAAAAAAGCTTTCGAACTTCTAAAAAGTTTGAAGGCTTTTTTAATCTCTATATATGAAGGAAAAAATTCAGCGGAACTATTTGTCAACCACTTAACTCAAAAATCAGCCGAAAGTCTGAGGCGCGCCCCTACCCGAATGCTATAATTAGCTCAATCACAGATAACAAATAAATCAGAAAAAGGGTGGGATAAAAATGAAAAGAAGAGGTACCGGTATTATTGTTGGGATTGCCGTGATTGTTCTGGCAATCGGAGTTTATTTGGTGACGACATACAACTCATTGGCTTCAGCAGAAAATGATGTGGATGCAAAATGGTCGCAAGTGGAAAATGTGATGCAACGACGGGCAGATTTGATTCCTAATCTAGTGAATAGTGTTCAAGGTAGCATGAATCACGAGGAAAAAATCGTGAAGGAAATTACGGATGCTAGAAAAGCCTACAACAATGCCCAGACTCCGGCTGAGAAAGATGCAGCAAATAATCAAATTGATCAAAGTTTAGGTACGATGGTAAATGTGATTCAAGAAAATTATCCAACGCTCGCTTCCAATGAAAATGTTAAAACCTTGATGGTACAACTGGAAGGAACGGAGAATCGGATCTCGGTCGAACGGAAAAACTATATCGAAGAAGTCAATAACTACAATCAAAGCTTAGTCCGTTTCCCGAAAAACATGGCGGCGAAAGTGTTAGGCTTTGACAAAAAAACGAACTTTAAAGCTGATGAAAAAGCCAAAGAAGTACCAGATGTCAGCTTCGAATAAGAATGGGTGAGGGAAAATGAAAAGGAAACAGCGTGCTTCAGGGGAACGACTCCAGCAAGAGGTCGTTGAAAATTATCGCAAGTTACGCAAACGTAACGGGGTCTTTTCCTTAATTTTAGTTATCGTGTTGTTGATTAGCGGGTTTGGGCTATTCAATCTTATTACGAGTAATGGGTATGGAGATAAAAAAGTAGCCTATGATCAGCAATTGACGACGTTAAACCAACAACGAGAAGATATTTTGTCTGGTAAAAAAGTCACAGTCAACCAATCCTTCAAAACGACAATGAATGATAATTTGGCTAATTTGAAGGAATATCCTAAAAATGTCAATAATTATGATGTGGCGATCAAAGATACTAATGGACATTTGACGATCAACAAGAACAATATTTTTGTTTCTGATAATGCTAAAATGCTAAGTCAGAAAACGAAGGAAAAAATCTATCAGTTGAACAAGCAATTAGCTGCCAGTACCAATGGTGCACAGTTTGAAGTCGTTACAGTGCCCGAACTACCCAGGGGAGAGGATATCGAATCTTATGCCAATAAGATTTTCAATCAATTGGGTATCGGTGATAAGAATGAAAATAATGGTGTCTTGTACTTGGTTGCCTTAGATGAACGTGAATTTCGTTTGGAAGTTGGCTATGGCTTGGAGGGATTAATTCCTGATGGGAAGGCCGATGATATTATCAGCAATGAGGATGTTGTGGATGCGTTCAAAGATGAAGACTATGATAGAGGGGTCAATCAAGTTCTAGATGAAGTCTTTGCGATTATGAATACGAAGACAGCCTTGGTAGATTCGCAGATCAAAAAGGTGGAGAGTGAACGGACCCAAATGATGTTCTTTCATTGGACAGGCATAGTAGTTTTAGGAGTGCTTCTCTTTGTCAGTTTGATATTCGTAATCAACCTGTTGCGGGCGCGTCTTTTCCTAAAAGAAAGCTACAAAAAGTATCAAGTAGAAACTACTTCACTCACGGGTGAAGAGGAATTACAGCGAACGGTTAAACACACAGAGCTCTACCATATTTTACTAAGCGGTTTGCTGATTGGTCTGTCCGTTGGAGGCGTTAAGCGGGCAATCATTCAAGGAAGATTGCTTAAAAATCCTTCTGCCGAAAAGAAAATGTTTGGCCGGATCTTAATTGGTGACACGCTATATTCTGGTAATGGTGATGTACTGACCACGGCTTATTTGGCCTCAAATTATAATTCTAGTAACTGGTCCGATAATAATAGCGGCTCAGGTGGGGGGTCTTCTTGGGGTTCCTTCGGTGGAGGCTCCTCCGGTGGTGGTGGCGCTTCGGGAGGCTGGTAAGTTCCTCAAATTATAAGAATATTACCGAAAAATTGCGGTAGACTGAAGTGAAAATAAAATCAGCGTGGGGATGGATTTTTTCGTCCTCACGCTGATTTTTTTAGCTTTCCAAGTATGCTTCTTAGAGGAAACGACTATCAAGAGGAGAGATAAGAGCGGAATCTTTGTGGGGAAATTTTATCGGTCGTACGTTCTTCAGTATTTGAGGTGAAAATCAGTCAAAAAGAAATAAATCAAAAATCGAAAAAAAGTATAAAAAAAAGAATTTTTATAACAGATAAATTTAAATAGTTAAATTTCTATGAGGTTTAAGCAACAGCAAAGATGTTGGTGGATATAAATGTTTAAAACCCTTATTTTTATCCAAAAATTAAATTTTATATTGAAAAAATGGCTGAGACATTCCTTAAAGATGCGGGTAAAATGATATGTGTAACCAATGATACGTGAACTCAAGAGATTCTAAAAGAAGGGAATGCGGTAGCGTCCTTTTTGATTGAGAAAGTTCTTATGATGAGGATATAGAATAACATAAAATTTCTAGTGGAGTGTTAACAAAAAATACATAAAAGATCCGGTCATTGTAATTTTACTAATAACAGCATACCGAACCTTAGATGGAGATTTAGGCACAGGTTCTGTTGATTAGCTTCTCTCTGTTCAGCTTACAGAGGAAAAATGCCGCGAATCAATGAAATAGTATAACTTATCAGATGCTACTTTAAATCTTTAGTGGTGAGCGGCGGAGGGATGATTGACATTCATTGTGAAAATATTTGAGTGATGGGTGCATCATTAGCGAAGGATGAATCAAGGATGCGGATTATTAACAGCATCCTTGATTTTTTTTAAAACATTGGTTGCCCCTAGTATTTTTTTCAAAATACTTTATTTGATTCAAAATTAGAAAGAAGGGGAATTATTCATGAAAAAAATCGTTTGGGGAATTTGTGGGGTAGCGGTATTTTGTTGGGGAATAGGAAGTCTACGAAACGGGGCACTAAAAGCAGATGAATTGGTTGAACAATCTGTTGTAGTGGAAACAGCGACGCCAGACTCTTCGGCTGCTCCAGCGGTAGTAGCACCAGCTACACCAACTGAGCCGCAAGCAGAACCACCCGTTGAAACGGCGGATACGCCAGTCGAAACAAATCCGGAGGTCTCAGACGGAACAGCTCCGGATGCAGTATTGGTGGAACAAACACCAACAGAAAATCAGGCACCAGCTGAGTCCGAAGTTGAGGAAATAACTGATGTTAGTGTATCTGACGGGTCAAAGAATGAGCCAGCCGCCAGTGAGACTTCTCAAAGCAAGGAAAGTTCCAGCGAGAGCTCTAGTATTAGTAATTCTGATAATTCAACAAGTCAAAGTTCCAGTACCGCTAGCTCAACTCCTCCTCCAAGCGAGAGTTCGACGACTAGCCAGCCGAGCACATCGGGAAGTATTGGTTCTAGTTCTAGCAGTACCTTTGAAACGACTAACAGTTCTTCTGGGTTTTCACCATCGGAGACTCCTGAGCCATCAAGTTCCACAGAACCATTTACGCCAGCTCCAACACCGATTTTGCCACCTGAGACCCCGGCACCTTCCGTCTCGAATAAAGCTCAAGTACAAACGAGTGAAGTGTTTACTCAAGAAGTACCAGAAGCTTTTTCAGCAACCAGTACGTTGCAATTGCCGAGTGATCTGAAGACTTCGGAAGTTGCTCAATCAGATTTGAAAGGGTACGAGTTACCGTTACTTGCAAGTTTTGAAAATAAAGCTCATGCCGCCTTGATCTATGATGGAATTAAGAAATTGGGTATTGAGCAGGAGCAAGGGTTCAATGTAGAACAACTAGCGGCTAAATTGTACGAAGATCTTTTTGAAATTGAAATTACTGGCACGCCGGAAAAAACGAAGGAAGAGATTGAGATTGGTAGTCTGCTATATCAAAAGAAAAATGATCAGCTTGAAATGGTGGGTATCTATATCGGGAAAGAATACTACTTAACCGTCGATGATGTCGAAGTAGTGGAATCGGCAGAGGGTGAAACAGAAGTGACCAAAGAGGAAGCGACTGAGACAGAACAACTTGCCGCTTCAGCTAAGAAGGAAAAACAATGTCAAGTTGTCTTAGAACCCATGGATCTGGGTGACGAGCTCTTCGTTCAAAGGTTACCGGATGTAACTTTGACAGCTTATGGTCAGACAGTCTTATCTGAGTATCCAGCTTCAATCAGTTTCAGCGAAAATGAAGGCTCTAAAAACTTCATTTCCAAAATCGCCGAGGATGCACGTAAATTAGGACAGGAATATGATGTTTTTGCTTCAGTAATGATCGCGCAGGCTTTATTAGAAAGTGGGTCAGGCAGCAGTAGTTTGTCACTACCGCCAAATCATAATCTTTTTGGAGTAAAAGGGACTTATCAAGGTCAAGCAGTTTCAATGGCAACACAAGAGGATCGGGGGAATGGCGAGCTATACTCCATTAATTCAGCCTTCCGTAAATACCCGAATTATGCGGCTTCTTTGGGAGATTATGTCCAATTGTTGCGGGGGGGGATCTCCGGTAACGCAGGTTATTATCAAAAAACCTGGCGCTCCACAGCTAAAAATTATTTGCGAACCACACATGCATTGACTGGCACCTACGCGACAGATACCTCTTATGGTAAAAAATTAAACTCAATTATCGCAGTTTATAATTTGACGCAATATGATCGGCCAAAAGTCGATCAGTCATCAGGCATCTTCATTAAAGGAAAAGAGGAGATTCCATCAGAATACCGGACTTTGATGCGCTACCCAGATTATAACGGAGTGAACTATAATACTTCCGGTTCTTATCCAGCTGGACAATGTACTTGGTATGCCTTTAATCGAGTGAAACAGTTAGGAAAGAGCGTGGATGATTTTATGGGAAATGGTGGCGAATGGGGGACGAAAGGAAAGGCCTTAGGTTATGAAGTTGGTCGCGAACCGAAAGTAGGCTGGCTAATTTCCTTTACACCAGGTACCGCGGGCTCAGATCCTCGGTATGGGCACGTTGCTTTTGTTGAAGCAGTCCGACCGGAAGGGATCTTAATCTCGGAAGGCAATGTTTATGGCGGCAATATTATTTCTTATCGAGTAATTGACGCGAGCCTGGCAAAATCAAATTTAGTCACCTACATTAAAGCAAAATAAAGGGGTGCCAAGGCTCATGGCGAATAGGCGAAACGAGCAGGCCGAAAATAATCGGAGAAGATTAATTTTAACGCTGGTCTTACTGAGCGTTCTATCGCTAACACTCTTGTTTATTGTGAGAGATCAATTGAAAAAGAATTTTAGTGTTCACTCAATAACAGGAACATCAATGGTTCCTACGTTGACTGAACGAGATCAAGTTTTTGTAAAGAAAAAAACACAAATCCAGCGCTACGATATTATTGCTTTTTCAGTAGATAAGGAAGATGGGATGTTCGTCAAACGTGTGATCGGTATGCCAGGTGACAGCATCCTTGTACAAAATAATCGAATGGTTTTGAATATTGGCGAGCAGGATGATTTTGAAACGACGAATACGTTTCAGTTATCACCGACGACTGCGGATGAATTTCAAACGTTAAATAGGATACCTGAAGATGCTTATTTTGTAATTGGCGATCATGTGGATATCTCTAAAGACAGCCGTTCATTTGGTTTTGTTCATCAAAAAGCAATTGAGGGGACCGTTCAATTTCGTTTTCCAGCGATTCATTTAGCCAAAATCGATAATTATTAATAGAAAAGGGGAAAAGCTTTGATAATCATTAATTGGATTTCTATCGGGCTACTTATTTTAGTGCTTATTGTGGGGCTATTCCGAATGGTTATCGCTGTTCGATTGCAGATGATTAAGCCGCCAAGAAATGCTTCAGCAACTTTTCAGCGAAAGTTGGAATACGTGAAACAAATTCAACAAACGAAACATGTAGCGGCATTGCTATTTATGTTCTTCTGTTTATCTATCGGAGTACTGCTGAGCACCTACAGTTTACTGCAAGTGCAAAATCAGGTATATACCATCCATGAACAAAATAGTGAATTGAGAGATGAAATTCAACTAATGAAAAAAGAGCAAAAAAAATTAATCAATAAAATACCGGTTAAAGCTTATCCTAAAGAAGGACTTGGTTTGAAAGAATATGTTTGGGAAGAGTTGTTTTCTGCTGAGAGTCGTGAAAAACAATATTCACTGGAAAGTGACCTTTCGAATAAGCTCAGCCCATACTTTGGTTTGCCGACGACGCTGATCGTTTTAGACGTTCCTACCCAAACGCTGAATATTGTCTTAGCGGGAGATCTAACAGATGAAGCAAATCGAAAGCAGATTAAAGAGAATATAAAAGCCTTCGCTAAGGAGGCAGAGGGAATCCCGCAACTGTCACAAATTACTTTCCAGTTGAATGTAAGGGATGGAGAAAAACAGAAATTGGATTATAGTTGTACTTTCTCTCGCGAGAATGGAGAAGATCAATTTTCAATGATTCAAGAAGAAGACTAACAGAAAGAAGGGAAAAGAATGGTAGCACAACAAAAAAAGAGTGGCTGGTTTTTTAACAAGAACATTATTGATGAGATCAATTCCGTTCCAGAAGAGAAAGTGGAGAAGGATGTTCAAGTTCAGGAGCAACCACAGACTCAAACCCAAACGAAGCCTGCACCAACATTGAAAATGGTTTCTGACAATACTGTTTCAGACTCGCCAGAAAAACAAGCAGAAGAAATCAAAGAGTTAAAGCGTTTGATTTTTGAAAAGGAACAGGTTTTACAGAAATATAAAAAAGATATGACTGTACAGAATCAACAATTAACCAAAGAAAATGAAAATTATCGCCAATCCGTTTTACGAATGGGTGAAGAAAAGGCTCAAAATAGGCGTCAAATTCAAGATTTAGAAGCGGAAGTTCAACGCGCACGCCAAGAGGTTCAACGACTTAAAGAAAATCAGGAATTAGATAATTTAAACAAGCAATTAGAGCAATTGCAGACTGACAACCAAACACTGCGTGATTCTGTCGCGCATTTAGCCACTGTAGAACAGGAGTTGGAAGAAATTCACGAAGAACATCAAGCGTTGGTCGCTCAGCAGAAAGACGAAGAAGTCCAGCGGCTAGAAAAAATTAATCAGTTGGAAGGTCAGATTGAAGAGCTTCTAACCGAGATCAATGAAAAAGATGAGCAATATTCTCAGTTGGATCAAGTAATTATTGAAAAAGATCAAGCAATTGATCAAATGAGCAAAGAACAGGAAACAACAGAGCTGCAAGAAAAGGAATTAACAGAATTACGGGAAAAAGTTGCCGCACTACAATCAGAAAATGAGCAGTTAAAGGAAGAAGCTCATTCTGCACAGCAGGAAATTGGTGAAGTCTTGATTTCTGCTCGTAAACAAGCCAATCGAATGGTTGAAAAATCGAAGCTCGAGGCATATCGAATTATTGAAGAAGCGAAAAAAGAATTGATAGCAATCAATGATCAAGCCAAAGAAATCTCTGAAGAGGTGGATGAGTCTAGACGGGCCGTCTTATCACTTTATGAAGAAATGCAGACTAGAGTAGAGATCCTTGCGCAAGGAAAAATACAGGAAAGCATAGCTGGTTACGGTGAAACAACAGAATGATTTTCAAAATAGGGGGGAGTATCTGGAATTTATCCAGCTACTTCCCCTTTTTTTGCTGTTAATATCTGTCGCGTAAAAGCAATTGCGGGGATTGTTTCAAAACGGTGAAAACGCTATAATCAAAGTGCGATAGAGGGAAAAAGGGATAGGAGGATGAAAAATGAAACTGGCGATTATTTTGGAAACGAATGAACCTGAGAAAGCGTGGAATGCCTTTCGTTTTGGCGTGGCAGCATTAAAAAAAGAACATCAAGTTAAATTCTTCTTAATGGGAGAAGCGGTGGAGGTTGAAAGTAGTGAAGATGACCAATACGACGTCCCAGCGGAGATGAAAAAGTTAATTGCTGGTGGCGGAGAATTGTTGGCGTGTGGTACTTGTCTAAAATCGAGACAGCTGGAGGAGCAAACAGCCTGTCCAATTTCGACAATGTTCGATTGTGTTGACATGGTGGAGTGGGCCGAGAAGGTCGTTACTTTTTGATGGAATAAATAAAGAAAGTCTCGGCTAGTCCGAGGCTTTTTTGTTAAGATTGGCTAGTTTTGGCTTTAGGAAGGCTATTCTTTCCGCTTATTTTTTAATAAAACGTAATATATTAAGATAATGTGACTATTTAATTGAGTTTGTCTTTTTGAAAGCGTATACTTAAATCTAATGAGCATCTTGAAGTTTTTTTAGGCAAAAATATAACTTTAGTTATTTTTGTGTAGTACTTAAACGGATGCAATCAAACTAGGAGGGAATGAAATGCGCAGAGAAAAAAATAGGTGGTTGATCGCATTATCGGGAGTAGCGATTCACCTATCAATCGGTTCGGCTTACGCGTGGAGTGTATTCAAGGAACCCATCGGAGAGATGACCGGTTGGGACAAATCATCAATCTCTTTTGCATTTAGTTTAGCAATTTTTTGTTTAGGAACATCTGCAGCTTTTATGGGGAGATTTGTAGAGAAATTCGGTCCAAGAAAAACCGGAACAGTCGCATCGATTTTATTCGGTTTAGGTATTATTTCGACCGGTTTTGCAGTAGATAGCCAGTCGCTACCCATGCTGTATCTAACTTATGGTATTATCGGCGGTATCGGTTTAGGGGCGGGGTATGTCACACCAGTATCCACGATGATTCGGTGGTTTCCTGATAGAAAAGGCTTGGCCACAGGTCTTGCTATCATGGGTTTTGGTTTTGCTTCGATGATTACAGGACCGATTGCTCAACAGTTAATGGTGCATGTCGGGGTTGTTAAAACTTTCTACATTTTAGGAGCGGCTTATTTTCTGGTGATGTTTACGGCTTCTCGATATTTGGAAAAACCACCAGTTGACTGGGCTCCCAAAGGTTCCATGGTAGAAAATCAAAAAAATGAAGTGAAATTGCAGTACAGCGGTGTTCAACTGACTGCTAATCAAGCAATTAAAACAAAAACATTTTGGTTATTATGGTTCATGCTCTTTTTAAATATTTCTTGCGGGATCTCTCTTGTTTCGGAGGCTTCTCCGATGGCTCAAGAAATCACCGGTATGACTGCCGGCATGGCAGCTACGATGGTCGGTGTCATGGGTGTTTTCAATGGATGTGGTCGATTGATTTGGGCGTTGATCTCAGATGTTTTAGGACGAAAAAATGTTTTCACGATTCTATTTATAATCGATATCGTTGTATTGCTAGGTTTGTCCGTGGTGAACTCACCGTTACTTTTTGCTGTATTAATTTGTCTATTGATGACTTGCTATGGCGCAGGCTTTTCGATCGTACCGGCATATATCGGCGATGTTTTCGGTTCGAGAGAAGTGGGAGCAATCCATGGCTATATGTTAACCGCTTGGGCGGCAGCTGGAATGTTTGGACCAATCTTTTTAGGTAAGGTCACAGAGATGTTCCATTCGTATACGAATGTTTTACGAATCTTCGCTGTTTTAGTATTGGTTGGGTTTGCGGCTTCGATCATCATTCGTGGATCAATTAAAAGTTTGACGAAATCACATAGCAGTGAAACTGCTACGGAAACAACAATTGAGCGTGCTTAAAAAACTAAAGCGGCTGTGACAATTTTGCTGTCACAGCCGTTTTAGTTTTATTTTTGATTCATTTGTAGCGTGATTAGCGTAGTCAATGTTTCACCATAATAATCACTACCTGAAAGACTTTTTTGTAGAACCCATGATTGCGAATCTACTAAGTTTTCGTAAGCTTCTTTTTTAGTTGCAGCATATAAAATTGGGGCTGAGAAACTTTTAGACTGACTTTGAGATAACGCTTTTCCTGATAAAGTATAGCCCTCGGTTATAGTGTCTTCAGCTAAGAAGAAGTTCATCATTTTGCTCAAGATTTGATTGCTTTCTTGATCATTTGAACTTGCTAATCTCCAAGGAATCCGACATGCGTTAGCACCGTAATTGCCATCATTAGCACCGGCAATATCATTTTTTTTAGCAGATAGGACAGTTCCATCTTTGGCCCACGCAAAATCTGGAATAAGGCCACTTTTGTGTTGCTTGCTTAAAGTAGCTAAAGCCTTTAGTGAATTTTCTTTAAGGGTGAGCCAGAAATGATCGTCACTGAAGGTTGCAAATTTATCGAAATAGCTAGGAACAATGTCGGATGGTCGAATTAAGTTATAAAAATTAGAATCTGGTGTAGCCCAATCACCGACCGTCAATAGTTGATTGTTCGAATTATAATTATGGGTCTTAATGGCTGCGAGTAAGTGTTTAGCTGCAGTTTTATAGTCTGTTTGACTATTGGGCCATTGTTCACTAGCTTCAATTAAAGCGTACGCAATGTCTAAGTCGCCATCGGTTGCATTGGTTGTTTCTTTTTCGACTTTTTGGTCCTCATTGAATGTTTGTCGCCAACTCATCAATGGATTTTTAGCGCTGATTTGGAAATTTTGGTAATAACGATATAAATCATCAAAATCACTTTCTGTGGCCCAACCACGTTTGGCTGCTTCCATAGTGATTAGCATGCCATAGCCATGTCCTTCAGACAATGAAAGATTGATGTTAGCTTGGTTGTTAGTTTTTATGAAGGAGCCTTCATCGCTTTGGGTGACATAAGCAGTTCGCCATTTTTGATAGGTTGTTTTTTCTAGTTTAATTTGATTGTCTCTAATATTAAAGAGTACCCCTGCGATATATACCAAAAATAGTAAAGCTAGCAGGAGCCAGGTGATTATAGGACGTCTGCGCATAAGTTTGCCTCCTAATCGTCAAAACGTTGTGTCTTATACCATTTACTGCTGTCACGTTTAAACAGTTTGTCACCAACATAAGAAAAGAAGGCGACAATTGAAATGCCAATAAACAACATGGAATAGGTAAAATAAGATGCAATAGCATAAAAGAAATTTGCCGTTGTCGCTTGCCCAAATTGACTGGCTAAAGCGAGTTGAATCTGCAGTAAATAAATGGCGAACATTAACGCCCAATTGACTAATAAAAGCGCGCCGATTTGCCGATTACTTCCGCCAAAGGTAAAGAGCATCGTTACCTCAGGAAACCAAATATGGAGAATCGCTGCGAATAGATTTGCGATAAAGATAATATTCGACAAGACAATAGCACTAGTAAACCAAAAGAACGTGTTGAAATAGTAAATACTTTGCAATCGAATACGCCAGTTTGATTTACCGAAGA
>NZ_BCQF01000032.1 GCF_001544295.1 Enterococcus pseudoavium NBRC 100491
ACATTGCTGCCTGGCTTACGAGAAGTCTTTGCGATTCCAGCCACTTTCGCCTTATCAGAAGTTGGCATCGCTCTTGGTCTAGCTTTAAGTGCCGTTATCTTGATGGAAGTTACCAAGCTACTGTTAGTTAACTATCAGCAGCCAGAATTAAATGCTCAATTGAATCGTTCCTAAAAAATATGCCGACATCACTAAGATGTCGGCGTATTTTTATAAAAACTGTTGTAAATAGCGTTGGATCCGTGGATCGGTACTGGCAAAAAAGGCTTCGCTCGTTCCATCAAAGCTCACTCCACCGTCTTCTAAGAAAATAATGCGATCGGCAACCTTTTTGGCAAATTCCAAATGATGCGTTACCACGATTTGACCGTTGCCGGACTCAGCTAACTGTTTGATGACCTGCAGCACTTCTTGTGCTAATTCCGGATCTAAGGCGCTCGTTGGTTCATCGTACAACATAAACTCTGGCTCCATCGCCAAAGCTCGCGCAATCGCGACCCGTTGCATTTGACCTCCCGATAATTGTCTCGGATGCTCAGCGGCTTTATCCAGCAGACCAACAGTTTTTAATAATCCCTCCGCCTGTTTGCGGGCAACTGCTTTCGGAACTTTTTTTACTTGCACAGGACCTTCCATGACATTTTGCAAGACCGTCATGTGGGGAAAAAGGTTGTACGCTTGAAAAACGATACTAAAATGGCCGCGATAGTCCTTCAACTGACGAAAGGATAAGTTTTTAGGAAAGGTCAACACCTCTTGATCGATTTTAATCGTTCCGCTGTCGGGTGTTTCTAATAAATCGATTGAACGTAACAAAGTACTTTTTCCTGAGCCGGAAGGGCCTAAAATCACGGTCGTCTCACCAGGTTGAAACGTTAGATTGATTCCCTGCAAAACTTGATTCGTGCCAAAACGTTTATTTAATTCTTTGATTTCTAACATCTCTTACCCTCCTTAATAGATCATCCGTTTTTCTAGGACCGACTGCAGATAATTCAAAAATGTACAGAAAATTAGGTAATACACTGCGACCATACTATAAAGTAGCAGCGGTTCATAGGTTCGAGCAGCGATTCGTTGCGCTGTCATAAAGATTTCTACGATGGTAATACTGGCGGCCAATGAAGTGTCCTTCACTAAACTGACAAAGTTATTGGATAATGGCGGCAACGCAATCTTGAAGGCCTGCGGGGCAATGATCCGATATAAAATTTGCCAGCGGCTCATCCCTAATGATGCTGCTGATTCGTATTGACCTTGAGGAATTGCTGCCAAAGCGGAACGAATATTTTCAGAAGCATAGGCACCGGTATTCAAGGAAAAAGTTAAGATTGCGGCCGTCCAGGCATCCATCTGAATCCCCACCGAAGGAAGTCCAAAGAAAACGATGAACAGCTGAACGAGTAACGGCGTTCCGCGAAAAATCCAAACATATAGAAAAAAGATGCCTTGTAATACGCGATTTTTAGAAAGCCGAGCCAAGGCTGTGGCTAACGCCAAAACCATTCCTAAGGCAAAAGAAATCAAGGTCAAAGGAATCGTCATTTTCAGCAATGCCCAAAATAAGGGCATTGCTGAGCTCTGAATAATCTCAATCGTTCGTTCCATTTTGCGTAGACCTTCTCTCTATTTAGAAATATCTTTCTTAAAATATTTTTCTGACAGCTTCGTCAATGTTCCGTCTGCTTCCAATTCTTTGATCGCTTTGTCGACTTTTTCAACTAATTTTTCGTCGCCTTTATGGAACATTGCGGCTACTTCTGTTGCTTCATCTGACGTTTTCACGATCTTGATTGGCGCATTTGGTTTTTGGTTCAAATAATCATAATAAGTCACATCATCGTTCAAGGTCGCATCCGCCCGATTATCGCCAACTAATTCCACCGCTTTACTGAAGCCATCGACACTTGAGATTTCTGCACCAAGTTCTTCGGCCATTTGTGCGTAGTTACTGGTCAGTGATTGCGCTGAAGTCTTACCTTTCAAATCTGCGAAATCCTTAATCTCGTCATTGTCCTTGTTCACGATCAATGCTGGATGTGAAACGGAATAAGGTGTACTGAACAAATATTTTTCCTTCCGTTCAGGTGTGACTGAGACTTGGTTGAAGATCACGTCTGATTTTTTAGCATCAAAGGCCGCTAACATGGAATCCCAAGGTGCTTCGACAAACTTGATTTTGTAATTGATTTTCTTCGCCACGGCTTTGGCTACGTCAACATCATAGCCGGTTAATTGATCCTTCTCATCACGGAAAGAAAACGGTGAATACGTTCCTTCCGTTCCAACTCGTAACACATTCTTCGTGGAGCCTTGTGCTTTCTCACTTTCTTGTGACTGGCAACCGGCTAAGAACAGGACTCCGACGACTAACAAACTAGCAATAGCAATAAGTGATTTTTTCATAATTTCTATTTCCCTTCTAAGGCTTTTTTCAAATCATTTTTTAAATCGGATAAATCTTCAATACCAACGGATAAGCGAATCAATCCGTCCTTGATCCCAGAAGCTGCTCGTTTTTCTTTAGGAATCGAGGCGTGGGTCATCACTGCTGGAACCTCAATCAAACTTTCGACTCCGCCTAAACTCTCAGCTAATGTAATGATTTCCAGTGCTTCGACAAAATCAGCTACCTTGTCTTCAGCAACTAGCTCAAAGGCAATCATCCCACCAAAACCCTGCATCTGTTTGGCAGCAATCCCGTGACCCGGATGATCAGCTAAACCAGGATAATAAACCTTGGCAACGGCTGGCTGTTCAACTAAAAACTCAGCGATGGCGGCTGCATTTTTTTGATGAGCCTCCATACGTATACCTAGGGTTTTGATGCCTCGCTGTAACAGCCAGCTGTCCTGTGGTCCTAATACCCCACCGATTGAATTTTGGTAGAAGGCGAGTTTTTCGGCCAACGCTTCATCATTCGTGACAGCTAAACCAGCCACTAGATCGCTGTGACCACCTAAATATTTCGTCCCACTGTGGAGCACGATATCCGCGCCCAACTGTAAAGGCTGTTGTAAATACGGGGTCGCAAAGGTATTATCTACGATCGTCAACAGTTCATGCGCTTTGGCCCAGCTGGCACTTTGCTTTAAATCAACAATTTTTAACAAAGGATTACTTGGTGATTCCAGATAGAGTGCCTTGGTTGCTTCAGTCACCGCTTTATCCAATTGTGCTGGATCCCGCATGTCGACCATCGTATAACTCAATCCTAAGGGCTTGAAGACTTTTTCCAATAACCGAAAAGTGCCGCCATAAACGTCATCACCTAAAATCAAATGATCCCCTGGTTGGAATAACGATAACGTCGCATGGATCGCGGCTAAGCCTGAACCAAAGGCAAAGCCTTGGACACCGCCTTCGAGTTCAGCAATCAAGGACTCGACTGCCAAGCGGGTGGGATTGCCAGAACGAGAGTACTCAAAATCCCCCGGTTGTCCTAATTTTGTTTGTCGATAGGTTGACGTTTGATAAATGGGGACGCTCACGGCTCCCGTCAATGGGTCTTCACTAATACCGCCATGAATCAGTTTCGTTGATAAATGCATTTTGTTTCCTCCTAGTTGTAAGTTAGCTTTTGTTGACAGTTAGGCGACAACACATCATTTTTTCCTCCTCGTTTCTCAAAAAACACAAAAAAAGAGGTGCAAGCTATTAAAGCTGCACCTCTTTACGACGTCTAAAATGAGAAGTATCCTTCTTTTCAAACGAGCTCAGAACAGTTAATAGACATGACAAAGTAGTATGCTGCTTTTTTGCACCATACAACAACATGCTGATTGAACTGTTTGAAAATTGCGTTTTGCCATGTTGTTTGCCATGAGTCCTGACCTCCTTGAATGATTGCACTCAATTTAGCATTTAGAAAATGAGAAGTCAATCAATAAAGACTCAGAAAAATTTAAAAATAACTATTTTCATTGTCACATAATCAGGGGGAAGATCAGCTAAAAAATCTAGTTAACGACGGTTGACACTGTTTAAAAATAACAAAATTATTTTCTATAACTTCAATCCATCCGCAACACCGTAATAGCCCGGGGGTTGTTGCGCTAAGAAAACTGCACAGTCGCAAGCCCCTTGAGCAAATCCTCGCCAATCCGTCGCATGATGACTGAGCTCTAAACGTTCCCCCAGCCCACCAAAAAGAACCGTGTGACTGCTGGGCGTATCTCCCATCCGTACCGAATGAAAACCAATCGTGCCCGGCTTTCGTTCGCCCGTACCAGCCCGATCATAAACAGCCAGTTCCGCAAGTTCTTTACCTAATTCATGAGCGATCACTTCTCCTAGCTCTTTGGCGGTCCCACTGGGTGCATCTTTTTTCCAACGATCATGCATTTCCAAAATCTCGATATCCGTTTCTTGACCAATCATCGCTGTGGCTAACTGTAACAGTTGATTCATGACGTTGACCAGCTTCGACGTATTCGCGGCATATAAGAGTGGGATTGTTTGACTGGCTTGTTGAAATAACGCCATTTCTTCGGAAGTAAAGCCAGTTGTCCCACAGACCAAGGCTTTTTGATAAGCTTGCGCTAATTGTAAAACGACTAGACCCATTTCCTTCGTTGAAAAATCAATAATCACATCGCAATCCTCAATCACGGTAGTTAAATCATCCACAACGGGAATATTTAATTCGCGACCCAACGTAGCGACTTGTCCCAAATCTTGACCGATATACTCCCGCCCCCGAGGCCCAACAGCTCCCACTAGTTGTAATTGCTCACTGTTCGCGGCAATCTGCGTAATCAAGCGTCCCATTTTACCTCGTGGCCCAATCACAATTGTTCGAATCATAGTATTCCTCCTTTAAAAAAAACGCTTTCAATTCAGTTTAGCATGAATAGTGTCAGATGAAAGTATTTTATAAATAAGAAAATGAGCACTTTCTTTACGGCACAGTTCCCCGTTCCTTCAAGGAAACTTGATATAAGATCTGCCAGCAGATTTCCCATGCAACTAACCTTGGCAAGACCGGAAAAAGAGCCACTAATAACCCCTTCCATTCTGTTTCAGAGAAGTAGTCTCGGAAATAATAAACATAACGCTTCATCCCACGAGTGACTCGCGTATTCAAGTAGCCCGGCGAATCAGTGCATAGCCTGGTTGAGCGCTTATATCAGCTTTTAAACGTGCTCTGATCTGCAGCAAACGAATCAGTTTAATTACACAAGTTGTCTCGCCAGTCGCTTCATAGTAAGCGGTGATCCGTTTTTCTAAGCGCACTTGTTTTGATTGGAACATTTGTCTCAAAGTAAAGGGATGTTGCTGCATGTTTTTCGCCTCCTCAATGTTATTAACGAAAATAAATCCGCTCATGCACAACTTTATTTTTCAATTAAAAAAAGTCTGAAGATTGCTCCTCAGACTTTTAGAAAAACATTCGTAAAAAAGACCAGACATAGCGTAATAAGCGCCATAAAATGAACAACAGAAAAAGATTCCCCAAAATGAAGCTAACGGCATTGCCCGCACTAGCTTTCAAATTACTCCATGTAAACCGGCGCAGAAAGCGCGGCAACGCGTTATAACCATTGCGCTTCAAACGAAATTTTTCTTCGTAGGTAAGTTCCAACATATCGTAATAAATGATCTGTAACGGTTCACGGGAAAAGATGTCCTTGGAAAAGCCTACCATCATCGTATATTGTCGATTATTAGAGGGCAAATTACGTACACCTTTTTTATTGATCTGAATCGTTTCATCAGCCAATACATTATAACTGTATTCTGCCTCTTGAATCTGATGGATCTGAACCTCCGGCTGATTTTCCGCAAGAAATGCCTGATAAACTTCTGGAAATTTTTGCTTTTGGAAAAAAAGATACATACTCAAGCCGGCAATCGCTAGTAGCAATAAACCATTCAGCAGCAAATGATCCTGAAAAATAGCGCTGTAGATCAGAATAATGCTCCCTGCGATTCCACTGATGACGATCCGCTTCCAGTAATAATTTTGATACATGATTCGGATCGTGCGCTCATAATAATCAAAATCTAACTTAGCAAAGTCCATCCATTCCCCGCCTTTCATAAAATATATTTATCATCAGTATAGCGGAGCAAACCACGAATGTCAGGCCAAATAGCTGATATGTAAAAAAGCCTGCAAACGTTTAAACCTATCTTAAAAAAACTGGACCGGCAAATGCCAATCCAGCTTTTTCTAAGGATTCATTTTGATAATAGGCACGCCTGTTGTATCTCGCAAAACTCTTTGCGGAAACATTTCTTCCGGCGGTAAATAATCGTGCCCTGATTCTGTTTGCCAACAAGCTGAAACTGACAGCATTCCTGTTCCAGTATTAATCAAACGGTGTGCTGTATTTCCTGGAATATAATGAACGGAGCCGGGAACGACCGCTTCCAACTGCGTCTCACCATTTTCCGTCATCATCAGTAGTCCATGGCCTTGCAAGCCAAAATAGTACTCTCCTGTATCGCGTTTTGCATGGAAATGTCCTTTTGTTAGGAAATATTTCGCGCGCTCCCCCTTAACTATTGACTCACGGAAGATAGTCTACCCATTTTTCTTTGCGCAAATCTGGTCGTACCACAAAGTCGAATTTACTTTTGTTTTGTTCATATTGTTGATAAATTGGCCGTTTAGAATCGATCGCAAACTCTAGATACTCCCGTGGTGATTTTTCGATCAGATTGTCCGCTTGATAGCTTGGATTTTGCTCCCAGATAATCCGACCTAGATCGTCAAATTTAGGATAGTAAGCTAACCCATTATGTGCACGGACATCATCATATTCAAAACCAAAATCGCGCACACACCACGCGCCAAAAAGCATTCGTTCCATTTTTGAAGCATTGATCGTACAATGCGCCCAGCCTGGCGGAACAATCACGACTTCTCCGGCTTTTGCCCGAACAGCATAGCAACGCCCTGGATTGTCAGCGGCTCTTTCTTGCATATAAATGATCGCTTCTCCTGACCAGATTTCATAAACCTCGGGTGTCGACATCTGACAAGCTTTTGAGAGGGCGTGGATATGGCCTTGGCTTTTTGACTGGTTCTTTCCCGATCGAACCATCCGCATAAGCAACAATGCCAAAAAGCAATTCTCGTTCTAGCAAATCTGAGCGATCCTTTTCTAACCCTACATCCATCGCTATTGAATAAACAATCTCAGGCCCTGTCGCTGCATGATCTGCCATGCTATGAAGAATGTCTTTTAAATGACGCTGTTCTGCATGGTCTGGACCAAAAACAGCAGTCGGATAAACAAATTCATGGGTTGTCTCATCAAAGGTTATACCTAACCCCGTCTCAAACATTTTCTCCCTCCTCAGCTTACGATAGGTTTCTGACAAAGGCTTGGATCACAGCAACTTCTTTATCTGATGCACCATGATTAACCAATTTATATTCTTTGACTGCTTCTGGTACTATGAAGGTCTCCCCATAATGGATGACATACGGCTCAAAGCTGTTATCCAGACTTTCGACTGTGATTTCTTCGCCTTCTACCAAGTTCAGCATGTTAACACTTTGATGAACTTTGACCGTCACTTCTTTTTTGAACCAATGACGGTGCGTCTCAATAAATTCTAACTCATGTAATCCGGTCTTTTCAACACGGCTGTCACTATCCTCATGAAGCGTTTCGAAAGGATTGATCAGGTTTTCTTTTACCCAAGCCGTATCGTAATCTGTGTTCACATTTTCTTCACCGTGGTCTAAATGAACCGGTCTTGGAACACCATCCAAGCCCAATCGTTCCCAGTCCCACAATTTAAAAGTAAAGATATAAGGCGTTTGGCTGATCTCCAAGACCACCGTATCCGGTCCGCCGCAGTGGATTGTACCTGCTGGGATCGAATAGTGATCGTGTTTCTTCACAGGAAAACAATTGATGTATTTTTCATCAGGGAAACGATAATCGCTATTCTCTGCCTTGCGCAACTCATCAAATAATTCTGCTTTTTCAGTTCCTTCTTTTACTCCCAGATAGATAGTCGAATTTTCACCCGCCTGCAAAATGTAATAGCTCTCATTTTGTGTATAAGTCATACCAAATTTATCTTGGATATAATCCACTCGTGGATGAACTTGTAAACTTAGATTACCCCCACCAACGGTGTCTAAATAATCGAAACGAATTGGGAATTCATTGCCAAAGCGAGCCTGGACTTTTTTTCCAAGTAAAGCAATCGGACGCTGATGGACGACATTGATCGCTGGAATCTCGATCTTTGTTCCGGAAAAATCCAAACATAGACTATTTTCTTCTGGTACACCATCAAAAGCCCAGCCATAATTTTCCTTATCAGGATCTAGATTAAATTCTTGTTTCATCCACTGGCCACCCCAAACACTGGCATCAAAGTAGGGAACTAGGCGAAAAGGCTGTTCCACGATTTGATCCAAAGCAACACGATAACTCGCGCCATCGACCATTTTTACTTGCTCCGGGACAGTCGTATCGATCAGATAATCGATCTGATCAGTCAATTTTTGTTTTAGCCGGTCAGCAACTCGCCATTCGAAGAAGAACCCGCGCTTCACTTTTTTGAGATTATCTTCTTGTTCATTCGTAGCTTTCCAGTTCGGCATGCCGGCGCGGTAACGTTTTTGAATCTCCCAACGTGGTAAATCGGCATAACATAAAATATCTGGTTGCGGCTGGATGATTGCCGCACCTGTACCGTAAACAACAATCTTCCGCTTTTCTTCTGCCAAGTCTTTTTGTAATTGTTGCACTTCATACGCTGGATAAAAGTCATCTAATATCGCATGGGACATGATCCCAAAGACACGATCTTCTGTTAAGTTTGGTGCGATTTTATTCGTCAATGTTTCCGTATCATAAGCATAGTCATCTGCTTTAACTAGCCGAACATCCGTTAATTTGCTTAACAGCTGTTTCTCCAGTTCAAACAAATCCACACCTGGATAGCATTCTAAAGTGACTGTTTTCTTGCCAGCGTCAAATTGCTGATTCAACTCTTCAACAATTTGTTCATAACTTTCCCATGTCTGTGCAACATGTTTAATCTTGATTTCCGGTCGCAAATTATATGTCATTTTTACCCCTCTTTAATAATCATAATGATATAACATTAGAACTCGTCATCATCCTCTTCGTCAGAAAAATCCATCCGACTGATGCTATCTTTCCCTGTTTGGATCCCGTCAGCGATCAATTGCTGCAACGTTTTTCCTTCGCGCATCAAAATCATATCTAATAACATCGCCAAATTCATGCCCGAAAGCATTTCGATTTCCAGATCAGTTTGAGCTAAAACATCATACGCGTTTGTTCCAGGAGAACCCGATGGAATATCACAAACAATGATCATCTGTTTGAGCTCCTTTGGCAAATCAGCGACTAATTTTTCCAATTCTACTCTATACGTTGCCACACCAGACTCTTCTAAGCCAAGTGAAAAGAAATTTTTCTGCTCACCAGCCACAAATTCTACTGCCGTTTTCATCCCTTGAGCCAGTTTTGAATGACTCACTAATAAAACTCCAATCATCTTACTTGCTCCTTCTACTTAATTTCATTTAGAACATCATTTGGATCAAATAAGCGATCCCTACACCGCCAAAGGCAGCTACAAAATAAATACCGATCAGCTTCAATGCCGAAACACCCTTCTTCGCCATCAAGTACCAAGAAACAAGTACTAAAAGCAACGGCAATAGATTGGGGAAAATACCGTCCAAAATACTTTGTACATCAATTTTGGCACTACTGAATTTTAAGACGATCGGTAGTTTCAAATTAACGTAACTTGCTGCAACTCCGCCGATCACGATCATTCCCAAAACAGAAAAGGCTTGTGTAATTTGTTGGGCCTTTTCACCAACAAATGTATCAACTGACTCAGCACCTAACTCATAACCTTTAAAGAATAAAAAACGTGTTCCTAACATAATGATGGTATTATAAGCAACGATATAAAAGATTGGCCCTAAGATACTACCATTTTCCGACAATCCCATCCCGATCGAAAGTAAAATCGGAATCAGCATTCCCGGAATCATTGAATCACCGATTCCAGCTATTGGACCCATCAAACCGACCTTTAAGCCATTAACAAAATCATCATCGATTTCTTCTTTACCTAGTGCCCGTTGTTCTTCTAATCCGACGACCACACCATTGATCAATGCACCGATTTGCGGTTCAGTATTGTAAAAAACGGAATGTCTTTTCAGCATTGCTTTTTGCGCTTCAGGATCATTTTTGTATAAACGTTTGGCGATTGGCTCCATCGATAAAGCAAACCCAAAGGCTTCTAAAAACTCAAAACTCGTTGCCACCAAATTATACATCATCCAACGAATATAGGATTTATTCAACGTCTGTTTGTCTAAAAGTTGGTAAGATCTTTTTTGTTCCATTAAAATTCCTCCTCATCATCGAAATCGTCATAAGAACCATCTTCTGTTGCAACTTTCACCGTCGGTTTAGATTTTGCTTGGAAGAAAATGTAAGCAATCACACCCGCTCCGATTGCCAAAGCGATCATATTTAATTTTAAGAAAATCACACAGATAAAGCCGAATAGGAAGAATAACAGCATGATGTCTTCTTTAACAACCGCCGTTAACAACATCACGATCCCGATAGCTGGTAAAGCTCCACCTAAAATTCCCATAACGTCAATTAAATATTGCGGCATGCTGGCTAACATTTCTTTGGCAAAGCTTGAGCCAAAGTAGATTACTAAGAATGAAGGAATAAAACGTAAAGCAAAACTTAGCAACTGGGGCCCCACAATCGCATTGAAATGGAAGCCTTTTTCATCGCCTTCTTCAATCGCTTTTTGTGCTCGGTGATTCCAAAATGAGTTGGCAACTTGGAAGAAGTTAAACACGATCGTCCCAATCACCCCAATCGTCGTAGCTAAAGTCACAGCAACTTCTGTCGATGAATTAGATAAAATAGCCAAAGCAATTGCCGGATAAGCAACAAAGTTCAAATCGGCTGGCATCTGCCCCCCCGGCGTAACCATTGCGATATAAACTGCCTGAATAGCAACCCCGATAATAATTCCCTGCGTCACATCTCCTAAAATAAGTCCAATCAAAAATCCTGATACTAAGGGTCGGCTAATCGTATACCAGCCACCGGTCAATCCCATTAACCAGGGAGTGCCAAGAGCACCTAAGTAGCACAGCAATGAGATTAATACAGCTTGGAAAAAGAGCATAATAAATTCCTCCATTCTTTATTTTTTGATGTCTTTCCAAGTAAAGCCTTTTGAATCCGGTACTAATTTGAACTGAATATCCATCCCTAATGAGTCTAAACGTTCAAAAGCTGCTCGTTCACCTTCTGTGATCGCCACGTTTGGACCAATTTTTTCTGCGCCTTCTCGTGCACTCATTGGACCAACATTTAAAATTGGATAGCAAGCAATAAAATCTGCGCCAGCGTCGTACAAACGAACAAGCGTCTCTGGGGTTTTCGCGATTAGAAAATAATTTCGCTTGCTGCTAACGATTTCTTCCCACTTCAGCGCTGTCCGATCAACAGTCATAACGAAGCCTTTCAAAGGTTTGGGGACTGCACCCTTAAGCGCTTTTGATAAAGTTGGATTATTGGCGGAAGGGTCATCAACTGCCACAACACCATCGCAAGCTCGTTCACTCATCCATCTTGTCACTACCTGACCATGAATGATCCGATCATCAATTCGGATAAAAGATATTGCCATTTTTAACACTCCTATTCTCTTTATGTCATTTTGTTATAACAATAAAACAAACTGAGTATAAGTCATTTCTCCCGAAAAGACAACGCTTTCTTTTTATTTTTTTAAAAAAAAGTGCAAAAATGATCTTGATCACTTTGCACTTTCCTATTAATTTAGATTTCAACATAGTAGCGATACTGGTCACCGATATAGTAACAATCACTGATTTCTTTGTACTGCCCATCCGCTCTCGAAACCATTCGAACCCTTTTTAAAATCGGGGTGTTTTCCGGTACATCTAAGACCGCCTGAAGTTCAGGCGTCGCATTCAAGGCCTCAACATATTCCTTACTTTCACTCATGACGATATCAAATGTTTTCAAATAATCATACAAGGAGCCATAATAATCCTTGCTGTCCAGCGAAAAATTCTCTGTATATGGAATGTGGGTCACAAAATAAGCAAAGGCTTTACCTCCATCAACCCCTCTAGTCCTTCTAAGTTGAAGGACTTTCGAACCTTTTTCAACCCCTAATTGCTGAGAGATTCGTTCTGAAGCTTCAATTAAACTAACTTGCGCATGTAAAGTTCGGACTTTTTTACCCAATTCTTCCATTTCACGGGTGAAGCTACGGACCATTGTATAATGTTCTTTTTCATTGGAGTGGTCCATCGCCAAAACAAAAGTGCCTTTGGCTCGTTCACGATACAAATACCCTTCACGTACCAATTCGTCGATTGCTTTTCTGATTGTTATTCTACTGACGCTATAAATATCACACAAATCTAGTTCTGGTGGGATTTTTTCTCCATCTCCCCATTCTCCAGAAACAATTTTGAAGCGTAAATCATCTGCTATTTGACTATATAATGGACTCGCACCTTTTCCTTTAGCTAACTTTTCGTTCAAGCTATCACTCCTTTAAAAGTTCTATTGTTATAACAATAATATATTTTCCCTAAAATATCAAGTTTTATAGAATACGGTTTCTTTTTGCTAATCTCATTAATTAACTTTTATAAAGCGAATCTAAAGCTTGGGTATTTTTCCTTTTTTTCTAAAGATCACGTAGTATAATAAACAATAGAAAATTGATTATTTTTGATCAAGTAAAGGAGGACACTCATGAAGATCGCCATCATACTTTCAATGCTGATACTTGTACTGGCTAATTTTTATCTTTTCCTCGTTTATTTCAAAGAAAAAAAAATTACCGATAAATTAGAGCGACTAGCGGTAATGTTCGGTACCAACATGAGTGTGCTCTTTGTCGATAGTTTGCTTCTTTTCTTCGGGGCACTAGCAGAAGAAAGCTTCTCCCTGATGGTCATCTTCTCGCTTCTTTAACTTCTGTACGCTAAAAAGAGGTTGTGACAAAAGTGGTCAGCTGCAAGACATTTTGGCTTATTCCTAAGAAGCCACTTTTGAAACATCGTTTATTCTGAAAAAAGAGGTATGACAAGCCTTTTGTCATACCTCTTTTTTTAGAGTTTCACGAAGCCATATTCAAGAATCTTTAATTTCCGCTTCAAGCGCTCAATGATCGGTAGCAAATCTTCAATCGTTGTCCATTCAGGATGCTGAGACAGTTCTTGCTGGATTTTAGTCGTTTCACTAGTTAAAATTGCATAAATCGTCTCGCGGACATCCTCTTCTCGAACGTCGTTGCGTAAAGGTAATTTGCTGATCACAGCATCCGTCAATGTCATGTTGCGTTTCATATCAGCTGTCAGTCGCTTTTCCATTACCGTTCGCAAAGGCTCAGGCAATAACCTCATCTCCGCATAAACCTTCAGCAGAAAATCAAATTCAATCGGATACTTTAATTGCAGCGAGATCTTGTATTTAGTCGCGTCTACCACCATCTCCAATAAATCAGCAGCTTCCGTCCAAACCGAATAATCGATCTGCTGGTAAAAAAATTCAGCAGCATAATCATAGGTCGCTTGATACAAGCCGGCTTTATTGCCAAAGTAGTGAAACAGCAAGCCCTTAGACACTCCTGCTTCTACAGCAATTTGATCCGTTTTCGTTTCACGATAACCAGACTTGCCAAATAATTTGGCACTGGTTGCTAAAATATTTTTTTCCTTTTGTGGATCTTTCACGACTTCTTTCATCAAATCACTCCAAATCCCGTTTATTGTAGCCGACTAACCCAAGCAGTGTCAAAATTAGAAAGGCCGCCAACAAACTGACCATGACTGGCCGATTAACTGCTTCAGTTGGAACCTTGCCCACCCAACCTAATGGTGAAATATTAGCTGACTGCTCCGAGAGATTCAACAGTGGACCAAACATTTTTATTAACACACTAGCAGCTAGATAGAGCCAGAGGACACTCGTCAATTTTGGTAACGCACCGGTCAAGAAACTACCGATTGCAACAAAAAACAAGGTTGCTGGTAAAAAGCCCAGTAGTGTTTCCCAAAAGTATTTCAAAGCAAGTGGCTGTTCCAGTGTGGCATTTCCAATAAAGAAAGTCCCTGCCAACATCGCGGTAAAAACTACTAGGCTGACTAGCGTTCCGACACCAATGTAACTCATTGCTAACCGGGTTTTAGTAATACTTTTCGCATGTAGAATCTCTAAATAGCCTTTTTGATCATCTGATTTTAAACGGAAAATAATCACTATCCCACTGATCGCCGCGATCGCTACAAAAAACATGCCCAACATATTCAAATAATTCAAGATCAATTCTTGGTTGGCCGCATTGATTTGGGTCACCCCGAGGATTTTTCGATAGGTCGGATTCGTCCCAATAATATCACCGATCGTATTAAAAATTGAACCATAGGCTGCACCTAGAATTAAGCTGCCCAAAATCCAACCGATCATACTGTTACGCTCGACTGTTAGAACTAGGCCTAGCGGTGAAGACAGGGTCTTCCCAGCGCTGGCTTTTCCCTCCCTCGATGCTAAAATGCCGCTGCCGATATCGCGAGTCGCTGCAATGTTGATCGCAACTACTAAGCAAACCACACCTAGTGCAAGCGTCAAAACAACTGGCAACCAATTATCATCCGTATAGATTGCTGTTTTTTGAATCCAGCCGACTGGTGAGAGCCACGTCCATTTTGGATTGGTCACATCGGTCATCATCCGAATAATATAAAAAAGACCATACAGCCCATAGCTCATAAAGTTGGCACTACGAGCATTGTTCGCCAACTGTGCCATTAGCAAACTGATAAAGCCAAACATGATCCCGATACTAGCAATACTCGCTCCCATCAAGAGATCACCTTGCAGTGTAGCCCCCTTTAAATCGGCGGCCACCAAACTAGCTACATATAAAATCCCCATCAAACCATTCAGCAAAAGAATCTCGATCACAGTGGCATAAATCGGCGCTAACCGCCCCACTGTCCGTGAACGAATCATTTCCAGCAAACCAGAATCTTCCTCTGCACGCGTGTTGGCGATCGCTAATGAGATATTCATAAAAACCATGAACATCCCCATGAAGACCAGCATTTCCGAAGCGAAAACATTAGCCGTCGTATAGGGTTTAACCGCCGAGAACTCGCCAAACAATGAACCCATCGCTGGTGTTTTCAACGTCTCAACGATCGCATCAATATCCGTTTGCGTACCGAACAAAACATTGAACTTCGTCGCTGCCGCCGCGAATAAACCAACTAAAATGGCGATCCAAATGAGGTGTTTAAACCGATTTTGTTTCAAATTGGCCTTTAATAAGTAACCTGTCTTGGCTCCGTTACTCATGAGAATCAGCCCCTTGTTTTTCGTAATACCGTAAAAACAAATCTTCTAATGTTGGCGGTGTCGATGTTAAATTGATGATTTGTTTTTCAGCTAAAAAGGTCATGATCGTCGTCAACTCTTCACGATCGACTGAAAGGACTGCCTGCCGATGAGTATCCGCTGAAAATTCAACTTTGTGGACACCGGCTAGCCGTTCGATCCCATCTAGTGGCCTTTGCGTTTCAACGGTCAGCTCCATCCGTGTTAAATGCCGCATCGAAGCCAAGTCTCCTACTTCGATAATCTCTCCTGCACGAATGATGGCAATCCGATCACACATTTTTTCTACTTCCGACAAAATATGACTGGACAATAAGATACTTTTCCCCGCTGCTTTCAATTTCAATACTTCTTCTTGGAAACTTTTTTCATTTAACGGATCTAAACCAGAGGTCGGTTCGTCAAAAATATATAATTCGGCCTCTTGTGATAGCGCTGCTACTAAGGCGACTTTTTGCCGGTTTCCTTTTGAATAGGTCCGGGCTTTTTTCTTAGGATCCAACTGGAATTTTTCGATCAATGCTTCCGTTTTAGCACTCCGCTGCTGACCATTCAAGCGTAACAGCAAGTCGATAATTTCCCCACCAGTCAAATTCGGCCAAAGATAAACATCTCCTGGTACATAAGCAATCTTTTGATGAATCGCTGTAGCTTCCTGCCAAACATCTTTGCCAAAAATTCGCGCATCCCCACTGTTTTTTTTCAACATCCCTAATAAAATCCGGATCGTTGTCGATTTTCCAGCACCATTGGGCCCAATAAAGCCTAGCACCTCTCCTTTTTTTACATCAAAGGTCACATCCTTCAACGCTTGAAACTTCCCAAATTTTTTCTCAACATGTGTTAATGATACGATCTGAGTTTCCATCCTGCTCACTCCATTCGTCTAATCCACCTGAAAATCCAACCAAATATTGCTGAATCTATACCGAAAGAATACTCCTTTTTGACTTTCAAGTCAATGACTAGCTAGTCAATCCGATTTTTCCTGTAGGAAGTGAAAACCGAAAAAGAAGATGACTCGGATCGATCTCTCGAATTTCTCTTAGTAATAAAGTATGATAAAGAAAAAGTTTTTAAGGAGTTTATATGTTTATTTTGCGAAAACTATCTCCGCTATTTCTGCTACTTGCAGTTATTGGAGATTTTTCCTTACCCTACTATTTAGGCCGCTTTTATCCTGAATTCGATCAAATGACGATGATCATCAGCCAATTAGGTGAACCGACTAGCCCTGTTCAAAATTATTTTAATACTGGCTCCGTCATTACAGGCACTTTGTTCGTACTGTCGAGTTTCGGCATCTACACCTTCTTTCAATCCGAATCGAAACAATTGGCGCAAATTTTGGCAGGAGCAATCGCACTTTATGGTCTCGGTGATTGTATTTTGACTGGCGTAGTCCCTATCAGTGAATCTGCCAACTTCTTTAGCCCGGCTTATTTTTTACATGCTGCTTTTTCTGGTATTTCGATGGTCGCCATGATGCTAGTCCCTTTATTACTAGCTTTTCAAGCCCAGCTTAAGCAGAAGAAAAGGCAGGTACTTTTCTATTGTATTTGCTTGCTTGGTTCGATCGTGACTTTGATTTTATTTGCCGCCTATTATCTACCACTAATCGGTAGAGGATTTATTTCCACGCGAGGGATTTGGCAACGGCTGTCGCTATTTTTCTTATACTTGCCAGCTTTCAGCATCGCACTGCGCCAACTATTCACGAGAATGTCTTAGAGAATACAAGAAAGGAGAAGTGACAAAAGTCTTGTCACTTCTCCTTTTTTCGAATAAACGGTATTCCAAAAACAGCTTCTTCGGAAATAAGCCGAAATTTCTTGCAGCTGACTACTTTTGTCACAGCTTCTTTGAATTACCCTAATTTCTTGATCCCAATCTGAGCGGCTCCAATCGCTCCGGCGTACTGAGATAATTCATCCCGTTGGACGGGGGCCGCAACATAGTGCGCTAACACTTTGGCAAAAGTCGCACTTTTTGATAAGCCACCAGTAAATAATACCTCTTCGCCGCGAGTAGGACGTAGCTTAACATATTGGCTGCTGATTCGTTGAGCGATCGAATGGAGCACTCCCAGTGCAATATCTTCGCGGGCTTCGCCTTTTGAAATCAAGCTAATAACTTCTGACTCAGCAAAGACCGTACACATACTATTGATAGTAACAGGCTGGGCATCTTGAACAAATCGATCAAGATCAGCAATCTCTTCCCCTAACGTACGCATCATGACTTCCACAAAACGACCCGTCCCAGCCGCACAGCGATCATTCATACTGAACTCTACGACATTGCCGCGACCATTCAGCTGAATCGTCTTGCAATCCTGCCCACCGATATCAATGACTTGCTTCACTCCAGGGTGAAGATATTCCGCCCCCTTGCCATGACAAGTGATCTCAGTCACCACTAAATCCGCCGGCAGCAGCTTCCGTCCGTAACCCGTCGTTACTAGCCGCCACTCAGTCAAGCCATACTGGGTCTTAAAATAATCCACCACTTCGGTCATCGCACCTTTCGGATTTCCCGCTGTCGGCACTAAATATTTATCTTGCATCTCTGCATTAAAAAACAGCACACCCTTAGTAGTAGTGGATCCTGAATCTAAACCGATTGTGTACATACAGCCTCTTCCTCTAACATTTCGATAAACGCTGTGACGCGTGTGTTGATTTGTTCAATATCTGATGTCGAATAGTCCGTCTCTAAATACATGTAAGGAATCTGCTTTTCTTCATTCAAGAACCGTTTGATCTTCAATGATTCCACTGAAAATGGAATGCAGTTTTGCAAGACCATATCGATCACGCCATCGACTTGATAGTCATCGACCATTTGACTCAACAAGTCTTTGCGTGGCTGATTATTCGACATACAGGCACAGCCGATATTGATGTATTTATCGGTCAATGCTTGATAGACATCTTCTTCCGTTTCATCGACGAAGCGTTCCACGGCTTTGGCCACGGTACAGTTTTCATAAGCAACCACCATGCCGCCATTTTCTTCAATCGCGCGAATGACTTTTTCGGTGACGCCGCCCATAGGTGATCCCGTGACTAAGATCCGGGGCTTCGGATCCAACCGTTTACCAGATTCATATTCTGCTTTGACTTTCGCCGTTGTTTCCTCCAGCATTTGGATGACTTCTTCTTTATCAAATTTATATTGCGACCCATACATTACTTTGAAAATTTCTTGTCCACTGATCGCCGGCGGATTTAATTGCCCCAAACGATAAAAATCTTGCTTTGCTTTCCGCTCACGATTTTTCAACGTGATTGCTTCACGAATTTTTTCATCTGTGATTTCTACACCCAAGAAATCTTCTAGTTTTTCTTTGAAGCGGACCAACTCGCTGTACCACAATTTTTTACTCTCTTCCGTATCGCGCATATGAGGTAGCTGCATCAGATAGGTATCCTTGAATTCTTCCATATATTCGTACATTTTTTTCTTGCCATCGCAAGTCGTTTCACCCACGACTAAATCAGAAAAATAAAAATATGGACATTTATCCGTTTTCCCAAAGCCGTAACTCGACTTAATCAACGGACACAAGTTCCGTGGCAGATCTTCTTCTGCATCCGGGATCGTTTCATCGGAAGTCGAACAGAGGCTGATCTGGATCGCGCCGCCAGCCAAAACCAATTCTTCCGGCATAAATGTACAATAAACGCCCACCACTGGTTTTCCTTGCTCTTTGATCTCCTTGACTGCTAAAAAGCCTTGTCTTCTCGCTTCGCCAAACTCGTCAAAAATCTCTGGTAAACTTGTTTTTAGTTCCATCTTACCCATCCTTTTCTATTGGTATTTTCATTGAATCATGTTAGCTGAAAATCAGCCTTGATAATTTTTCCTTCAATAGAAAAGAGCACACCAAAAAGGCTGCCCTAGGATAATTGTTAGGTTAATTGATCCGAGGAGGAAAAATATTTAATTGGCCTGCTTAGAACCTCTAAGTTTTGCGGCACTCAAAGTCATCGCCGAACCATTTTTCCACCTCCTAGCTCATCTCTTCTTGTTTGTCTACAACGCTTGTGTAAACCTTTACAATCTTCTCTTAGTATAACGAAGGTATTTTTCCTCCGCAAGGCTTCCAAGAGAGAATCGTTCTCAGCTCTAATAAACCTGATCTCGAAAAAGTATTTGGTAAAAAACAGTTAACATCAAAAACGTCCAATATCACACAGACATTGGACATTTTATATAATTTTTTTGATTGAACAAAAAATACATCTCGACTAATAGAACACATAAAGCAATAGGAACTTGTTTCACACCATGTAAATTACGATCAACTGGTCCTTATTCAACTAGCCTGAAGACCATTGTAATAGGCAATCAACAAGACACCGATTCAAATCAACCAAGGAAATAAATTCGTTAGTTTTGTAATAACTTGACCCTGAAAACAACAACGGTGATACTAACAATTGAAGCAAAAATCGCCAAAATATTTTCCAAACTAATGACTTAATCTACCATAATAATCGTCTGAATTGTATTTATTTCTAGATGATCAAATTATTTATTAGTTCCTTTTCTCAGTAGATACATCCTAGCCATTCCGGTTTGTCGCACATTAATTGTTTTTTCTTCTTTGATTACGAAACCTTTTTCCAATAATTTTTCAAGGCGATCATTACTACTCCAAATAGGCTTTATAACAATAACAGATTTCAACGAATTTATATTGATTTTTGATACCGGAAAAATATCCGGTATTGTTTTTTTAAAAAAATCTGAGGTGCCGTCCCACCTTCTTTTCCTTCACTAACAATTTCTTCCATGGCAGAATCAAAAACTGCAGTTCCCTTATAAAAGGAGAACGTTGCACTATGAGACATTTCTTCAGTATCCAGGCTAACAACGGGTGCCTTTTCAAGCCAATTAGAATTTATTAATTCTCTCATTTCCACATTTTGAGTAAAATTTTTCTTAGCTGAAATTACACAAAAAGTAGTATTGATAACAATAAAAGACGTGATGATGATAAAAAAGGCTTGCTTAAATTTAGTAAAACAGAAAACTCTATCTAGTAACAGTACCAGGGAGATGTATAGAGGGAAAAGTGCAGGGAATGAATAGCGAACATCGAAAACAGGACTCATTAAAATCGAAATAAGAACAGAAAAGCTAACTGTCGCTAAAAATATCCAAATGCCTAAACTAATAATTGGTGTTTCATAACGTGGAACTTTTTTGAAAAAGTATGGACTTCCAAAAGTCAGCATAACTACCGTCATAATTATACCTATTAATAAATCTTTTTTAGAAATAAACGTACCCATAACACTTTCTACAAAGGGCCATAAATATATTTTTGCTATCGTTTTTATTGTGAGTGGGGGGATCCAATAGCTATTTGCTACTCCCTTTACTTGTCCAATTGCTACAATCAACCAAGGAGAATAAAGTATGAGAAAGAGGATTGCTGCAATAAAAGCTTCAACAACTACTTTTTTACTTTTTTTACCTAAACCATAGATAAAAAGGAACAGAAAAATCAATCCCCCCATAACTGCAGAAAAATAATGTGTATAAGCAGCTAAGGTGCTGCCTAGTAACACAAGGAATAACCATTTATAAGAATAATTTTTCAAATATTTAAGTGCTCCAAAAAAAGATACTCCTATGAAAAGCATAGCCCAAGAATACATCCTAATTTCAACTGAGTAATAAGAAATATGAGGCATAAACATAAATAAACTACTAAAAAAAATTGATTTATATTTATCCATATTATATTCTCTAAAAATTAGAAAACCGACAAATATAGTAATTAAAATAGGTAACAGTGAAATAAACCGACCATAAATTACTTGCATAAAAGGATTAGCCGGGGACAATAGAAAAAAGAATCTCACAATTAAATAATACAAAGGAGGGTGAACATCTAAGCCAGTTAGATAGATAATTTCACTTGCAGGATATTTTATTATCCCTAAAGTATAGGCATCGTCTAACCAAATTGACACATTTAATACATTGTTTATTGAAATAATAATACCTAGAATTACTGATACGTATGCTAGAACTCTCCAATGAATATTGGAACTCTCTTTACACTTTGAAATTAAATAACGAAATTTATCCATAAATCCTCCATCCTTTAAAATAAATCTACTACATGTTTTCTTCCAATAAAGTTTGCCTTTATAAATAACATTTTATATCAAACTAAATTATAAAACAAGTTATTTTAATTCTGTACATTCCTTGATAATTCTATGATACATCATTTATATTACTTTTTTTATTATAATAAATAATCATTTAGAAAGATGCTGTATACATAAGCTTGTCAAAAAACATTTCATATTTATAACCATTCACTCTTTATATTTCTATATTTATTAATCTCAGGATATTACAGCAATATATAAGACTGGTAAGATTATTTTTTTGGAGAACTTTATAACACTTTATATCTTGAATTTACAAATTCAAGTCATAAAAAAAGCCTCATAACTAGAATTAAACAACAATAGGTTGGTCGAGAATGCTATAAAATAATTTATTTTTCATAAGTCCACGTACTTCTATTACAATATTTGAGCAAAAAAATACTAGCCGATAGGTATGTTTATTGTAAAAATCATCTTTAAGTGAGTGAGAAGCCTAGTACAACTTCTAGATAATTAAGACAAAATTATCTAGAAGAAAATTCTTCACCTGCGTTTTCGTACATAAAAGATTACGAATTTTTTATTAAATTCTTTCAAAATAAATAAGTGGGGTAAATAAGAAAAACTCACTAGGCAAAACAAAAATATAAAAAGGAACAACAAAAAATTCCTATATCTCACTCTGATATGTTTAAAAAGCTTTTGCACTTTTTATCCATAATTAGTTTTATTCAAAAAATCATCTTCTAGTTTAAGAACTGATAAAAAAAGAAAGGAGCTGACAAAGCCTCCTTTCTCCATAAATTATTCCTTTAGTCCTGCTACAAAGCGTTGAGTGATTTCTTTGGGGCGTGTGATGGCTCCGCCTACTACGATCCCAGCGACTCCGATATCTTGCGCTTTTTTGGCCTGCTCAGGGGTGTGGATCTGACCTTCCGCAATCACCGCTACGCCCGAATCGACCAGTCTGGTCATCAACTCAAAAGCTGGACCTTGTTCTGTGTCTTCAGCACTTTCAGCCGTATAGCCGCATAAAGTCGTCCCGACAAAATCAACACCAGCGGAAAAAGCGGTCATTCCCTCTTCAAAAGTCGCGATATCAGCCATCAATAATTGTTCCGGATATTTTTCTTTGATTTGCTGAATGAACTGTTCAATCCTCAAACCGTCGTGACGTTTACGCAACGTACAGTCAAGCGCGATTACTGCTATTCCCAGAGCTGCTAGCTCATCGACTTCCTGCATACTGGCAGTGATAAAGGGTTCTTCTGGTGGGTATTGTTTTTTTATCAAGCCAATCAAAGGTAAATCGACAACGCCTTGAATCTCTTTGATGTCGCGAACCGAGTTGGCGCGAATCGCAACGGCGCCACCTGCTTGTGCCGCAAGTGCCAACAAAGGCATAACACCACCCTGCTCTGTGTACAGTGGTTCTCCCGGTAGCGCCTGACAGGAAACGATCAAGCCGCCCTTAATTTTCGCTAAAAATTCTTCTTTGTTCATATCATTCACAACCTTAGTCAAAAGTTTATTTTTTATTCAAACTAGCCTGCATAGCACGTTTTGTGTTGACTCAAAAATGCTAACACAGGGCCTTGCCAGAGGCTTAGTTCCATTTACTGGCGGCCAAACTAAAGTCAGCAATGGCTGTTCTCGTTTTTACGATATCGGATACTTCGTTGGTCAAGACGACCAGCGCAAAAGGCTGATCTTTAGCCCAAACGATACCAATATCATTTTCGACATTTTGCTGTTCCCCTGTAATATTTGCCACAGTGACATCCTTAGATAATTTTGCCGGAATCTTTGTCCGAATGACTTGCCCCTTTAAAAGATCCAGCATCGTTTTTTGCGGTTCCTTTTCACGACTATCATAGATTTTTTCCAACAATTTCAGGCAATCATTTAATGACGTATAGTTATCCTCAGCCGTGATCCGAACATTGATATCCACCATTCGCCGTTCGATCCGAGTATCCGTATAACCTTGCTCTTTGAAATAGGTATTCAACTGATCGATCCCATAATGATCGATCAAAACATTTGTCGCATTGAGATCATTTTGCTGGATCATTGGTTTTAACCAGTCAGTTAATGCTTGATCATTGATCAACTGATTCGCTCCATCGCTTTGTGCTAACGCATAATCCATAATAAATAATTCAATGATATTGGCCGCGCTCGTTGGCTCCGAATTCTTACTAGAAAAATCCTGATTGGTATTAAAATAATGAACCCCGTAGTAAACCTTGCCGGCACTTTTCGTCAAGGCTGCCGTGTCTAATTTAACGGCTTTAGGCTTCGACTCGGAACTCTTTTTACTTTTCTTTTTCGAACTTGCTGCCGCCTGACTGCTACTTGACTGTTTCGTTGGTTGCTTTTTGGCTTGCTTAGTCGAAGAGGCGGTTGTTGCCTGTGAAGACTGCTTTGCTACCTTTTTGGTTGTCTGCTTCGTACTCGTCTCAGCTTTTTTTGTTTGACTTTCTTTAGCTGTGAGCGTTTTTTGTGGCTCTTCAGCCGGTTTATTTAATAACCGAGTCGCACCAAAATAGAGACCACCTGCCAATAGTACGGTTGCCAGACCAACTACGATATATTTCCCCGCAGCTTTTTGATTGGGATCTGAATGTTTTCCCAAAATATTCACCTTCTCCCTTTTAATTAACTGGGTTTCGTCCACCCATAAGTTTATCATATTTCATTCCCAAAATAATTTCTTTTAAAAAAGAATATACGAATTATAACTAGCTAGCTGATAAAATACATTACTTAAATAAAGCAGAAAAAACCTGACTTACAGAATGTTGTAAGCCAGGTTCTACTGTCTATTATATTTTGAAAAATAATCAGCTTCCTGTGCCAAGACAATCGCTGCTGAGCAACTTAAACACTTGGGCTATTCGATTAAGGCGGGCTACGTTAATTTTTCAAAACGATGCGCGATAACCCCCAAATGCAATTGACCAAAATCACTAAAGGCTTGACAAGTTGGCTCCTCTTTATAGCAGCTATCCGCAAGATAGATTGGAGCAAAGCCTAATGCCTCAGCCGCTTGCAATTGATCCAGTGAATTGGAAATGAAATTGACCGTTTGATGCTTCAACTCAACTTGTAAAAAATCGATTAGTCCTTGCGGAATCTTCCCAACTTCTTCGCCATTGATAGAAAAATCCAAATAGTCAGCCAAATGATGCTCCAGCAAAACTTGGTTCATGGTTGCTTGATCATAGAAAACCATTCCCACTTGCTGCTTCCGACTCTTCAAATAATCCAGCAACTGATGCGCATGTACCTGATCTTCTTCTCGTAAAAAAAGACACTCACTAGAAAAAACAAACGTTTCAATCATGCTATTTCCTCCTAATTCATATAATTATTGTGATTATTTTCACTAATAAGAAAAATAAAAAAAGAATTGTCAGACTGCTTAAGTTACTTTAAAACATACACCATTTATTTAACGCTGTCAATTTTTTCCATAATATGAAATAAAACCCTCGATTCATTGTGAATGTTTTATCATTTGCTTTTTC
>NZ_BCQF01000033.1 GCF_001544295.1 Enterococcus pseudoavium NBRC 100491
CATTACGAAAAGTTGGACTCGCATCCTAATTCCTATTAATGTATTCATTTTTTTTACAAAAAAATGAGTCTGATTGTCATGCCGTATACCATCTGGCTAACGAACATGTCACCCACAAAGCTACAGACTAACATTATCATCTATTTTTTTTAATGTCAATCTCCGTAGCAAATTCTGTATTTCAAGTCATTCGCTGGATTAGATTGAATTCTTTCTAAAATAAATTTCTTTATCTAGAAGAATATGATAGTATGATGAAAGAATGAATAGCTTTATTGGAGGGTTATTGGATGTTATTAAAAAGTCTCGTTTATCCCAAAGAAAATTTAACAACCATCAACGAATCGACATCATTGCAGGAAGCTTTAGACATTTTAGAAAAGACTGGTTTTCGTTGCGTTCCGATTCTAGATGAAAGTAATCAAATTTTCCGAGGCAATATCTATAAAATGCATATTTACCGGCACAAAGCAAACGGTGGCGATATGGATCTGCCCGTCACTCATTTGCTGAAAAATGCAACAAAATTTATTTCATTAGATACTTCGTTTTTCAAGATCTTTTTTACGATTAAAGAACTGCCTTATATCACTGTATTAGATGAAGATCATCATTTTTACGGTATTTTAACCCACAGCACTTTATTGAATATGCTATCCCAATCTTGGAATGTTCAAACAGGAAGTTATGTGCTGACGATTGTATCTACCGGCAAACGTGGCGATCTGGCCGTAATGGCAAAAATCATTTCAAAATTTACCACAATTGCCAGCTGTATCACTTTAGATGTTGGTAAAGATTTCAAAGGTCGACGGACTCTGTTTACGTTACCGGCCGGCGTAGATGAAAACAAACTAAATCAAATTATCGATCACCTTGAACGCAAACATTTCGAGATCAAAGATGTGGAAGCTTTGTCGATGAAAGACTAATCAACTGAATATAAAAGACGAGCCGTTAGTTGCAGGCTCGTCTTTTTTTAGATTTGTTTGGCAAAATGCAAACGTTGATTTAAGTAATACATAATGGGTGCCGAAATTGTCATGATAATCGCTTCACTCAAAGCCGTCCAGCCGTAAGTTGGCCAGAAAGGCAATTGGGCCGTCAAATTCAGCATCAATGCGATTAAAAACATACTTACGCTGAAGAATACGACATTTAAAGCCAAGCGAATTTTTGTATTTTTAACAATATTTTGTAGGCTCGCTGTAAAAGCTAACGCCAACAAGGTTTGTCCCCCACCGAACACGACATCTAGCCACCCCATACCGAAAATGGCATTATACACGACCACTCCGCCAAGGATCCCCCATAGATATTTTCGATTAAAAACTACCAAATGATTCAAACTTTCTGAGATTCGAAATTGGATCGCACCAGAAGCTACCGGTGAAACTAAAATCGTCAAGGCTAAATAAAGCGCCATGATAATCCCATTGGTCACTACCACAGTGACACGTTTACTTTCCGTCAAATTCATATTTTTCCTTCTTTCTCCGAGTTTTTTTAAAGCGGGATGGTTGATGAACCGCTGAAAACCTTTTTAGCATACTTTTTTTAGCTGAGGAAGTCAACTTCCGTGAGGAATCTCTAAGCTTGGAACTACTAAGAAAAATATACAAGTGAAAAGCAGCCAAAAATTTTTGTTTTCGGCTGCCATTCTGCTCGATTATAGTTTGAAGAGAAGTACTTTCGAGTAAGGTGTTGCTGAGTATATGTTTGACATCTTATTTGCAGGGAAAGTAGAGTGCCAAATACGGTCGTGAGAAGAATTGTTTCCCCAGAAAAATCCGAGGTGACAATCTGGATTAGGTCGGGAATAATCTGCTTCAAAATAGATTAGATCGCCCTTTTCCGCTTTACCGCTTCTCAGTAGGTCATTGACTGTTCGATAACTATAGTGTTGAACTGTTGGCACCAAAGCATTTCGCCAATTATACCCGTTGCAAGGTCCACCATATTGATTAGACTTCCGTGTAATATTTGAAAGGTTACCCCCACCATTTCTTGTCATAGTGGCAATAAATCCTGTACAATTCATTCCTGGACCATAAATTGTTGGATTTCCCCGCGGACTCATTACTGAAGCATTATTCCCGAGCGTTCCTACGAACGGTGTTGTGAGATAATACCAATCGTTTTGATGTCTTTGCATTTCATTGAAAATCCTACTTTTCGTTGTTCCAAGAAAACTTGAAAGAGTTGGTTTCGACGGCTTTTTCTTATACGTATTCGATGTTGGTGACGGCGGGGTTCCCCACTTAGGTACCATCTTAATTTGAACTGCCTCTAAGCGATAAGAATAAGCTTCAGTCCCTGCATTCATCCCGTTTTTTGCCCAACCAAGCCAGCCAAAGTTTTGAGCGTGTACTCGATAATATACGTCAAAATGCTTGGCAATTTCTCCATTTAGCTGTATTTGAATGGCCTCCAGTCGTTTAGCCTGTCCGGTCGTTCCTGATACTGCATTGTTATATTTGGAAGAAATTTCCCAACCATTACTTTGAATATGTGTTCGATACTGAATACCTCCACCCAAGGCATTATTTTCTGTCCGAATCTGAATGGCTTCTACTCTTCTGCCTTGTCCGCTTGTTCCAGCAGTTTGACCACTTTTCACATAATTCTGCCAGCCGATTCCTTGAACATGGGTCCGATAAGATACCGTCGGCGCTTGAACAAATGCTTTCGAACTGCTTGTCAGTTGGTTTGAACCTTTTGGAACTAGTCTAATTTCTAGCGATTCCATTCGTGCACCCATTCCTTCAGTTCCGGCACTCTCGCCATTTTTCGCCCAGCTTAACCAACCAAATGATTGCACATGTGCGCGATAATAAACATCAAAATATTGAGCAATATCTTCAGTGAGTTTTATTTGTATAGCTTCTAGCCTTTTTTTCTGTCCAGTTGTTCCTGAAATCCCATTGTTAGTTTTAAAACTAGATTCCCAACCATTGTTCTGAATATGTGTCCGATATTGAACAGTCCCGGTCAAACCGCTATTTTCGATTCGAACTTGAATAGCTTCCAATCTTTTTGCTTTTCCACTCGTTCCTGTTTTTTGACCGTCTTTGACATAGTTTTGCCAACCTGATGATTCCACATGTGAACGGTAGGTTAAGATTGGACGTTTTACAAAAGCTTTTGGACTGCTAGTCAGTTCATTTGAGCCTTTCTTGATTAGTTTGATTTGTAAAGATTCAAACGACACGCTAACCCCTCGGTTCCAGCGCTTTCTCCATTCTTTGCCCAGTCAAGCCATCCGAAGCCTTGCGCATGCACGCGATAATAAACATCAAAATACTTGGCGATGTCTCCTGTAAGCTTAATTTGAATAGCTTCCAATCTCTTAGCCTTGCCTGTCGTCCCAGATACTTCATCGTTTGTTTTGAATGAAGACTCCCAACCACTATCCTGAACGTGTGTCCGATATTGGATATTTCCGCCTAAACTAGTATTTTCAATTCGAATCTGAACGCCTTCTAATCTTTTCTTCTGTGCGCTAGTTCCAGATTGTTGACCGTTCCTAACATAGTTTTGCCAGCCGCTTGATTCTACATGTGAGCGATAAGCCACTGATGGTGCCCGAACAAATGCTTTCGGACTGCTTACTAATTCATTACTACCTTTTCTTACTAATTTAATCTCTATTGATTGTAAGCCACATGATAAACTTTCAGTCCCGGCACTTTCGCCATTTTTCGCCCAATCAAGTTTTCCAAATGTTTCAGAGGACACACGGTAGAAAATATCATGAGTGACAGCGAGTTCTCCAGTAAGACGAATCTGAATCGCTTCAAGCTTCTTCCCGCTACCAGGTGATCCGGCTGTACTACCTCCAGTAGAATATTGCTTCTCCCAACCTAAATCTTGAGTAGCTGTTCGATATTCAATCCCACTGTCATCACCAATATTCTCTAATTTGATTTCAATTGCTTCCAAGCTTTTATTTTGATCATTTTTTCCTGATACTTCACCATTTTTTTTGAATTCTTGCCAGCTCATAGACTGAATATAGGATCTGTAAACAACGTTTGGAGTCTCGATAGCTTGTTTTGAACGAATAGCAATTTTTTTATACTGAAAAATGAGTATCCGACTCGCTTCTTGGAATGTTCCCTGTGTTTCCGGTAATTTATTATCATCCAACTGAAAACCATCTATTTTCAACTGATACTCATCATTTCCAATATCGTAGTCTTCTCCTATCACTCCGAATAGTTTCTTACTTTCATGGATTTCTTTGTCGTTTTCATCTAAATATTTTATTTCGATCTCAGCCTTTTCTGGAGCGAGCTCTTTGTAATAATCATCAGGAAGCCCTTCGTTCTGACTCAATAATTCAGAGATATTGTAAAATGTTTTGGCTGATTCCCTTCCTTTCCAAATAAACGAAGGACGATTGGGTTGATTTTGTCTCTTTTCATCTTTATATTCCCGAAATATCGAATCGGTACCTAGCTTTATTATTTCCAAATTCTCACAACTGCTTAAAAAATCCCCATTTTCAATTACATTATTTGTATCCCACTTCGAAAAATCTACTTTTTTTAGTGCTTCACATCCCTCAAAAAAATAATTCAGTTTTGTAGGCTGCATGATTTTCAAATTTTCAATTGAATCAATTTCTGAAAGTTTTGATAACCCTTGAAATAAGTGGCTAGACTCTCTTGATAAAGTTACTTCTTCTTCAATTAAAATCTTCTGAATTTTATCTTTATAAGATATCCAGGGAGATTCTCCCTTTGTATCAATAAATTCTCCACCTCGAATAACTAAAGTAAAATCGTTTCTAATATACCACGAACTATTTCCAAACTGACCTTCTGCTAGTTCGTCCTTCGACTGCTCTGTTTCTTCTGATGAAGAAACATCTGGAATAGCTGACGAATCCGTGTTCTCTGTTTCAACAGCTCCCTCAGATAATGATTGCAAATTTTTCTCTGTCGATTCTACAGTACTACCATTTGACGATGTTTGTGTCTTACTTTCAGTTACTGCAAAAGCAACTGTTCCCAACAACTGTGAAAACATTAAACAAATAACAAGAAACATTATTAATAATTGTTTTCTTTTCATGAACTTTCACCCCATATAAATTTTTTCTTTTCCGTTTTTTACCAACTTGCACTTTTCTAATAAACAATACTCCAAAAATATTTCAGTTTAAAAGATCAATTGCTATTTCTTAAAATAATATCATCAAAAAAATGCTGAAGCAAACATTATTGAGCGTTTACACAACGTCCGTAATTTTAAAATTCAGAACAATATATTACTTTATTCACTACTTAATAATTGTACCTGTCATTCAATAAGACAGACGATGTTTAGGTTACTATTGCAGTTTCTAAAATTTTTCTGAATCGATGAAAAATATTAGGCAAATTTTATCTATTTTTGAGTTCACATATCCTATTACAAAAATATTAATTCAAAGTCTTAAGCATTATTTGGATAATAAAAAGCACCTGTCAAGAACAGGTGAATAAAATAATTATAAATATTGCGCTTGCTGAACAAACCAGTCAACGATCTTTTTTTCATAATTGGATAATTTATAATCCGTATTCACAACAGTTATTTGACTTTCAAGACTTACTGTTGCTACTAATGTTCCCCAAAGTGAAAGCAACGCTCGGTTGTCTAAAATCTCAATTTTATTTTTTTCTACCAATGGTGCACTTGTGCTACAACATCCATAATTTCCAGAAGTCCAGCGATCTTTAATTACAGCGACTCCTTCCTGTTGCGCCTTATTAAACAAGTGCTCCAATTCACTGTCGATGCCTAACATAGTCACTCCTCTTTTCCGAAAAAAGTATACTTTACAAATTGATTGTACCATCCAATGTGCCGCAAGTTCAATTTTGACAAACTAGTAAAAAAAATTACTTTTTAGACTACTGTAAATTGAAAAAGTAATCTCCTGTTTATTTTAAAAAAAACGTTATCATAAGTGCTTTTTAGTCTGAAAATCGGTGAAAATAATTCAATTTTGTACAGTTCCTCCAATTACTCTGTTATAATCAATTTCTGAAAGGAACGAGCATATGAATTTTCATTATCATCTATTGATCAACCCCGCAGCTGGTAGCGGCACTGCGGCTAAAAAAGCCGAAAAAATCATCCAACTGCTGGATGATGGCAATTATACATATACCCCTTATTACACAGAAAAACCAGGCGATGAAAAAGCCATCGTTGAACGCATCAGTAATTTATTGAGCCCTTGGTCTGAAACTTGTGAAAAAGAGCATATCGAGACCTCTTTTCACTTACTGCTAGTATTAGGCGGCGACGGGACCTTGCATGAAGTGGTTAATCACTTTTATGCATTAGGACTAAAATTACCGGTGGCCTATATCCCCGCTGGTTCCGGCAATGATTTTGCCCGGGGGATCGGACTGTCACGTGATCCTGAAAAAGCCTTTGAACAGATCACTTCAGCTTTAACTCCGCAAGCGATCAACGTTTTTCACTACGAAGAAAAAATTCGTGAAGAAGAAGGAATCGTTTTAAACAACGTCGGAATCGGTCTGGATGCGCTCATCGTAGCCACGACGAATGCGTCCACTTCAAAGAAAGTTTTAAACAAATACCATCTTGGATCAGCTTCTTATGCCCTTTATTTAGTCAAAGCAATCTTCACTCAAAAGACCTTTCCTATTTTAGTCGAACTAAACGGTCAGAGTCTTAGCTTTGAACGGACTTTTCTATGTACTACGACCAATATTCCTTATTTTGGCGGTGGGGTTGCGATCGCTCCTATGGCCGATCCGAAAAAGGACCTGATTGATCTAGTCGTTGTCGAAAAACCGAATATGTTGGCGATTTTACGTTTTCTTTTGCAATTACTCCGAAAAAAACACACTACCAACAAACACTATCAGCATTTTACCAGCAGTCGCATTCGTATCGTGTCAGTTGTACCGCAACACGGCCAAGCCGATGGCGAAAACATGGGGGAGCGCTCATTTGATTTGAACTTTTCAACCATGCAGCAATATATCTGGTATGCCGACAAAAGGACTGAAAAATAAATCCTCGGATTTATTTTTCAGTCCTTTTTTTACATAAACAGCGCCGGCGTGATGCCATCCATCCCAATCATGGGATCGATGGTTTGGGCACTGATCAGTGTTTTCGTCAAAATCGTTGGTTGTTGCATTTTGGCTGGCTGAGGCGAATCGACCTTGCCAGTTTGGTCTTTTTCTGCAACTGCGTCAAAAGGTTCGACTACTGGCTGAGCTGGTGCGACTTCAGCTCCTTGCATGATCCGTTCGATCAACGTCGTTTTGCGCACCGCCGATTCACGACTGACACATGCCTGAAAAGCTTCTTCTTCGCCTAACAAGATCAATAGATCTTTACTGCGGGTTACTGCGGTATATAATAGATTCCGCTGTAGCATTCGCGAATATTGCTTGACCATTGGTAGTAAAACCATTTTAAATTCGCTACCTTGGGCCTTATGGATCGAACAGCAATAAGAAAGCTTGATTTTATTCCATTCCGAGCGCTTGTAACTGACTTCATTGTTGTCAAATTGGATGACGAGTTCATCGACCTTATCTTCTGATTCTTTGGCTGGGATAATCCCGACGATCATCCCCATATCGCCATTAAAAACATTCAATTCAGGATTGTTGACTAGCTGTAAAACTTTATCCCCAATTCGATAAACAACATCATTCCACTGCACTTCTTTTTTACGTCCATCATTAGGATTAAAAATTTCCTGCATCATTTTATTGATGGCATCAATCCCCGCCGGACCGCGATACATCGGAGCCAGCACTTGGACATCTTGGGCAGTGTAGCCTTTTTTCTTGGCGCGCTCCACAATCTGCTTAACCACTTCTTCCATTTGAAAGGCATGACATGCAATAAATGAGCGATCATTTTGATTCTTGCGAAAATCATGGGGCAACTTGCCATCTTTGATTTCATGAGCCAACGGAATGATCGAAGAGCCATCTCCCTGCCGGTAAATATCGGTTAATTCCATCTTAGGAATTGCCTCAATTTGCAAAAGATCATGAAATACTTGACCCGGTCCGACTGATGGCAACTGATCTTTATCTCCCACAAAAATTACCTGCATATTATTAGGGATCGCCTTTAACAACGTATTGGCGAGCCACGTATCCACCATCGACATCTCATCGACGATCAACAGACCGCCATCTAATTCTTTCGCCTCAATATCCGGGGTATCATCATGACCATTCAACCCCAATAGACGGTGAATCGTGCTGGCAGGCAAACCTGTCGTTTCATTCATCCTTTTTGCAGCTCGACCCGTCGGAGCCGCCAATAAAATTGGAAAAATTGCATTGGTGTAATCTTTAGGATCAAGCGATAAATCATTTAATTCCGCGAATAACTTAACGATCCCATTGATCACCGTGGTTTTCCCCGTTCCCGGTCCACCGGTTAAAATGAACAACGGCGAGCGAATCGCCTCTTTGATCGCCTGATCCTGTGAAGCACCATAGGTAATTTCCAATTGTTTCTCAATCATTCGCAGCTTTTTATCAATTGTAGCTTGTGGATAATTAATTTCTTTTTTGCGAGCTAGTAAGCGCTCAATCGACGAGGCAATCCCCCATTCACTGTAAAACAAGGTATTTTCATAAATCTTAGTGGCCTCTTGCTGGATTTTTTCTTCTTCCACTAATTGAATAATCATAGCGGCGATTTGATCCGGTGCGATCTCAACGGGCCGGCTGGTTTCCAACAGCTGTAGAACTTCTGTCAATAATTGCTGCGCTTCAACATACGTGTCACCACTTTGGTTGGCATCTTCATTGACTTGATGAAGGATCGCCGCTCGCACCCGCTGAGGACTGTCGGCTGAAATCCCTAGCTGTTCAGCAAGGCTGTCGGCTTTTTTAAAGCCAATCCCATCAATATCTTCCACTAATTGGTAGGGATTTTCCGCAATGACCTCCAACGCTTCATTGCGATACCTTTGAAAAATTGCAAAGGACAACTGACTACCGAAACCATAACGACTCAAACCGACGATAATTTGTTCCATCCCATGGTTTTGTCGAATCGTATCAACGATCACTTTTTGTTTCTTGGCATTCAAATTAGGAATTCGGGCCAAAACATCCGGATTTTCCATAATCTGATCTATCGCTTCTTCCCCTAATGACTCAATAATTTTCTCAGCAGTCTTCTTGCCAATTCCAGGAAATTTTTCACTGGAAAGATAACTGATCAAACCATTAGCGGAAGTCGGATGGGCCTGTTCATAGCTTTCAACTAAAAATTGCTTACCATAACGCGGGTGCTCGACAAAATGCCCAAAAAAACGATAGGCTTCCTCTTCCTGCATATCGCCAAAGCTACCGGTCACAACAATTTCCTGTTCCAAATAATCGCTGTTAGTATCACTGATTTTAATCAACAATACTTTATAAAAGTTGCTGGCATTTTGAAAGAAGATCGCTTGTAAGGTTCCCACGATATACAACTGTTCAGCTGACATTTTGTCCCTCCTCTCTAATCTGACACAAGCTTGCTAGTGCTTATTTTTAAAGTAGTGAATCCGGCTTGGATCCGATGCCTTTAAGGAAACTGACATCATTCCACTCAAGCATTCGATACGGTGGTTGACTGCTGTCTGCTTCTAAAATCGTTAAACTATTATTATATAACCCGCCCATATCGCGTAGTTCAGCCAACGATTTACCCGTTAAGGCTTGGACTGCTGCAGTTAAGGCAGCGCCATGACCAACAAATAAAAGCGGGCCAGTTTGTGCTTCTTCCACTGCTTGTTCCACTAGATCATTGATCCGCTTTAGCATATCTTCAATTTTTTCACCATGAAAAGGCGTTGGATCATAAAGTTCCAAATGATGGCGCAAATTTACCATATCTTTTGGATAGCGTTCTTCAATCACCGGAATCAATTGACCTTCTAAGCTACCTAGACCCAGCTCTCGTAGTGCTTCGGAAGGAATAATTTCCGTTGGTTGTTCTAATTGTTGATTGATCCCTTCAGCAGTTATATACGCGCGTTTCAACGTGCTAGTATAAATTTTTTCAAAAGGAACTTCTTTCAATTCTTGTCCAAGTGCTTTAATCGCTGCTTTACTTTCAGGTAATAATGGGGAGTCTCCCATCATGCCTTGAAAACGTTTCTCTTGATTCCAACGGGTTTTCCCGTGACGAGTAAAATAAAGTTTCATAGTCTGCTCCACTCTAGTTTTTTTATTTAATTAGGGCACAAGTCCTGGTCAGTGGCTGTCACCACCACTTACTACCGCAATTAATCTAACTTATCGTGTTCGTAATGATGCGACAATTCCAGCTTAGGGAAATCTTGCTGCCGAAGTGCTTCATAAACGACCAAAGCGACCGTATTAGACAAATTCAGCGAGCGGACATGCTCATCATTCATAGGAATACGTAAGCATTTTTCTTCATTTTCTCGCATAAATTCTTCTGGTAGACCGGTAGTTTCTTTGCCAAACATAAAGAAATGATCCGCATTATCTGCGTAATCAAATTCAGAATAAGTGGCGTTTGCAAATTTTGTAATTAAATGCAATTGACGCTCGCCAAGATACGTTAAAAAAGCATTCAAATTTTCATGGTAGGTGATATTGACATCATTCCAATAATCTAAGCCCGCCCGTTTCAAATGCTTGTCGTCTGTTGAAAAACCTAATGGCTCAATTAAATGCAGCGGTGAATTCGTTGCGGCACAAGTTCGAGCAATATTTCCCGTATTCGCTGGAATTTGCGGTTCAAATAGTACAATATGATTTGTCATAACTGTTTCCCTCGTTCTTAATTAAGTATTTATTTCAGCAAGTGTTATTTGCTGCTTATCCATTCTCAAGATCTTCCTTTTCACACTTGTGAGAAGAACTGGCCTCTCGCCAGCTAGTTTGGATTCATCTGTTCATTTTTGAGAACCTCCAAAAATGAGTTTGATCTTCACTGCCATGCGATCCAACTGTACCTCTTGGCTAATTTGAAACAAGTATCTCATACATTAGAAAAACTGTGAAAAGTTGGATTCGCAAAAAAAAAAAAAAACGTATCAACTCGGTGTCTAGCACGGCGAGTCGCTACGTTAGTGAAGCACTTTTCACTAACTTTTATCAGAACAGGAACCTGATAAAAACCAATGAAAAACAACTTGTTAGTACTATAACATCACGAAGTCACAAATGCAACCTTCTGTTTTCAGGAATTATGATGAAAGCGTATTCTCTAATATCCTTTTAATATTTCGATATCAATCGTTATTTTCTTCAGAGGATTCTCCATCAATTTGGCTTTAACTTCTGGTGAAACCTGCCATTCCAGCGGCGACATCTCCAAAAGATCTAACCGGTTTTCTTCTGGTATTTCAAACTCATAAGTCACACGTTCCCGCTTGTCGATTTTAAGCTCTTCTGTGAAACGTTGAATAACGGCTTCGTTAGAATAGGCCTCTCCATCTGGATGGTAGACCGCGCGAAGTTCTTGTAAGTAGCCCGATTGCGGAACTACCTTGATGACACAACCAGTCGGTTTCATCACACGTTTGAACTCGCGATATTGCGAAGGCGAAAAAATATTCAAAATCGTATCGAAGGATTGATCGGTAAAAGGCAGGTTCGTCAAATCGGCGACACACCAAAAGGCCTTAAGTGGCTGATTGCTGGCTAAATAAATCCCTTCCTTGGCAATATCAAAACCAATGTTGACGGGATTTTCTTTGATTTGATTGATTTGCTGTAAAAAGCTGCCCTCGCCACAGCCCACATCCAACAGATTCCCTGGTTGGACCAATTGCGTGATTTTTTCGATGACTGGTTGATACATTCCCGAACGAATCATCCGCCCACGTGGTGCAAACATTTCATTGTCATATTCTGTTTTGATTTGATGATCTAAAAAGTATAACGTTCCCTTTTTGGCTAAATCAAAATGATGACCGTTGGTACAAACCAAACTTTTAGCTTCTGCAGTCATTTTCTGATGACATTTCGGGCAACGGAATAGTCCTTCCTGCTCGGCTAGAAATAGAGCACTCTGATCAATCTTTTTAAGCATCTGTCCACTTTCCTTTTCATAAAAATAAATTTCCCATACTAAACCAGTGAAGCCAGATAACCCGGCAACTTTTGCTTTCTTATCATAGCATAGTTCTGCTATTCCTACTATCACTGAGATGTGCTAAACTAGACGCGGGATAACAATCTGAGCTGGTCTGATTTGTTAACAAAACAGTGACACGGATTGAGATCTTAACTGATAATAGTATTTTAAAATGAACTGGAGGCTGCAATCTTGATTAAAGAATTTTGTGCAGAAAATTATACCAATATTCCTAAGGCAATCCAGGCCGGTGCTGGCCGAATTGAATTATGTGACAACCTTGCCGTAGGTGGAACAACACCTAGTTTAGGCGTAATTGAAGAAGCCTTAGCCTATGCTAGCGAAAAACATGTTCCAGTTATGACGATGATTCGTCCCCGCAGCGGCGATTTTGTTTACAACGATATCGAATTGAAAATCATGGAGAACGATTTGATCCATGCTAAAAATGCTGGAACCGACGGTGTTGTTTTTGGCTGCTTAACCGCGGACAACGAGGTGGATGAAGAAGCCTTAGAGATGTTGGTCGGCAATAGCCAAGGCTTGTTAACCACCTTCCATATGGCTTTTGATGAGCTTTCAAAAGAAGAGCAGTTCAAAACGATTGATTGGTTTGTTCAATTAGGGATCGATCGTATCTTGACTCATGGCGGTCCACTGACTACTTCAATTGAAGAAAACCTTCCTCATTTAAAAGAATTAGTTGATTATGCTGCCGGTCGGATCATTATTTTACCGGGCGGTGGAATCACCCCAGCCAATGCAGAGAACATTGCTGCCACATTAGGTGTTAATGAACTCCATGGCACAAAGATTGTCACATTTTAAGGCCCTTAAAATTTTGAAATGAGTCCTACTGATTAATAGACTAAAGAGGAGCAGCTCACTTTAATTGAGCTGCTCCTTTTTTAGTCTATTTTTGATTTTTTCTTTCTTTAATCAGTTTCTCGATGCGAAGTAACCAACGATTTGTTTTAAAACGCATCCTTACTGGATAGCGCCCCGTTAAATAATCTTTGATTTGGCGCTGCCGCTCTGGAAAAATATTCAGTGGAAGACTCTGCAGATCAAAAAAATTGAAAGCCGCATAATCATGGGATTCCATCCGGCTTTGAGAGATCTTTTCTCGCACCTTATAGACATACGTAATTGCTTCGTGAGATTCCTTTGTATAAACCCCAATGAGCTCATCTACGCTACTATCAAAAGAAAGCAGCTCTTTAATTAAACGCCGAATACCTTCTCGTTCATTTTCATTTGGTAGCAGGTCACCACCCGGCAGATCCCAAATCGGCAATCCTGGACGACGAACTAATAAGATCAATCCATTACGAATAACAATGGCGTAAGCTTTTTTCAAAATTTTTTCACTACTTTCAGCATATGTCTTTTACTCCCTCAATCACTGACCGATAAAACGTTCCATAAAGAGACTCGCGATATTGAAATAGATTAGCACACTGGTTAAATCACTCAAGGTGGTGATAAATGGTCCACTGGCCACAGCTGGATCAAAACCCAGTCGCTCCATAATCATTGGAATCCAGCTACCAGCCAACGTTGCTACGGTAATTGCGGCCATCATCGCCGCACCAATCACGAAACCTAGAATGAAGTTATGTTTCCAAATACCTACGATAATAAAGATCGTTATCCCAGTAACCAAACCAGTCACTAATCCGGTTAAGATTTCTCCTACGACCAATTTACCAAAATTCTTTTCACTATCATCAGAAATCGCCAAACGTCTTACCGCGACCGCAAGTGATTGGGTCCCTGCATTTCCGGCAGTTCCGGTAATCAAAGAAATAAAGACGGCTAAGATACTAGCTTTACTAACTAGCGCTTCATAATGATTGATTAGTGTCGCAGTCGTCATCCCCAGAAACAATAATGTAATCAGCCACGGTAGCCGCCTTGAAGCTGCCTTGACGGGATTTTCATTGACTTCTTCAACATTGACCCCCGCTAAACCCGAGTAGTCACTAGCGGCCTCATCATCGATGACATCGATGATATCGTCGACCGTCACAATTCCCAATAGATGATCCTCATAATCCGTCACTGGCAAAGCCAAGAAATCATAATCACGGAAGGTTTGGGCTACGTCTTCTTGATCATCGCCTACATTGACGGCAATAACCCGTTCGCTCATTACTTCGGAAACCATCGTATCATCATCATTAATGATCAAATCACGCAATGAAATAACTCCAACCAGTTGATTGTCATCATTCACTACATAAGTATAATAGATTGTTTCAGCGATTTGAGCTTCTTTTTTCAAAACATACATTGCGGAACGGACTGTTTGATTTGCAACGATAGAGACAAATTCAGTCGTCATCAAAGAACCTGCAGTATCATCTTCATAATGGAGCAATTCACGGATATCATTCGCATGCTCCGCATCCATCAGACTCAAATACTTAGTCACCGGCTTTTTATCCAGCTCGTTTAATAAATCCACGGCATTATCCGTATACATTTCAGCCAGCATATCCGCAGCGTATTGTGGACGCATCTCATTTAAATATTCTTCCATATGTTCATCGTCTTCCTCGATGACGTCGAACATGTCGGCCAATTCCTTGGGCGACAAATAAGAATAAATTAATTGCCGTTCTTTGGGGTTCAGAGATTGATAAAATTGTCCCTGATCATAAAAATGCATCTCCAAGAAATGGTCACGAAATGCCGGCAGATTATTCTGATCCAGTTCCTCCCGTAATTGTTGGAAATGTAATTCTAGCTCTTCTTGGTTCTCATCCATCAATCTCACCTACCTCATATTAATGTATTATTTTTTTGAAAAAAAATAGTTCTTTGCTCGGTACGGATACCATTCTGCTAAACAATTCGTTTGGCTATTCTCCAACACAATCAGTTTCCTGTTAAGTTCAAAAAAACTGGGAAAAGCAGAACTGGCAACCTACCTCATATTAATGTATTATTTTTTTGAAAAAAAATAGTTCTTTGCTCGGTACGGATACCATTCTGCTAAACAATTCGTTTGGCTATTCTCTAACACAATCAGTTCTCTGTTCAGTTCAAAAAAACTGGCAAAAGCAGAACTGGCAACCTACCTCATATTAATGTATTTTTTTTTAGAAAAAATAGTTCTTTGCTCGGTACGGATACCATTCTGCTTTAAATTAAAACAAGTAGCAAGATAACTGATTTAAGTAGTCTTGAACCGCTCCATGACGATCATTCTAGACATGCCAAAACATGAAGCAGCTTGAGCGCCCCTGTCTGTTTAAACTATTTTTCAATTAGATTGTTTCTGCTACTTTTTCCATATCTGCAGCTAAAGGCAATTCAAATGACAATCGCTGTTCACTAAATGGATGGGGAAATGACAAAAAGTAACAATGCAATGCTTGACGCTCAATCCCTTGATCCATGGCCCCTTCGTAAAGGTCATCGCCTAACAGCGGACAGCCAATCGCGGAAAAATGCACCCGAATTTGATGGGTCCGGCCCGTATGTAATTGGATGTCTACCAATCCACAGCGTTGATTGCGTTTTTTTAGCCAATACTCTGTTTCAGCTTTTTGTCCCGTTTCAATTACTTGACGTTTCAATAACGAAGACAAGTCGCGACCGATTGGCAAAGAAATATGGGCATGTTGATGTAGGCCTGCCACGTCACCGGCAACAAGTGCCTGATATTTTTTGACGAATTGCTTTTGCTGTAAGCTTTGATCAAGCTTCGCATGGGCAAAGCCATGTTTAGCAAACAACATTAAACCAGAAGTGTCACGATCCAAGCGGGTCACAACATGGACTACTTGATCGGCATAGCCTTGCGCAACATAATAGGCCTTTACCCGGTTCGCCATCGTCCCCCGCGGATGATATTGGGCAGGAATCGAAGCGATTCCTGCTGGTTTATTAACAACTAACAAATGCTCATCTTCATAAACAATCTCGATGGGAATATCATCCGCTAATAGCGTTTCATGGGGCTCCTCATCGGGAATCACAACAGTTACAATATCACGGGTCTTTAAAGAAAACAAGACGTTTTGTTCGGTATCATTTACCAAAATTTTTCCCCCGTGAAATTTGATTTTAGCCAATAATTTTTTTGAGATTCCTTGACGTTTTAAAAACGTCCGTACAAGCGAGCTGGTTTGCTCTTCGTAAATCCATTTAAATTCCACTAAACTTAATCCTCTCGAATAAAGGCATCTTTTACTCGGTGCCAGAAATGCATGTGCCGGTATGATGCGAAATGAATCCGCTCCTCGGCAATCTTATATTTGATTGATTTGATATCTTTACGGTTAATATCAAGTTGATCGATTGTGATCAGATGCGGTTCATTACTATTCAGGCGTACATCGATCCATTCATGGGGGCCAATAATGCTCGGCGAACCTAATGTTCGGAAAACCCGATTATTTAAAGAAGCAATCTCTGCCAATTGCATCGCATTGATACTTGGATGCACAACTGCTCCACCAACACTTTTATTATATGCAGTCGAACCAGTCGGTGTCGAGATCGCCAACCCGTCGCCCCGAAACCGTTCAAACAATTCCTGTTTAATGTAGACATCGGCGACCATCGTACGGCTGCCTTTGCGAATAGTAGACTCATTAAGCGCTAAAAAGTGCTTTTTCTCACCATCAGAAGTCGTCAAAAGGATATCTAGCAAAGGATAACTAACACTTTTGCCTTGTTCCTCGCTCAAACTGTTGACCAACTCAGGCAATTCATAGTCCCGCCAATCCGTGTAAAAGCCTAGGTGACCGGTATGAACTCCTAAAAAGCGAACTTTATCCAAACGATGATTATAGCGATGAAAAGCTGACAGCAAGGTCCCGTCACCACCGATTGTGATCACTAGCTCAGGATCACGTTCCACGATCTCTAAATCATCCTTCTCTGCTAACAAGCTACGTAAACGTTGCAACACTAGAATTGATTTTTCTTCCTGATTATGGATGATTCCGATCCGTAATCCCATGTTGTCCCACTTCCTTTTTTTGTTCCTTACGATGAAATACATGCTGCGCTTCTTGGATCTCATCGCGGATACTAGACATTTCTTCATCTAATTGATACGCCGCTTCAGCTGCCCGGAATAAACGCTCTTGAATATCTTCAGGTATCTGTCCTTTATACTTGTAATTCATCGAATGTTCAATCGTCGCCCAAAAATTCATCGACAATGTCCGAATTTGAATCTCTGCCAACAGCATTTTTTCGCCTTCTAGCATCTGAACTGGGTATTCGATAACCAAATGATACGAACGATAGCCACTAGCCTTCCGATTCGTAATATAATCTCGTTCTTGAATAATCTTCATGTCCTTACGCCGCCGCAAAATTTCTACGACTAAAGGAATATCCTCAACAAATTGGCACATGATTCGCATCCCCGCCATATCAGACATTTCGTCTTCTAAACGATCCAACGGAATTCCACGTAACTCTGCTTTGTTAAGAATGCTCTCTACCGGTTTGACACGTCCAGTTACAAACTCAATCGGGACATGACCCCCATTCGTCCGGTATTGTTTGCGTAATCCACGTAATTTTATTTTTAATTCAGCTACCGCTAATTCATACGGAGCAAGAAATGTATCCCAGTCTCTCTCCATCACAAATCCCTCGCTTCTCATTCAATTTCTTCCTTATCTTATCATAAACCTTCAATAGAAAGAATTGTCATATTTTTGTCTCTTAACAAATATTACAAAATACTAACATTTTTGCGTATTTCATCCTAATCGTTTGACTATCTAGGTTATTCTATGTGAGGATATCTTATATTAGGAATTTTCTGAAATCGGGAGTAAAATAAAATTGAGTAAAGAACTTGAAATCGAATTTAAGAGTATGCTAGTACAAGCTGAATACGAGAAAATGTTACGTCATTACGAAATCACTACTGAACACTTCGTTCAACAAACAAACCTTTATTTTGATACCGCCGATTTCAAATTGAAGCAACATGGTATGGGTTTAAGGATTCGCTGCTTTGACACCACTGCCGAAGCTACTTTAAAAATTCCTCAGGCAGTTGGCTTATTAGAAGTGACTGATTCCCTGACACTGGCTGAGGCAGAACAAGTCCTCAAAAAGAACCACTTTACCTCTAAAGCTACAGAAATTTTCACGCATCTACAAATGCTCAACATTTTGCCAATAGATTTGCATTTAATTGGTAAACTCACTACTAAAAGAGCCGAATTCATGATTCCTGAGGGTAAATTGGCGCTAGATGAAAGTTGGTATACCGACCATCATGATTTCGAACTAGAATTGGAAGTTCCCAATGCTAGTTTTGAGTTAACTGACTTTAAACAGCTCCTTAGTAGATTTAAACTACCTTATCGCAAAACACAGAATAAAATTGTTCGAGCAGTGACTGCCCAGCAAGAACAAAATAAAAGAATGGAGGGACTTCAGTGATTGAGATCTATTTGTTTGTTAATCCGATTGGAAAAAAATGTTTGTCGATCGAACGACGAATCATCGATTTAATTGACAAATATGATATGAAAATCCAATTACGTTTGGTTCCCATCATGAATTTAACGACTGTATCGGAATTTATGCAACGCATCGGGGCTTCTGATAAAGATTTGCAATTGCGGACCGAACTCTCACAAGAGATTCATTCTACCGCACTAGATGTAAAAGCTGCCCAGTTGCAAGGTAAAAAACGCGGTCGCGACTTTTTAGTCGAACTACAACAAGCCATCGGTGAGCAACAACAGCCCTATTCAAAAAAAATGGCGATCCAACTCATCAAAAAAGTTGGTGGTGATCTAGAAATGTTCTTAGAAGACCGGCATTCTACTTTTGTCAAAGAAGCTTTTTTGACCGATCAACAAATTGCTAATGAGATGGAAATCACCTCGCACCCTTCTGCTGTCATTTATAATTATGGCGAAGGGTGTGATGCTGGTATCCGCATCGAAGGGTGCGATACGATCCACCAGATCTTAGATACCTATAATACTAAGGAATCCTTGATTGCCTTTTTAGAATCACAAACAAAAAATGCGGCAGCTCGACAACCAGAAATTGACACTCACCTCTCACTAATCTAAAAAAAGGTCATTGCTGAATCAGCAATGACCTTTATTTTTTGATCTGAACCGCGTTGTCTTTAGTAAAAATAAACGATTTTTGTTGTTTGGTTAGATATAAATTTACCTTTTCTTGTCGCAATTTTTTTATTCCGACTTTGAATTCCAGTCCCTCGCTGTCTTTGATACAATAAACACCTCCTGGAATTTTCTCAAAACGCGCCAATCCCTCATCATTCGTTTCCACCATTAGCGGAATCCCTCGTTGTTGAACCGGCTGCTTGCCATTTTTGGTATATAGCACAAATTTTTCCCCTGCTAGTCTGTTACCATTCCGATCTCTGCGAACAATGTTCAGATTAAAATACCGTTCCCTTAAGAGATACATATGAATCGCCCGATATATCCCAAAAAGTAATAGTAAAATGCTCAAGCCAACCCCAAGTAGCGTCAATATCTGTTTTAGCCTACGTGTCTCATCCGCATCTTTAACGGCCTTTGCCATTTTTGTCGTGTAGGGAACTCGGTGCCCAGTTACTAGCAAACGATGACTGTTGATCATATAAGGTGTACAAGTCAACAAAGTGACGATATCACGCCCAGGTTCGATCTTAATCACAGAAGTGTCTGAAGGCTCGACTACTTCCATTTTATCGACTTTGTAGGCTAGCTTTTTTTCAAATAAGGTGATTACAAAGATCTCACCTTTCTTCACCTCTTCTAAATCGGTAAAGAGTTTCTTTTCTGGCAGCCCACTATGAGCTGAGATTACAGAATGGGTATCAACTCCACCGGTCGGATATGAAGTCCCTTGGAGGACTGTTGCACCTTCTTGTAGCAATTTCTCATTTGTCGTGTCAAATAGTGGTAAAGTCACCTCGATCGTTGGAATACTGATTGCTCCAATCAAGTGTTTTCGAATATACTCATCGCTGACGATTTTACGTTCATTGCTATTCGTGAATTTTGGAGCTTTGGGAACCAACCCGTTTTTTTTCAGCTCTGCATTCCGTTTAGCCATTTGTTCCTTGGCCTTGCGAACTTGTTCTCTATTCTGTTCTCTGTTTTGACGTTGAACCTCTTCCATCCGCTTTTGATCGATAAAATCATTTACTGCGTTGATATAAAACGGATAGGTCATTACTAATACGCCGGTTAGGAAAACTATGATCATGAAAATTTTGCTGAACATTTGCCGCTTAGGACTTCGGGTTTTAGGCGAGTGTTTCAAACTACTTCACCTTACTTTCAATAATAAAATGGGTAATCTTCTGTTTAATATTTTTATAACTGCGGTGTTTAATAATCTTGAATTTTTGATCCTTTAAGCGCCAGATCTTCCCTTTGACACTTAAACCATTTTCCGTTTCTACGCGATAAACACCGCCAGGAATTTGCTGAAACTCAATCTTGCCAAAACGATCGCTGACCGTATGGACTAGTTTACCCTCAAAGCGAACCACGTCATTTTTTTGCGTCAACAATGCCCGTACGCCTGGCAACGGCTCACCATTTTCATATAAATAAAAGACAAAATTGTAATTGCGTTTTTTCGATTGATACAAGATGACTTTGCGCCAAACGAAATAGCCGAAAAGCAGTATGAAGAACAGACAGCCCGCTGCTAAATAATAAACCCGCCGACGATGGTATTTTTCGGTTTCTTTAATTTTTTTAGCTGCCTCAACTGGGTAGGCTACTCGATGACCGGTAACCAATAAACGATGACTGTTCACACCATAAGGCGTACAGGTGAGTAAAGTGACAATATCACGGTTCTTTTCAATTTTGAGTGCATCAAACCCGTCAGGTTCCACGACTTTGATCCGATCAACCTGATAAGCTAATTTTTTCCCTTCAATATGTAAAAAAAAGCGGTCCTTTTTTTGGAGTGATTCTAAATCAGTAAACAGTTTCTTTTCTGGCAAGCCCGTGTGACCGGTAAGTACAGAATGCGTACTTTTCCCACCTACTGGAAAAGAAGTCCCTTGCAACACCGTTGCCCCTTTATCTAGTAAAAAATCATTGGTTTCATCATAAACAGGCAGACTGACCTTTATTTTAGGAATAAAGATTGCCCCGATCATATGCTCCTCAAAATATTCTTTTTTAGGACTCTTGGTCCCCCGCAAAGACGTTTCAAAGGGGTCCTCAAAGCTACCGGCGCCAGGAATGATTGTTTTTAACTTTTTGTTTTCCTTTTCCAACTTTTCAAGGCGCTTTTTCTTATCCGCTTCCGATCGCGCCTCCATTTTATCTTGAACTTCTTCCAGTCGCTGCTGATCAATGTAATTATTGATGGAGTCAACAATAAATGGGTACATAAAAATTAAGAAACCTGTGATGAACATAACCGCGATTGACAACTTTAATAACAGATCAACCTTATCTCTTCTATTCGGTTTACTCATTTTGCCCCACCTCCCCTACTATGCCAATTTTCGCATACTAATTATCAAAAGAGAAATTCCAATTGTAAAATTTCTTTCAACTATTTGGGTACAAACAGCATGAAAACGCAACATTTCGCGGATCAAACAAGAATAAAGCCAACCAAAAAATGAGGATGATTTTGCTATTATTTTTAAAAAAAGTATACAAAATCCCCCCAGAAATCAGCTCGCTTGTCTAACTTCTAGGGGGATTAATTTTTCAGAGAAATTCTTAATTTCTTATTTCGTTCGATTAGTTAAGCTTTCAACTCTTCGACTAAGATTTCTAATTCGTCTAAGCGTTGAGCAAAGATTTCCATAGCATCCTCGATATAGGTCGGCTGAGTCATATCAACACCAGCTTTTTTCATGACCTCGATTGGGTAATTGCTGCTGCCAGATTTTAAATAAGCTAAATATTTTTCCAACGCATCGGGCTCGCCTTCGACAATTCGCTTTGCCAAGGCACTGGCCGCTGAAAAACCTGTCGCATATTGGTACACATAATAATTGTAATAAAAATGAGGAATTCTTGACCACTCGTCTTTGATTTCTTCATCGTTTACGACGATTGGCCCATAATATTTGGCATTCAACTCACCATAAAACTTGCTTAAGTATTCACTTGTTAACGGATTCCCTGCAGCATCTTCTGTGTGAATGAAATGTTCAAACTCCGCAAACTGTGTTTGACGGAAGATCGTACCCTTGAAGCCGTCCAAATAATGATTGATGATATAGGCGCGGATTTTAGGATCTTTTTCCGTTTCTAATAAGTAACTAGTTAATAGATTTTCATTAGTCGTTGAAGCAATTTCTGCTAAAAAGATCGAATAGTCACCATAGACGTAAGGTTGCGTGTGGCGAGTGAGATAGCTGTGGACGCTGTGTCCCATTTCATGAACCAGTGTGTAGAGTTCATCCAAACGATCATGCCAATTCAAAAGAATATAAGGTTGTGTATCATATGCACCTGAAGAGTACGCACCACTGCGTTTTCCTTGATTCTCCACTACGTCAATCCAGCGTTCAGCAAAAGCTTCTTTTACAATCGCTAAGTATTCTTCACCTAATGGTTTCAAAGCTTCCAATGCTTTTTCTTGCGCTTCTTCATAGGTGAACTTGATTGGTGCTTCTGCTAACAGCGGTGTGTATAAATCATACATATGCAGTTCATCAAGCCCTAATAATTCCTTGCGTAGCTCAACATACCGATGCAGCAGAGGCAAGTATTGATTAACGACTAAAGTCAATGTTTCATAGACATCTTCTGGAATATGATTGCTGCTTAAAGCTGCGGCCCGTGCGGAACTATAGCCGCGGACTTTTGCTTTATAGTTATGAGACTTAACATGAGTGCTCAAGGTTGAAGCAAAAGTATTGCGAAATTGATGATAAACAGAATACAAGGCTTTGAACGCCTGCTCCCGTACATTACGATCGGTACCTTCCAGTAATTGACCATAAACCCCGTGAGTCAATTGGATATTTTCCCCGGCTTCATTTTTTACTACTGGAAATTTTAAATCGGCGTTGTTCATGACTGAGAAAGTATCTGCCGAACTGCCAAAGATCTCACTGGCACCCGCTAACAAAGCTTCTTGGTCCGCTGGTAAAATATGCGCTCTTTCAGAAATAATCTGTTCAACAAAATGACGATACAATTCTAATTTAGGTTCTGTTGCAAAAAAGGCCCAAATTTCTTGGTCTGAAAGTTGCAGTAGCTCGGGTTCAAACCAGCTGACGGCTTCACTAACTTGTGCAATCAAAGTCGACGCTCGCGCATAAAGTGCTTGATTCGTCGTATTGGCTGTGTCTTCATCATTTTTTAAATGAGCATAGACGTAGATAACTTCTGCTTTGCGATAAATATCTAAAACATATTCAATCGCTGCTAAAAATTTTTCGGCACTTTGACCGAGGGTACCTTTGACCTGTTCAACTTCTGCTAATTCAGCAGACAAAGCTTGAAATTTTTCTTCGAAAGCAGCATCATCTGCGAATATTTTAGTTAAGTCCCAAGTCAGTTCAGTCGGTACTTCTTGCCGTTTTGGCAATTGTTTTGCTTCACTCATAAAAACACTCCTAACTTGTTTGTAAGGTTCCTCTTTCGCTCATTTTAACAAAGTCTTTGTTTGCTAAAATGAGCTTTCGAAGAGTCACTCTCATCTTTTAATCACCCCTAATCTTAACACAATTTCGTAAAAAGTATTTTTTAGACGATCAACTAAATAAAATTTTTAGCCTTTCTTTGACAAAAAATGGCTTCAAGATACAGTCGTTCCAAAATCTCCCGCTGATCGATGCGATCAAAGATCCATTCCAGTTGACTTGCTTGCCGATAGTTCAAAAAATTTTGAAAAATCAACGAAGCATTTTTAGCAAACTTTTGAAACATATAGCGAAAGACTAAAATATCATCCTGATAAAAGAAACGATAACGACTAGGAAAATACATCCACTCCGGTAAATACAACACATGCCGCCGTTCTTGATAAAAATACTGTTGCATTCGATGAATACTTTGATTTTTTTGAACTAGTTTCTGACTCAACACCTGCTTGCTGAGCTGAATACTTTCACTTGTCAGCAGAAGTTGCGGGGGAGGTTTTGTGACTGTGGTCTGAAAAATCTCTGTCAAGGGCAAAGAATAACTTGCCCAACGTTGCTCATAGTAAACGCAGTGATCCAGTTCATGAATATGATAAAGCAAGCGCAAGTGATCGGCTTCCAAAAGCCACAAGTGAACCCCTCTCGTTTTATCAAAGGAACAAAATTGTCGTTGCAGAGGAGTGAATTTTACTTTGGGCCAAAGTCTTTTTCCTAACAACCACCAATCTTGGTAGTCTTTTTGCTGATACCCCCTGATTCTCTCTGCTAAGCGGGCGCTCCTTAGCGACGAACACTGAATTTCTACGGCTAAACGCTTGTGCAGCAAATCGGGACGTTGCGGGAGATCGGCTAAAGGCGCCTCCATTCGCCAATTTCCTTCAGATTGGTTTCCCCATGTATAAAAAAGTTGTTTTAACCGCAGATGTTCGACCGTTTCTCCTTCGCTTAACCCTTGGCACCGTCCTTTTTGATTATGAGCAAAGTGCGGAATCTTAATTTTCCCCACTTTACGGACCAGACGCTCGCCGCAATCCGGGCAATAATATCTTTGTCCACCTTGGGTTTCTGAAGCATTAATTAGTTCTTTTTCTGCCGTATATGCAATTAACATCTTCTTCACCTCGAAAAAAGATACGCAAGCGGTCAAGAAGTTTATCTGCTTAGCGCCTGGTTAGTTGAAATCTATCTATAAAAATA
>NZ_BCQF01000034.1 GCF_001544295.1 Enterococcus pseudoavium NBRC 100491
TGAAAAAAATGTACAAGTGAAAGTTGATGTAAAATATCTTGATAATCTATCAAAAACAATGAATTACTTTCAGTATGAATTGAGATTACAAAAGGATGGAAACTGGAGAATTATCAAGGCTGAGTAAAATAACTTAAATTAATAAGTTGAATGTTTTTTTTGCATCATTTTTAGATATTTGGATTGATTTAATGGGGTTTTTGGAAAGAGAATGCAGGTGGGGGTGATACGGGGTTATGGTTAATCCTCACTTATTAGTAATTTTATATGGTAATTATTCTGGGTAAAAAAGACTGTACACAAGGCACGTTAACTTTGTGTGCAGTCTCCAAAAATTCACTTTTTAGAAATTAGATTTAAATGAATAATTCCACTTCGAATTTTCTCAAGGTTTCTTTACAGTGTTAATTGATGGATACTTTAAAATCTTTTTACTTGACTTGGAGTGGGCTTAAAGGAATATGTTAGTTTTGTAACCTAGTGAAAGTATTTTATGTTAGTGATCAAAAAATTAGTGAAAGATGAAGAATAAGGAGATGAAGGTAATAGTTTATCAGTTAGTAATAGAGGATCTTAATTTTTAAAACGAGATATTTATTCGCTAGGACATGTTAACAAATTTGATTAGGAAAGAGGAATAATAATGCCAAGACAAACAATCAATCCCTATACCAATGAAGTTTTAAAAACATTTGCGGATGCGACTGATGAAGAAATTGAACAGACATTAGCAACAGCTGACAAGTTGTACCGTGAAATGAAGCATGAAGACATTAACGAACGCGCGATTGTTTTGCATAAAGTAGCTGATTACATGCGCAATCACAAAACAGAGTTAGCCGAAGTGATGACTTTAGAAATGGGTAAATTAATTTCGGAGTCTGAGGGTGAAGTTGAATTGTGTGCGATGATTGCAGATTACTTTGCTGATCATGCTGCTGAGATGTTAGCGCCAACTTTATTGCACACCAGAGCAAGTGGTGAAGCAAAAGTTTATAAGCATTCTACCGGTGTCATATTAGCTGTTGAACCATGGAATTTTCCTTACTACCAGATTATGCGCGTTTTTGCACCGAACTATATGGTTGGCAATCCTATGATTCTTCGCGATGCCGCTAATATTCCTTGGTCTGCACAGACATTTGCAGAGATGGTGATTAAAGCAGGTGCTCCGACCGGTTCTATCACCAATTTATTTATGAGCTATGACCAAGTGGAGGAAATTATTGCTGATCTCCGTATTCAAGGCGTTGCTTTAACGGGGTCTGAAAGAGGCGGTGCTTCTGTTGCAATGGCTGCTGGCAAAAATTTAAAGAAAAACACGATGGAACTTGGTGGCCAAGATGCTTTTATTGTTTTAGCAGATGCTAATATGAATGATGTTTGTGATATTGCTTGGCGTGCACGTTTATATAATGCCGGTCAGGTTTGCACCTCATCCAAACGGTTCATTGTGCTGGATAATGTATACGATGAGTTTCTAGAAAAGTTAATCGCAAATTTCGCTTCCGTTAAACCCGGCGATCCAATGGATAGAGCAACAACACTGGCACCAATGAACACGAAACGGGCTAAAGAAAAATTACAACAGCAAGTTGATGAAGCAATTGCTGCTGGGGCAACTGTTGCTTATGGCAATCAACCAATTGATTTATCAGGTCAATTCTTTATGCCTACTATTTTGACAGATATTACCCCCGATAATCCGGCTGCACATACCGAAATGTTTGGTCCAGTGGCACAAGTTTATCGCGTTCACAGTGAAGAAGAAGCCATTAAAGTGGCTAATGACTCACAATATGGATTAGGTGGAATTGTCTTTAGTGGTGATCCCTTACATGGGGAAGAAGTCGCTGCGCAAATCGAAACTGGAATGGTCTTTGTTAATAACTTTATGACATCATTACCAGAATTGCCCTTTGGTGGTGTTAAAAACTCTGGCTATGGTCGAGAAATGAGTGAACTAGGTTTGATGGCGTTTGTCAATGAACAGCTTATTGTTACAGCAAGCCATCCGGATTTGAACAATGTTGCTGGTGGGTTAGTTAAAGTGGATTAAATTTCATAGAATTTAAATATGCCAACTATTACTATGAAGGGTATATTGAATTCAAAACAGAAGATTTGAAAAAAATACCTCTAAAAGTTTCCCGTTGTAGGCAGCGTACTCGGCTTATAACGGGATTTTTTACTTTGGTAAGACTTATAATTTCATATGAAATCTAAAATCACTATATAGAGGATAAGGTATTGGTATCATATTTCCTACAAATAGGAAATATTTATGATGCGTTTTTAACACTGATTATTATTTCAGATATTGATAATTATTTAATAAGGTTTTTGGAGATGAAACGCAAGGGGACATGAGTGGCACAGTTAATATCCCCATTCATTGAGAATAACAACGCTTGATACTATAGATCAAAAATAGATAAAATATCCTTTTAAGTAGTCTACATTGATACTTGAAACGATATTTTTTTACTATTTTATTGATGATGTCATCTATTAAGTTCAAAGGAACAATCTTGAGATGAGTTGGTAACAAGGAGTGTAAAACAGGAATAGCTAAGGTTTGTTTTTGCGTATGACGGAATATATGGGTCGTAATATGTTTATTAAAACTAAGTTTATTATCAATATCAATTCCTGCTCGTTTTGGATTACCTTTTCGATTTAATTTTCCATTTTCAGGTGAGTTGAGGAAATTGTTAAGGACACTATAATGAAGAGGTGTTTCATTATAGTCGGGTTTATGACGACTTTTGGAAGTAAAAATCCATCCATTATCTTTATAATCAGGATTGAATCTTATATGTTGGTGATTTAACTCAATTTCCTCTTTAAGAATTTCTATAGCCCTTTTAGATAATTGGACATTTCGGTAACTTTGTAAGTTTTTTACATTACCTTCATAGCTATTTTCTGCAGCTCCTCCGTGAGTGGACTGACTAATAATGATATTTTGCTTTTCAAAATATTGATAGGCACCAATATTTTGGAGTTTTCGACTCTGTAAGTCAACAGGGCCATTAGTTAGAATACCTATTGGGATGTGGTTTTTATGTAGAGCCAGCAGTAGTTGATGTATCTCAGGAATCATCGTAATCTGATCGAGTTCATATTCATAGTCAGCTTGGAAGTCTAGAGCTTCTGTCCTAGAAATACTATCGATGCCAAATTCTTCCATAGTCTTCTGACAGCGAAAAATTCTAAGCTGCTCAATACTGATGAGTTTTTTCGTGTATTTAGGAAAAGCAACATCAGACCAATATCTGAAACGTTTGCAAATGTTATCTATTTGTTGGATATCAATCGTTGGAAAACATTTCTCAACGCTACGTTTAAAGGGGAGTTGATGGTCATAAAGAGTGTCATCAAGGTCAAAAACAATATTTTTATAAGTCATAATTCTAGTCCGCTTTTAAAATAGTAGTGTACTGGCTAAATTCCTCTAAGTGTTGAGGGCTAATCTGGTTATCTGTAATGATGGTATCGAGTTGATCTAGATTATAGAAGTTAAAGAAATCGTATCGATCGAATTTAGTACTGTCTACTAATAAGAATTTTTCTACAGCATTGTTTAGGGCAAGTTGTTGAATCACACCTTCCTTGTCACTATATGTAGCAATAGAATTATGGGTAACAGCATTTGCACTAACAAAAGCTTTGGCAAATCTCATTGCTTTTAAATTTGTCGAAGCCATTGAACCTACAAAAGCTCCAGTTATTTCTCTATATTCACCGCCAAGAAGCAATAAATCAATGGTTTCGCTATCATTTAGAAACAAGAACACAGGGAGACTATTTGTAATGACACGAATTTTATAACCTTTACGACCTTTCAATTCTAATGCCAGTTGTTCAAGTGTAGTTCCGGGTCCAATAAAAATAGTATCGCCATCTTTGATTAAAGAGCAGGCTTTTTTAGCAATGTCAATTTTTTCTTTTGTATTTAGACTTTTCTTCTCGATATGTGTCTTTTCAAGTGGCTTTTTAGAGGAAAGCAATTGTGCACCACCATGAGTACGTGTTAAAAGTCCATCAGCTTCTAGAGCATCAAGGTCTCTACGGGCTGTCATATCGGAAATATCTAGTTCATCTATTATTTCTTTTATGGTTATGGTCCCATCAATCTTTAACATATCTAAAATTTTTTCTAATCGTCGTTTTTTGTTCATATGAAAACTCTTCTTTCATAAAGTAATTTTTTTCCAAAGATAATTCTCTTTTAATTGTATCATAAAAGACAATATTTTCAAGGTAAAACAAACAATTTCAAACAAAAACAAATGTTAGATGATGAAATAAGAACAGAGGATTGACGTATATTAGCTTAGGTCAGATTTTGTATAAGACGAAAATAAAGTAGGACCTCTTAATCAGTAAGTTATAGAAAGTAAAAGACTTTTGTAATACTTGAATAGATATTTCACGTCCATTTTGTGATGGATTAAATGAACAAAAATGAACAATAATTTAACGGTGTTATCTATTTTTTAAAAAAACAAATAAAAAAAACAAAAAATAAACAAAAAAGCGTTGCTTTTTGTTTGAATGTTTGATATTATATAAACAAAGAAATGATGAAAACGTTATTTCGAACATTTTGCAAAATGTTTTCTACTTCTACGTAGCATTTCTTTCTAAAATTTAGGAGGTAGTCAAAATGGCTATTGTTGTTGGTGCAGATCTCAAAGGTACGAGATTAAAAGATGTTGTGAAAAATTTTCTTGTAGAAGAAGGTTTTGAGGTAATTGATGTGACTAAGGACGGACAAGATTTTGTTGATGTTACCTTGGCAGTTGCCTCTGAAGTAAATAAAGATGAGCAAAACTTAGGTATTGTAATTGATGCTTATGGAGCTGGTCCATTCATGGTAGCAACTAAAATTAAAGGTATGGTTGCAGCAGAAGTTTCAGATGAACGCTCAGCTTATATGACACGTGGACATAACAATTCACGAATGATTACGGTTGGCGCTGAAATCGTCGGTGATGAGCTTGCTAAAAACATCGCTAAAGGTTTCGTCAGTGGTAAATATGATGGCGGACGTCATCAAATCCGAGTAGATATGCTTAACAAGATGTGTTAAGAAAGGAGTTAAGGAATGAGAATCGCAATTGGATGTGACCACATTGTCACAGATGAAAAAATGGCAGTATCAGAATTCTTGAAATCAAAAGGACATGAGGTCCTTGATTTCGGGACATATGACCACGTACGTACTCACTACCCTATCTATGGTAAAAAAGTCGGTGAAGCAGTAGTAAGTGGTCAAGCAGACTTGGGAGTATGTATCTGTGGTACAGGTGTCGGCATTAACAATGCAGTCAATAAAGTTCCAGGTGTTCGCTCAGCGTTGGTTCGTGATATGACATCAGCTATGTATGCAAAAGAAGAGTTAAATGCGAATGTTATCGGTTTCGGTGGAATGATTACTGGTGGTCTTCTTATGAATGACATCATTGAAGCTTTCATTGAAGCTGAGTACAAACCAACAGAAGAAAATAAAAAATTGATTGCAAAAATCGAACACGTTGAAACACATAATGCACATCAAGCAGATGAAGATTTCTTTACAGAATTCCTTGAAAAATGGGACCGTGGTGACTACCACGATTAAGGTATAACAAATGATTCTGACAGTCACACTAAATCCTTCAGTAGACATCTCTTATCCTCTAGAAACATTGAAAATTGATACAGTGAATAGGGTGAAAGATGTTAGTAAGACAGCTGGTGGAAAAGGCTTAAATGTTACTAGAGTCTTGTATGAATCTGGTGATAAAGTTACTGCTACAGGTTTCTTAGGTGGTAAAATTGGTGAATTTATTGAAAGCGAATTAGAACAATCTCCTGTTAGTCCAGCTTTTTATAAAATCTCAGTAAACACTAGAAACTGTATTGCTATCTTACACGAGGGTAACCAAACAGAAATTTTGGAACAAGGACCAACAATTTCTCATGAAGAAGCAGAAGGCTTTCTTGACCACTATAGCAATCTTATTAAACAATCAGAAGTTGTGACAATTTCAGGAAGTTTACCTTCAGGACTTCCCAACGATTATTATGAAAAACTTATCCAACTTGCTTCGGATGAAGGAGTAGCAGTCGTTTTGGATTGTTCAGGTGCACCTCTTGAAACAGTTCTAAAATCGTCGGCTAAACCTACTGCCATCAAACCTAATAATGAGGAACTTTCACAGTTGCTTGGAAAAGAAGTAACAAAAGATATTGAAGAACTCAAAGACGTTCTTAAAGAGTCACTTTTTAGTGGTATCGAATGGATAGTGGTCTCATTAGGTCGAAACGGTGCCTTTGCAAAACATGGTGATGTTTTCTATAAGGTAGATATTCCTGATATCCCAGTTGTTAATCCAGTCGGATCAGGGGACTCAACGGTAGCTGGTATTGCATCAGCTTTAAATAGTAAAAAAAGTGACGCTGACTTATTAAAACATGCGATGACATTGGGTATGTTAAATGCTCAAGAAACAATGACAGGGCATGTGAATATGACTAATTACGAAACACTAAACTCACAAATTGGAGTAAAAGAGGTATAAAAATGGTACTTACAGAACAGAAACGCAAATCTTTGGAAAAAATTTCAGATAAAAACGGTGTTATCTCAGCTTTGGCATTTGACCAACGTGGTGCTTTGAAACGTTTGATGGCACAGTATCAAGATACAGAACCAACTGTAGCTCAAATGGAAGAACTAAAGGTTTTGGTTGCTGATGAACTTACAAAATACGCTTCTTCAATGTTGCTTGACCCTGAATATGGACTTCCAGCAACAAAAGCATTGGATAAAGAAGCAGGTCTTCTTCTTGCCTATGAAAAAACAGGTTATGATACATCAAGTACAAAACGTTTGCCTGACTGCTTGGATGTTTGGTCTGCAAAACGTATCAAAGAGCAAGGCGCTGATGCCGTTAAGTTCTTACTTTACTATGATGTAGACAGCTCAGATGAACTTAACCAACAAAAACAAGCTTATATTGAACGTGTTGGTTCTGAATGTGTCGCTGAAGATATTCCTTTCTTCTTGGAAATCCTTGCTTATGATGAAGAAATCTCAGATGCAGGTTCTGTTGAATATGCAAAAGTGAAACCTCGCAAAGTCATTGAAGCGATGAAAGTTTTCTCTGATCCACGCTTTAACATTGATGTTCTTAAAGTAGAAGTACCAGTTAACGTTAAATATGTCGAAGGTTTTGCTGATGGTGAAGTGGTTTACAGTAAAGCTGAAGCTGCTGACTTCTTTAAAGCACAAGAAGAAGCGACTAACCTTCCATACATCTACCTAAGTGCAGGTGTATCTGCTAAATTGTTCCAAGAAACATTGCAATTTGCTCACGACTCAGGTGCCAAGTTTAATGGTGTGCTTTGTGGACGTGCTACTTGGGCAGGATCTGTAGAACCTTACATCAAAGAAGGTGAAAAAGCAGCACGTGAATGGTTGCGTACTACTGGATTCGAAAATATTGATGAACTTAACAAAGTTCTTGTTAAAACAGCTAGTCCATGGACTGATAAAGTATAGTAAAAACATAAAACGGAGGATATTGTTATGAACAGAGAAGAGATGACTCTCTTAGGGTTTGAAATTGTTGCTTATGCTGGAGATGCTCGCTCTAAACTTTTAGAAGCGCTTAAAGCGGCTGAAAATGGTGATTTCGCTAAGGCAGATAGTCTTGTAGTAGAAGCAGGAAGCTGTATTGCAGAGGCTCACAATTCTCAGACAGCTATGTTGGCTCGAGAAGCTTCTGGGGAGGAACTTCCATACAGCGTTACCATGATGCATGGTCAGGACCACTTAATGACTACTGTCTTATTAAAAGATGTGATTCATCACCTCATCGAACTTTATAAAAGAGGAGCAAAATAATGCATAAACTCATTGAACTTATTGAGAAAGGGAAACCGTTCTTTGAGAAAATCTCTCGAAACATCTATCTTCGTGCTATTCGTGATGGATTTATCGCTGGTATGCCAGTCATCCTTTTCTCATCTATCTTTATCCTTATTGCCTATGTCCCAAATGCTTGGGGATTCCACTGGTCAAAAGACATTGAGACCTTCTTGATGACTCCTTATAGCTATTCGATGGGTATCCTAGCATTCTTTGTTGGTGGTACTACCGCTAAAGCTTTGACGGACTCAATGAACCGTGACCTACCTGCGACCAATCAGATTAACTTCTTATCTACGATGCTAGCGTCTATGGTAGGGTTCCTTTTGATGGCAGCTGAGCCTGCAAAAGAAGGAGGCTTCTTGACAGCCTTCATGGGAACAAAAGGTCTTTTGACAGCATTTATTGCAGCCTTTGTGACAGTTAATGTTTACAAGGTCTGTGTGAAAAATAATGTTACTATTCGTATGCCTGAAGAGGTTCCACCAAATATCTCTCAAGTATTTAAAGACTTGATTCCATTCACTGTATCGGTTGTTCTCCTTTATGGACTTGAACTCATTGTTAAGGGAACTCTTGGTGTAACCGTTGCAGAATCAATCGGTACCCTTCTTGCTCCTCTCTTCTCAGCTGCAGATGGTTACCTTGGAATTACACTTATCTTTGGTGCTTATGCCTTCTTCTGGTTTGTTGGTATCCACGGTCCTTCAATTGTCGAACCAGCAATCGCTGCTATCACTTATGCCAATATCGATACCAACTTGCATCTTATCCAAGCTGGACAACATGCAGATAAAGTTATCACTTCTGGTACTCAAATGTTTATTGTTACCATGGGTGGAACAGGAGCCACATTGATTGTTCCATTCTTGTTCATGTGGATTTGTAAATCAGAACGTAACCGTGCCATCGGACGTGCCTCAGTTGTTCCAACATTCTTTGGGGTTAATGAGCCAATCTTATTTGGTGCACCAATCGTATTGAATCCGATTTTCTTTGTACCGTTCATTTTCGCTCCGATTGTCAACGTTTGGATCTTTAAATTCTTTGTTGACACATTGAACATGAACTCATTCTCTGCCAACCTTCCATGGGTTACTCCTGGTCCGTTGGGAATTGTACTCGGTACTAACTTCCAAGTTCTATCATTTATCTTAGCCGTACTCTTGGTAGTTGTTGATACTATCATTTATTACCCATTTGTTAAGGTATACGATGAACAAATTCTTGAAGAAGAACGTTCTGGTAAAACAAACGATGCTCTTAAAGAAAAAGTAGCTGTAAACTTCAATACTGCTAAAGCAGATGCCGTTCTTGGAAAAGCAGGCGTTGCTAAAGAAGATGTAGCAGCAAACAATAATATCACAAAAGAAACTAATGTCCTTGTTCTTTGTGCAGGTGGAGGTACAAGTGGCTTGCTTGCCAATGCCTTGAACAAAGCAGCAGCAGAATACAATGTTCCAGTCAAAGCGGCAGCGGGTGGTTACGGTGCTCACCGTGAAATGTTGCCAGAGTTTGACTTGGTTATCTTGGCTCCACAGGTCGCTTCAAACTTCGATGATATGAAGGCTGAAACAGATAAATTGGGCATTAAACTTGCAAAAACTGAAGGAGCTCAATATATCAAATTGACACGTGATGGACAAGGTGCTCTTGCATTTGTTCAACAACAGTTTGATTAATAAATTTGTAAAAGTTATTTGAGACGAGATTATTCTTTCAGTTCCTTATAATATTGTTAACCATATCATTGCATTTCATTTCATTTCCTTGGTTTCCGGAACTCAGAATATCGTCTCAAATGCTTTTTTTGAAAGGAATTATAGTTATGACTAAAACACTTCCTAAAGATTTTATTTTTGGTGGTGCTACAGCTGCTTATCAAGCAGAAGGTGCGACTCACACGGATGGTAAAGGCCCAGTTGCATGGGATAAGTATCTTGAAGACAATTATTGGTACACAGCAGAGCCTGCAAGTGATTTTTACCATAAATATCCTGTTGATTTAGAATTAGCTGAAAAATATGGCGTTAATGGTATTCGTATTTCAATTGCCTGGTCTCGTATTTTCCCAACTGGCTATGGCGAAGTAAATGAAAAAGGTGTTGAATTCTACCATAATCTTTTTGCCGAGTGCCACAAACGTCATGTTGAGCCATTCGTGACTTTGCACCACTTTGACACACCAGAAGTTCTTCACTCAGATGGAGATTTCTTAAACCGCGAAAATATAGAACACTTTGTAGATTATGCCGCTTTCTGTTTTGAAGAGTTCCCAGAAGTAAACTACTGGACAACTTTCAATGAAATTGGCCCAATTGGAGATGGTCAATACTTGGTTGGTAAATTCCCTCCAGGCATTCAATATGATCTTGCCAAAGTCTTCCAATCACACCACAATATGATGGTTTCTCATGCACGTGCTGTGAAATTGTATAAAGATAAAGGTTATAAAGGCGAAATTGGTGTAGTACATGCGTTGCCAACCAAATACCCTTATGATCCAGAAAATCCAGCAGATGTTCGTGCCGCTGAGTTAGAAGATATCATCCATAACAAATTTATCTTGGATGCAACCTACCTTGGACACTATTCAGATAAAACGATGGAAGGGGTCAACCACATCCTAGCTGAAAATGGTGGAGAACTTGATCTTCGTGATGAAGACTTCCAAGCACTTGAAGCAGCTAAAGATTTGAACGATTTCCTTGGTATCAACTACTACATGAGTGATTGGATGCAAGCCTTTGATGGTGAGACTGAAATCATTCACAATGGTAAGGGTGAAAAAGGAAGTTCTAAGTACCAGATTAAAGGTGTTGGTCGCCGAATCGCACCAGATTATGTGCCTAGAACGGATTGGGACTGGATTATTTATCCTGAAGGCTTGTATGACCAAATCATGCGAGTGAAAAATGATTATCCAAACTACAAGAAGATTTACATCACTGAAAACGGTCTTGGATACAAAGATGAGTTTGTAGATAATACCGTTTATGATGATGGTCGTATTGATTACGTGAAGAAACACTTGGAAGTTTTATCAGACGCAATTGCGGATGGTGCAAATGTTAAAGGTTACTTCATCTGGTCACTTATGGATGTCTTCTCATGGTCAAACGGATACGAAAAACGTTATGGACTATTCTATGTAGACTTTGACACGCAAGAACGCTATCCTAAGAAATCAGCTCATTGGTATAAGAAAGTAGCAGAAACTCAAGTGATAGAGTAATATTACTTGAAAATGTAAAAAATTGTTATCCGATACTTTAGAAAAAGTACAACACTTATTTAGACCAGGATTTGAAAAGGTATATATTGTTAGTTTCGAAGATTGTCCTATGATTCCTGAGCTTGAAGCTACCCCGTTGCTAAAATGTGGTAAATGGTATGTTTCAACTGGAAAAGAGTGGATTTGCCATTCTGATTTAGAGTTATCAGCATTTGAATGGGAATTTTTACAATCACTCGATGTAGAAATACGTGAGACTATTCACTTCGAGGTAAATTATTTGCCTTTCCAATAATAAAAAGAAAGGAATTAGTTGTGACTATCGAATTAAAAAACGAGTATCTTACTGTTCAGTTTAAAACACTTGGTGGTCAACTGACTTCGATTAAAGACAAGGATGGGATAGAGTATCTCTGGCAAGCTGATCCAAATTATTGGAATGGACAGGCGCCTATTCTATTTCCTATCTGTGGTAGTTTACGAAATGATTGGGCTATTTATAGACCTCAAGAAAGACCCTTTTTTACAGGTCTTATTCGTAGACATGGTTTTGTTCGAAAAGAAGAATTTATTCTGGAAGAAGTCAATGATAATAGCGTGACCTTTAGTATTAAACCAAATGCTGAGATGCTTGATAATTACCTATATCAGTTTGAACTGAGAGTTGTTTATACCTTGAATGGTAAATCAATTAGAACCGAATTTCAGGTAACGAACTTGGAAATGGAAAAAACAATGCCTTACTTTATTGGAGCCCATCCAGCATTCAATTGTCCTTTAGTAGAAGGTGAAAACTATGAGGATTATTATATTGAATTTAGTGAGGTTGAGTCTTGCTCGATACCAAAGAGTTTTCCTGAGACAGGATTATTAGATTTGCAAGATCGGACACCTTTTTTGGAAAATCAAAAGATTCTCGATTTGGACTACTCACTTTTTTCCCATGATGCCATTACACTTGACCAGCTCAAGTCTCGTAGCGTAACGCTTCGGTCAAGGAAGTCTGGTAAAGGTCTTCGAGTATATTTTGATGATTTTCCGAACTTGATTCTGTGGTCTACAACTAATAAAAGTCCATTCATTGCTTTGGAACCTTGGAGTGGTCTCTCCACTTCACTTGAAGAAGGTAATTTCTTAGAAGATAAAAGACAGGTAACGAAAATTTCACCTCAAGAAACTTCTAGAAAAATCTATGATATTACTATCCTTAATTAAAATTTGTTATTATTTGAGTCTTCAATAAGATTTGAATACTCTTACCTTGTGATGATAGATTGGTCTTCTCCGTGCCAGTCTTACATCGCAAGGTTTTTAAGTTTTTTGTGGGTCTATGTCAACTGTAGTGGGTGACGAAAAGCTAATATCTAAAGACAGTCTGGTAGTAAAAAAATAAGATTATTTACTACTTCTTGATTTAAAATAATAGTGGAGCCATTAATTTGTGGCAAATTTAATTTAATATTTTGCCTCAAATTAGCCACACTTTTTATAGAACTAAGAGGAAAAATGAAGTTTTCTTCCTATTAATATAGTTGTTTGAAATCTTAAATATAGCGTTTTACGATGTAATGGGAAGTATGGTGAATAAATCAACTATGTTCGTATGACAGAAGCACTTATTAGCCGTTTAAGCGATCAAGGCTATAATTTAGTGATTGAAGGAACAGGACGAACAACAGACGTTCCTATCCAAACAGCCACAATGCTTCAATCTAAAGGTTATGAAACAAAAATGTACGTCACGGCAGTACCGAAAATTGAATCATATTGGAATGGCAACAGTTTTTTTGACAAATTTTATAAGGTGCAGAACTTCTTTCCGTATGCTATTCCGATTGTCCTTGACAATGAGCCTCCTCGGATGTGACGATCTTCGGCAGAAGCTAACAGTTAAAGTTAGACTGCCTCGCTAGCGTTAGCACATCCGAGCTCATTATCAAGGATTCGCTGCGCCAATCTCTGGTTACGGTAACCAACCGGTGTCTCGTAGCCAAGTGTACCGTGCAACCGAAGGTGGTTCCACCAATTGACATAGTCAAATAACTCCAAATCCAATTGTTGTAAGGTTTCAAATGTGTATTGATAGACAAATTCTACTTTCAGCGACTTATAAGTTGATTCAGCTACGGCATTATCAAAAGGACAGCCTTTATGACTCAATGATCGATTGATGTCAAAAGTTGTTAATAATTCATCAATAGCTTGGTTATCAAACTCTTTTCCACGATCAGTATGAAAAATCTCAACCTCTGTCAGAGGTTGTTTGATACGGCTAAATGCTTTTTTTACTAGAACGGCATCTTTTAACTGATGAAGGATTTTGGTGAAACCTCAGGAGATTATTTATCGTAAGTTAATAAAAATAATAGAGTCAATAATCGTAAAAGAAATACGATTATTGACTCTATTTCTTTGTTTTGTGGGAGATGGATTGATCTGAAATCAGATTGTCTTTAGAAAGTTCATTACCTTGCAAAAAGAATATCACAATCAGGACGATGCGTCGTTTGGACCGGAATAAGTTTTCACTCTAACATACAAACAAAATACTTGCTCTGGAGTCTACTTCAGGGTTTAGACTAGGTTCTGTAATCAAGCAGTAATCACAAAAGTGCTGAAGTAGGAAGTCTCTCACTTTACATGAAAGGCGTCTGTAAAATTTCGATTTTAGCTCTTGAATGAATGCTGCTAATGATAATTTTTGGAGGGGTATAAAATGACAAAAAATGTACTAATTATGGCGGCGAACGGTCAGATTTCACAAATTATTGAGCAACGGATTTTAACAGAAGCACAATTTTCCGATGTTCACTTGACTTTATTCTTGCGTAAAAAGTCTCGCTTAAATCAACTTGTTAATAATGAGCGAGTGACATTGATTGAAGGCAGTCTCGACAGCATGGCAGATATCCAAGCAGCTGTAGCCGGTCAAGATATCGTGTTTGTGGGTGTGGTGGATCAAACAGCGGATAATCATCAAACGCAATATGTTGTGGACGCCATGAAAGCAGCCGGAGTCGAGCGCTTGATTTATACAAATGTCTTGGGAATCTATAATGAAGTGCCCGGTGAATACGGTCGGTGGAATCAAGAAACCATTGGAAGTGGCTTGCCATCCGCGTTACGCTCCGATGAAATTATGGCAACTTCCGGCTTAACTTATACCACATTGCGCCTGCCATGGCTGAATGATCGGGATATCAAGTATGACATTACCCATAAGGATGAACCCTATCTAGGTGTTTCTGGTTCCCGGGAAAGTATTGCGGATGTGGTTTTACGAATTGTCGCGGATCCTAGTTTCTTGGCAAATGATAGTGTGGGGATTGCCGATCCGGATACGCAAGGCGAAGATCGACCAGTTTATTAAGTCCAGTTAACGTTAGAGAGGAGCGGTGATTCTTATGTCTAAGAAGTCATTGATTATTTATTTTTCATTATCAGGGAAGACGCAACAAGCTGCAATGCAACTACAGCAAAAAACGGCTGCAGACTTGTATCAATTACAACCCGTAGAACCTTATTCAACCAACTATGATGATATCGTTACTCGAGGGGAAAAAGAAAAGGATCAGGAGATTATGCCGGCGATTTCCGGTGAGTTGCCTGACTTCACCCAATACGATCGCATTTACGTGGGGTATCCAAATTGGTGGGATCGGCCGCCGATGATTATTCACACCCTCTTTGCCCAACCAGATTTCACTGGTAAACAGGTGATTCCCTTTGCGACGAGTGCCTCTAGCCCTTTATCTGCTACCATGGCAGAAATGAAGAAACTAATCGAATCTGCTGGAGGAAGCTTTGTTGAAAATGAATATTAAGGAGCAATCAATACGATAATGGGTTGCAAGTGACAGTAATACTGAGGCGGAAAATAGCATCATCTGATAGATTTTCATAGACGCTAAAAAAGAGCCGTAATCGTAAGCGAAAAATACGATTATGGCTCTTTTTGTTTATTAGGGAATCCTAGTCCATCTGGCTGACGATGACTAAGGACTTAATTGCCTCCCGCTTATCCATTGCCTCATAAGCCGCTTGGATATCATCCAAATTAAATTGCTTATTAAAGACTTTCCCCGGTTCAATCTCGCCTTTTAAGACGGCATCGAGGAGGATTTCTTTATCATAGGTAGTAACTGAAGCAACGCCACCTCTTAGTCCAATGTTTTACCAGAAAAGGGCACTGGTATTCATTTCATTTTTTTGTGGCACGCCTACACGACCAATTACCGCTCCGGGACGACATATCTTTGCGGCAGTATCCATGGACATTTCCGTGCCTACACATTCCAACACGGCATCTGCACCATCGTTATGAGTAAGTTCCATTACTTTAGCAATCCCTTTATCTCCACGCTCAGCAATAATATCTGTAGCACCGAACTCCCGGGCTAATTTTTGCCGCTCTTCGTATTTACTCATGGCGATGATCCGCGTTGCTCCAAGCAATTTAGCTCCGATAATCCCGCAAAGACCAACGGCACCGTCGCCAATGACAACTACGGTGGACCCCTCTACCACTTCAGCTGATTTTGCAGCATGGAAGCCTGTGGCCATGACATCGGCTAAAGCCAAAAAGGAATTCAATATAGTTTCAGAATAATCGGCAGGTTTTCCAGGGATTTTAATTAGTGCCCATTGTGCATTGATAAAGCGCAGGTATTCGCCTTGATAACCACCATTTGCACCAGCTTCTCGATTTGTACAATTGCCATCAAAACCAGCTTTACAGGCAGCACATTCCCCACAGCCGTGAGTGAATGGGACGATGACAAAATCACCAGGTTTGACTGCAGTTACTGCGGCACCGACTTCTTCGACAATCCCGATGGCTTCATGACCAGTCGTGCTGTTGGGTTCTCTTTTGGAGATGCCGCGAAACCACCATAAGTCAGATCCGCACACGCAAGCTCGGACAATCTTGATGATGGCATCCGTGTCTTTTTCGACAACTGGTTTTGCTGTTTCTTTTATTGCCATTGTCCCGGGTTCAATAAATGTTGCGACTTTCATAAGAACACTCCCTATATTGTTTTTAGAAATACATTGCGAAAATCTCTTCTTTTATTGTACTCCATGGAGTTCACTTTAAGGCAAGGCTAATAAGCTGGAATCTAGCAGAAAACTATTTCGAAAATGGAGATCGATGTGTGAGATTCCATGGATAGATTTTTTTATTTTGACTATAGTCAAAGATTGAGGTTAACAAGAAACGGGATTTATCAGGAAAATATAAGAGAATACGGGCTTATGATCGTTCTTCCATCTTTCTCCAGCAAAAAGCTTGCCCTAGAGTCCGCTCTAGGGTTTATCATGTTTGTAAGAGATTGAGGAGGTCATGATATGAATATCAAAAAAGCCGCAGAGATGTTTGATTTAAGTGTGGATACGTTACGCTACTATGAACGGGTTGGGGTGATTCCCCCAGTTCATCGTAACAAAAGTGGTTATCGTGAGTATTCCACTAATGATCTAAACTGGATTTATCTAGCCAAAAACTTGCGGAATGCCGGTTTATCGGTGGAGTCTCTCATTGAGTTTGCCAATTTAGCTCAATTGCGAGGAAAACAAGATGTGGAAGAATCTCAAAAACAGATTTTGTTTGATCAATTAGAAGAACTGGATCAAAAGATTACGGAAATGCAAGAAGTCAGAGAGTTACTTCTTTATAAGATTGAGACCTATGATGAGCATATCGCCAAATTTAAAACTGGCGAATTAAGCACTGAAAAAGTTGAGAAACTATGGGAACGAAACAAGCTATAGTTGACTTATTGAAAGGGTGCATATCAAGGTGTTGGATAACTGTCAATAAAGTAGACACAAAAAGAGAAGGTACTTAGTGAGAATCAAAATATCTATCCTCCATTTCATTTGGTGTAAGCATATCTAGGGTGCCATGAGGGCGCTGCGTGTTGTAGAATCCCTCGATATATTCAAAGCAAGCCAGTTGGACTTCTTGAAGAGAAGAAAAGGTTCTCCTGTTGAGTTCCTCTTTCTTCATATATTTGAAGAAAGCTTCTGTTACGGCGTTATCCCAAGGATATCCAGGTTTCGATAAGGATTGAACAATAGAATGATTTTCTAAAAACTTCCTGAATTCAAATGAAGTGTACTGGGAACCTTGATCTGTGTGAAAAAGAACAGAATCCTGAGGATTTCTGACTTGGATTGCTTTTTCTATTGTTGTAATAGCTAAAGCTGTGTCAATTTTTTTGCTGACAGACCAAGCAATGATTTTCCTAGAAAATAAATCTAAAATTACACAAAGATAAACAAATGATTTATTTCCAATAGGAATATAAGAAAAATCACTCGTCCATACTTGATTTGGTGCAGGAGGGTTAAATGCTTGCTTCAAATGATTTGGGCGTTTCAAAGGAGTCTGACCTTCGGTCGGTTTAAAGGCAGGTTTTACTGTAGACATTTTAGGTAAGTGCATAGTGCTCATTAGGCGATAAACTCGGCCAATGCTGATAGAAATGCCATAGTCACGTAGAAGCATACGTCGTACTTTTGCAGGACCTACTCGTTTTTTAGAAGTTGTATAGATTTCTAAGATTGTCTTTCTCAACTGTTGATTTTCTGCTGTTCTGGGGGAAATCTTTCCAGAAAAACGTTTGTAGTAAGTCGAGCGATTAACCTTAAGAACCCTGCAAAGCGTAACAATAGAGTGTTCGTGACGTAACATACGAATTGCATTTAGTCGTTCGTTGAGTGTGGCGTGAATATGGCAATCGCTTTTTTTAAGATTAAGTTTTCCTCTTCTAGCTGAAGATTTCGTTTCTGTAATTGCTTGATCTGTCGAGCCGTGAGGATCGTATCATCATCAATTTTAACTTCAGAATATTGCTTCACCCAACGAGCTACAGAGGACAGGGCGATTCCATATTCATTAGCTAATGCGTTTTGTGATTTGCCGCCTTCATAAAGTTTTACGATTGATTTTTTGAACTCTTCGTCAAATTTTCGTGGAGATTTACGCTTGTCTACCATAATCAAAATTCCTTTCTCAAAAGATGTCTAAATAATTAATAGTATAGCAAAAAAGGTGTCTACTTTATTAGGATACATGCAGTGTAGCAAAATCGAAGGAGGCTTTCAGGATGGTATAAAAATAAAAGCAGGTGGAGACAGCCTTGGAGAATTTGCAATATTAAATGAAAAAATAAGTTGTTTTACTTGCTATGGACTTAACTCCAACGTTTAGGATAGACAATGTAATGAAATTTAAAGGAGGAAAACAAGATGCAAACAATTACGTTGAACAATGGTGTAGAAATGCCTCAATTAGGCTTTGGTGTTTATCAAATTCCTTTGGAGGAAACGGCGGAGGCAGTGTATCAAGCTATTAAAGCAGGCTATCGTCTGATTGATACTGCTTCGATTTACGGAAACGAAAAAAAGACTGGGGAAGGAATCAAGCGGGCTATTGATGAAGGCCTAGTTACCAGAGATGAACTTTTTGTTACTTCAAAATTATTTATTCTCCAAGCACCAGAAGAAAAAGCCGCTGAAACAATTAATCTTTCCCTTGAAGTCATGGGCTTAGATTACCTGGATCTTTATCTGATTCACCAACCATATGGAGATATTTATGGTGCTTGGCGTGCCATGGTGGCTGCCCAAAAATCCGGGAAATTACGAGCAATTGGGATCTCGAATTTCAAATCAGCTAAAATGATTGAGTTTGTTGGCTTGAATGAAGTGAAACCGCAAATCAATCAAATTGAAGTAAATCCTTGGAACCAACGAATTGAAGATCAAGAATGGCATGAAAAATATGACGTTCAAATGGAGGCTTGGGCACCTTTTGCAGAAGGTCGCCACGAGTTGTTTACAAATCCTGTTTTAGCAGAAATTGGCAAGCAATATCACAAGACTGTGGGACAAGTTGTCTTGCGTTGGTTAATGCAAAGAGGGATTGTTGCTTTAGCAAAATCCGTTCGTCCAGAACGAATGGCAGAAAACATTGCAATTTTTGATTTTGAGCTTTCAAAGGCAGATCTTGAGAAAATTGCAGCATTGGATATGAAAGAATCAGCTTTCTTTGATCACGATGCACCGCAACAAGTAGAGTGGTTCATGGATCGCATGTTAGATACCGAAAAATGATGTATCTGATTTAAAGTAACAAGCAAAATCTGATTTCTATTGATTAGAAATAATCTAATAGGATAAAAATTCTGTGGCATCACGCATTTTGTAGATGATGTCACAGTATTTTTATGGGAATAATCTCTCAATGAAGGTGATTGAGTTGTCTAAAAAAAGCATTTTTAGCCAATAATCATAACGCTAAGCCTCGTCATTATTGGCTTTATGGCGGTGTCAAAACGAATAAAAAAAGAACAGGAAGGAGGAACCATGATGAACAATTCTAAAATAGCAATCGTCTATTATTCACGAACAGGAAATACAAAAGCAGTTGCTAAATTAATTCAAGAAAAGGTTGGTGGTGAGCTTTTTCAAATCGAAACAAAAGTAGCCAGACCTAAAAATTATCGACAGGAAGTCGAACAAAATGTGCAAGAGCAAGAAAGAGCAATCCTTCCAGAAATAAAAACACCGATTCCTGATATACAGAATTACGACCGGATTTTTATTGGGGCACCAACCTGGAATATGGCATTGCCGCAAGCTGTTGTCTCTTTTCTCAATGATTATGATTTCAAAGGGAAAATTGTGATTCCTTTTAATACCCATGGTGGTTATGGTAGTGGATCAACTTTTAGTCAAATCCGTACTGGAGCGAAAGGAGCCAAGGTATTGGCTGGCTACACTGTAAAAGGTGGAGAGGAAATAAACGGTCTGATAATGGGGATCACGGATGAGAATAGTAACCAAGTATCCAAGGAAATCGATACTTGGTTAGAAAAGATAAATCAATTAACGCAATAGAAAGAAGTTAAAACATTTGAAGAGAGAAAAATTTGGTGTCATTTTACCAATTACTTTATTAGCATATTTTTTAATATTAATGGATAATTCAATTATTTTTACAAGTTCTGTCGAGATAGGGGAAAGCTTAGGTTTGTCTGCAACAGCACTGTCCTGGGTATCAAGCGCCTATACACTGACTTTTGGTGGCTTTTTATTATTAAGCGGACGTCTTTCTGATTTATTAGGGAGAAAACGTATATTTTTAATCGGGTTATTTATTTTTGGAATCAGTTCATTAGTCATTGGCTTGTCACAAACTGCTGAAATGGTGATTGCGATGCGGGCAGTTCAAGGAATTGGGAGTTCCATCATCGCACCGACAACACTGGCATTGATTATGGATGCCTATCAAAACAATATGAGACAACGAGCAATTGCGTATTATGGGGCAACTGCCGGGATTGGTTCAAGTATCGGTCTATTAGTTGGTGGGGGACTGACAAGCCTGATTTCTTGGCGGGCCGGATTTTTGATTAACGTGCCATTTACACTAGTGCTATTTATTTTAACGTTGAAATATGTGACGCCTTCTGTCCGTCGAAAAGAAAGGATCGACTATTTAGGTAGTATACTTTCGATCTTTGGCTTGATTGGGATTATTTATGGCTTTACTGAAGGAAAAATTGGTATTGTCTTTCTCGGAGTGGTCTTTTTGGGAATCTTTATTTTATGGGAAGGAAAGTCTGCTGCGCCAATTTTACCTTTAGCACTTTTTAAAAACAAAATCCGTTCTGGAGCATATGTGACACGGCTCTTATTTATGATGGCAATGTTACCATTTTGGTTCTTTTTGCCACAGATGATGCAAAGCCAATATGGTTTTTCAGCGTTAGAATCAGGATTTGCTTTTTTACCATTGACAATTGTTAATTTTATCATTGCAATGCAACTGCCAAGGCTAACTGGAAAATTTGGGAACAATAAGGTGTTGCTGGCCGGTGAAATAATATTAGCGATCGGGTTAATGCTACTTGCCATCTCAAATCCGGCCAATGGCTATTGGCAAACCGTTTTTGTTCCAATGGTCATCCTGGGGTTAGGTCAAGGCTTAATCTTGGCCCCTGTGACCTCAGCAGGCGTTTATGAAGCACCTGATGAATTGGCCGGTATTGCTAGTGGAGTGACAAACACAATGCATCAAATTGGAGGTCCCATTGGATTATCGCTAATCGTCGCAACGACAACTAATTTTCAAACCCAAATCTGGATGATGACAGCATTCACAGTAATTTCTATGTTAATAGTAGCCATTTTTGTCAATAATAAGAAATAGCATTTTCTTCAAGTCACTATTTTTACCGGAAAAATAGCAATCTTTGTTTCTATCACCATTCAAATCAGGGCAAGCATTGGGTGTTCCGTGGAGAAGAGCTACGAGGATTTCTGCTTACTAATGTTAATTGTAGAAAATATTTTTTACAGTACACCACAAAAATCTATTGTAAAGCTGCTGGATAGTAAAGAAGATTAATGTTTCATCTTGTTAAATATCAATCTGGCTAATAAGCGATGTTTCAATCATTATATCTGTGCAGAACGTTTGTGAGGCGTATAGACAGTCTTTGTCTGTATGCCTTTTTATTTTAAAAAAATTTGTCTTTTTTCGAAAAATGCTCACTCCCAGATTGTAGTAATAATGGAAAGGGATAGATATGAAAATGAGTTGAATGAATTTTTTGAGGAGGAAAATGTTATGGGCGACCCCAAAGAAACCCACATTCAACATATGTTTGACAGTTTTTGTAAGAAAGTAGTCCGCAATGAAGCATTCAATATTCAAAAGAAAGATGCGAGATTTCGCCAGCGTCAAATTTCAATGGAGACGTTGGAACAAAAAAGCCTAGGCACAGAATTCTATTACTCTGACACGAGGCTGAATGGTAATGGGAAGTTTCCTATCTTAGGAATCGAAATTTTAATAGGCAATGAAGTATTGGCAAATGCAATTGAACAATTGGCTAGTATTAGACAAGAGATCATCTTGATGTCATTTTTCATTGGTCTCAATGATCGTGAAATTAGTGAAATAGTCGGAAAAAGTCTTGGAAGTGTTTGGTATCAACGTCAGGAAGCCTTAGAAGATCTGAACAGGATGTTAGGTGACAGTTATGAAGAAAACTAAAAGATATATACCGTCTATACCAGTAGAAACGATCAAAGCTGCAAGCTCCGGCGATTCAATCGCAATGACCATTGTCCTGTCAAAATATCAAAACTATATTTCAAGAGTAGCTATGAAGCCTGTTTATGAAGAAGAAAAGGGCATGGTTATGTATGTGGATGAATATATGCGTAGACAACTGGAAACGAAATTGATTGAAAAGATACTTGAATTTGATACAACTCGTTAACGTATTTTTTCCCTTTCCTTTTCATTCTATGAAAGTTTTTTATCAGTTTTGAATAGAAGACTTTCGTAGGCTGAAAAAGCCAAATGCTCTTTGAAAACTGAATAGTAAATCTATCAGTACGTGTAGTTTACGAGTTTTTGGTTAGTTTCGCCATGACAAGAGACTTCTTTGAGCGACAGTTTTTGAAATAGACTCGTGACTACGATAATGATACTTCCGTAACCAAATTGGCCCGCCATTACTGGGGGGAGGTGAGATTCCTATGTGCTTTGGCAGAGCAGCTGATAGATGAAAAACTACTATTTTTAAGACTTGATTTTTCTTATCTACGTCATTGCTTTATGATACCTAATTTTTGTTTAGAAATACTGGGGAAGATTTTTTACGATAGAGAAGAGGTGAAGCAATTGGAATATCCTACTAATCAAAGTGTTCTTGAAACTGATTTTTATCCGTACTTGCAAAAGAAACTAGAAGAATACACAGATAGGCTACTTGCTATGGCGCAACTACCACTAGTACTTACTAATACTGATTTGAAACGTCTTTTTCAAATCAGTGATAGTACGTTAAATCGCTTGGTCAAACTTGGCGATTTTCCGACTTGTTGGTATGGAATTCGAGGACACTACCTGCGAGACGATGTTTTAGAATGGATGAGGAAGAGTGATGCAGATGGCTTTCGTGAACAAATGCGACTACTTCGATCTTTATAGGTTACATCTTTTTATTAAGATGCGGTACAATGGAAGCATAGATAGAAAGATTTCCAAAGATTTTTCGCTTGTTGGGTTCCTTCGAAATAGGAGGAATCAATAAATGAAAACAAAAGATCGTTTTAAAAAACAAATTAGTTCTACTGGCAGAGTCACTTGGTATTTTCAAGCATTTCGAACAACGAGACGTGGTTTCAATTCAAAACGGGAAGCACAACTTGCTTATCTGGAAATGGAAAAGGAGCAACGACACAAGAAAAGGATTGTTGCAAGCAACGACAAGTTTAGCGTTGTAGGTGAAAAATGGTTTCAATATTACCGGTCCTTAAATGAACAAAAAGAATCGACCTATGATAAGCGAGCAGAACAACTGACTATCATCAATCGTTGGATTGGCAATAAACGACTCTGTGATTTATCATCAGATGAACTACAAGAGTTGGTTTTCAACTTGAAGGAACGAGGCCTCAACGGTACAGATGCGGGCTATGCTAAAAATAGTCTACAATCTCTGATTCAAGTCCTAAACATGGTTTTCAAGTACTGTCTCAAAAAGCAGTTAGTAAGTGAAAATCCTATGAAGACAGTCAGAATACCTAAGTATCAAGTAACCGTTCGGGATTTAAAAGAAGCTGTCAACAATGTAGAAGATAAGTTTTTGACGGTAGATGAGTTGAGGACGTTCTTGAACTATGGCATTGTCCATGAAGAATTACCTATGTCAGTTCTCTTTCATGTTCTATTCTATACAGGCTGTCGCGTTAGTGAGGCACTTGCTTTGCAACCAGAAGATATTGATTTTCAAAGAAATGAAATTCTCTTTTATAAACAGACAGCGGTTAAAGGAAAGAGTAAAGAGTTTCGTATTGAAACTACTAAGACAGTTAGTTCTGCTAGACGAGTGCCGGTAACACCATTGGCGATGGAAAAACTAAAGCAATTGATTCGTGCTTTAGCTGAGATGAGAGGGCATCATCGCTTTATTGTGGATGGGACTTATTTATTTGTTTATCTAGATGCTAGTAAACGTGGGGTGCCTTATCGCAGGGAATATGTAAATGATCACGTTAAGCGGTGCGTGGAGCGGTCAGGGATTGGAAAGTCATTCCATACTCACTTAGCTCGCCACACAATGGCTAGTCTAGTAGCCGAGTATTGTAGTTGGGATGTCTTGAAGGATCGATTAGGTCATACGGACAAAACGACTTCAAAAATCTACCGTCATTTGACTAATAATGAAAAGGTAAAACCATTACTTGCATTTCGTTCTTTGGAAGACTAAAACACGGTGAAAACACTGGTATTATAGGATTCCTAAAAGACCAATTTTTAATAAAGTAGTCAAAGTGTAGTCAAAGGGAATAAAAATCGTTATATAGCAATGCTTTAGCGACTTTTCACAAGTATCAAAGAAATTCGTCGTTAAGATATTATTATCTGATGAACACAAA
>NZ_BCQF01000035.1 GCF_001544295.1 Enterococcus pseudoavium NBRC 100491
GAATGGAAGGGTGATGAAGCTTATCCACAATTGCGTCAAGATATTACGCTACAACTACAAAAGAGTATTGATCAGACAACTTGGGAAAATGTAGATACATTTAAGATTGCTAAAGATAGTAAAGACTTAACGAAAAAATTTGATGTAGCTAAAAAGACGAATGGTAAAATGATTTACTACCGTATCCTAGAAATGATTGATGGCGGGGGAGAACGTGTCTTAGGTTATGCTGACCCAGAATATGCTAATCCTAGAACCATTACTTTTGAATCTAATCAAAAAGTTTTAAAAGTAACAAATGAATTGTTAATGACAGACTTGAGTTTTACTAAAGTAGGAAACGACGAAAAAACTCCACTTGCTGGGGTTGGCTTCCATCTTACTGGTAATAATGGGTATAACGAGAATGTTACAACAACAGCTGATGGGAAAGTAGATTTTTCTAAGTTGCCTATAGGTAGTTATACTTTAATTGAAACGACAGTGCCAAATGGGTATCAAGCAAGCGGACCTTGGACATTTAATGTCATTCAAGCTGCTGATGGTAAACTACAAATTGAATGGTCTAGTGATAATCCGATAGTTGATGACAAGCTAATCAATACCTTGAAACCATTCGATTTAACTGTTGAGAAAGTCGATGAAGAAGAACAAGCCTTAGCAGGGGCCGAATTTACCTTAACAGGTCCTGACTATAGTAAAGTCATAGCCAATGGCCCGACCTTTAAATTTGATGAGTTGAAGCCTGGTACTTATACATTGGAAGAAACTAAAACACCGGCTGGTTATCGTACAATCAAACCCATCACAATGATTATTGATGAGTTAGGTAAAGTAACGATTGACGGGGACGAGCAAAAGGATGTTCTAGTCACGGGAGCTGAAAATAATCAAATCAAACTCCAAGTGAAGAACATACCGAAATCACCATTACCAGCAACCGGTGGTTCCGGTATTTGGCCAATTTTGGCCAGTGGATTGCTAGCCCTCACTGTCGTAGGAATCTACTTCTGGTGGCGGAAAGAACAGGAGGTGGCATAGATGAAAGGCGTACGTAAATATCTTGCCCTGTTGGCCCTCATGTTACCGTTAGTAATGCTAGGTACACAGAAAGCTACCGCGGCAGAAACGGAGACTCAGGTTACTTTTGACTTGCACAAAATTGTTTTTCCTGAAGGTGAAATGCCAGAAGCTAGTCTTAATACTGGCGACACATCAGGTGAACATGCTGATTTGCTTAGTGATTATCGTGGATTAAACGGTGTTACATTTGAAGCTTATAATGTTTCAGATCAATTTTATCAACTACGCAACGAGGGAAAGACGGTCGAAGAAGCGCAACAGTCATTAAGTGAATTGGCTGATTCTAATCTAGGTAATGCGCTAGATACACAAAAAACAGCTACGGTTGATGGCGAAGATGGTACAGCTACTTTTTCCTTACCTGCTAAAACCAACGGAAAAGATGCAATCTATCTCTTCCATGAAGCAGCTGCACCAGCAATCGTTAAAGAAAAAGCTAAAAATATGGTTGTTGTTTTACCAGTTTTGACAAAAGCCGGTGAAGAATTGTCAACGATCCATTTATATCCTAAAAATGAAGAAGTCGAACATTCTGAACCGACACTGAAAAAGACTATTCCTGGGGAACAAGATAGCTATCAATTTGGGGACATTGTACCATTTAAAATAACTGTTGATGTTCCGTTAGATATTCTTGACTACAAGAAATTTATTATTAGTGATGTTGCTGATCTAGCCTTAGTTTATCAAAATGGAAGCTTAGAACTAACTGAAAGTGAGACTGCGCTAGATTCATCGATTTATCAATTAACAACAGAAAAACATGGGTTCACAATCAATTTTACTGATCTCAAAGCTTTAGAAAAGTATGCTGGCAAAACATTAACAGTCACTTATAAAATGAAGTTAGTCACCACAAGCTCCGAGACTGATCAATTTGTCAATGAGGCTACTTTAGAAACTGATCATGAAACGTTACACAGTGATGTGGATGTTGTGACCGGCGGCCGGCGTTTTGTGAAAGTTGATCTGAACAATCAAGAGAAAAAATTAGCGGGTGCGCGTTTCCAAGTCTTGAATCAAAAGCAACAAGTCTTAATCAAAACAGCAGAAGGTTTTGCTTGGAGTGATGATTCGCATGACGAGGGGTTAGTTGTACTAAAATCGGATCAAGCCGGTTATTTTGAAATCAATGGCTTGAGTTACGGAGATTACCAGCTAAAAGAGCTGACTGCTCCAACTGGTTATAAGTTAAATCCTGAACCGATGACTTTTTCAGTTCTAAAAGGCAGTTATACTGCAGGTGCAAAGGGAGTTTTAAAAGTTGTTAACTTGAAAACGCCTGAACCCGGTACACCCAGATCACCAACTTCACCTTCGGGAGAAACAAAGCGTTATCCAAAAACGGGTGAAATCATTAGCCACTCTTTGATCGGATTAGGGATCATTTGTATTTTAGCTGGTGTAGTTATTCTGTATAAGAAAAAGATAAAGGAGTAGTTTTGAATGAAAAATAAATTATGGGGCCTAGTTGCTACATTGATTATGGTATTACCAGTATTTGGAAGTTTAGCTGGTGGACAATCGATCTTGGCTGCTGAAAAAGATACGAAATCAACTCAAACAGTCACCATTCATAAACGCCAATACGATAGTTTACCTGAGGTTAAACCTAATTCAGGGGATGAAGTCGATTTTGGAGGGGAACCTTTAGCGGGTGCAATTTTTACTGCGTATGACGTAACTAAAGATTATTGGAAAGCGTATGATGAAACACCTGGCAGTGATGCTGAAAAAACAGCGGCTGCACAAACGGAAATTCTGAATGTAAATTATAAAATATCTGCAAGTTCAAGTGTTAATACCTTTCCAAAGACAGACAGTACAGGGGAGGCGACACAGGAATTAGCTAAAAAGAGCCTAGATGAAAAGAAACAGCTGCGAAATGCAATCTATCTTTTTAAAGAAACCACTTCGCCAGCCGGTGTGGTTCAATCAAAATCAGAACCTTTTATCTTAGACTTACCGGTCTACAATGAGGCCGACTATACAGGAACAAACGGAGCGGCGAATGAAGAAAAAAAAGTCGTTCATGTTTACCCTAAAAATTTAGTTAAAACTTTAGAGTTAGGCTTTACTAAATATGGTGTGGAAAATGGTAAAGAAAGTAGTCTAGCCGGTGCTAAATTCATTTTAAAAAATAAAGCTGGTATGTATTATAATACTGACACCAATGTATTTGACTTAACTGAAGCAGCTGCTCAGGAAAAACCACTTACTTCTGATGCAAAAGGTAAAGTTTCAGTTAGTGGTTTAGTCTTAGAACCTGGCGATTACGAGTTTTATGAAATTGATTCAGATGTTTCGACTAACAATAAACAATCTGGAAAAGATGAAATTTTCCATTATGGTGAAAATAGAAATCCAATGGTAGTTGCCCATGTAAGTACCGACATGGAAGTTACGTATATGTACTATGATATCGACGGAAACAAGCTAGAAAACAAAACGAATGATATCAGTGCTTATAACTACAAAGTACCTGAACCAACAAAAGATGCTGAGGATCATGATGTTGATGGCGATCAAGTCTTTAAATTTACGATTACACAATTGATTCCACAAGATATTGCTGATTACACCGAATTTAAATTAATTGATAAATATGACCCAGCATTGTATTTGCTTAATGCTGATCCAACAGCTGAAATCAAAGGTAATATTAAACTTGACGACGAAGCTGCTAGTGATTTAGTAACAGGAGTAACAACTGCAGACAATCAATTCACTGTGAACTTTGACTTAGACAAGATTAAAGAAAATGCGGGTAAAACAATTAGCTTTACTATTCAAATGGCAGTGAAACCCGATGCTAAATTAGGCACAGATATTAATAATGAAATCACTTTTGACAATAATTTCCATCCAGAATCAGATCAAGACGCTGTTAAAACTTTTGGCAAGAGATTTATTAAAAAAGATGCCGATACCGAGAAGACCTTAGCAGCTGCTGAATTTAATGTCTTAAATCCTGATGGGAAAATCTTAGGGACAAAAGATGGCAAACAAGTTTGGGGAACTAAGGGTGAAGACGGGTTTACAGCCACAGTCTTGAAAGCAGATGATAAAGGTGAATTTTCCGTTTCTGGATTAGCAAAAACAGATGCAGATGGTAAGGATATTACTTATCAACTAAAAGAAATCAAGGCACCAGAGGGCTATGTTTTATCAAATGAGCCTGTTGATTTTGTAGCGGACGATCAAACAACTGAATTGGTGGTTTCTAATAAACATAAAGGTTCATTACCTTCTACCGGTGGCATGGGGATTGTTGCTTTTGTAGCAGTCGGGATTGTTGCAGTTGGCGGTGCTGTTCTTTATTTTACAAAAGGCCGTAAACAGATCGAAGGATAAAAACTGATTGTAACAAAAATGTCGGCGAAGGGTAGACTATGGTCTTTCTTTTCACCGGCATTTCTTACATAAAAAGGTGAGATTATGAAAAAGAAAATTAAAAGGGCAACGGAAAGTAACCAATCAGCACCAAAGAAAACGGGGCGTCGTCGTTTATTTACTGATATTGTGATGTTAATAGTATTAGTCGGGGGCGTTCTGGCGCTACTTTATCCCTTCGTAAGCGATGTGGTGAATGAATTGGTGGATCAACAGCTGGTCTCTTATTACCAAAAGCAAGCCAATCAAGAAAATGAGGCTGCTTTAGCAAAAATTGAAGCCGAGCAAGAAAAGAAAAATCAAGAGATCGCAAAAAATGGTACGAATCCAGGAGCTGATCCGTTTGATGCGAAGAAAAAGAAGAGTACGGTCAAACCAACGAAAAGTTATTTCCAAAAACATACGATTGGAATTATCCGAATTCCGAAAATCAATCTAAAATTACCTGTCTTTGATCAAACAACTGATTTATTTTTAAGTGAAGGAGCCACTCATTTGGAAGGAACCTCCTATCCCATTGGTGGACCCAATACCCATAGTGTGATCTCGGCTCATCGGGGATTGCCTAAAGCAAAATTATTTACCGATTTACCTAAATTAAAAAAAGGCAATCATTTTTATCTCGAAGTGAATCATGAGACGCATGCTTATGAGGTGGATCAAATCAAGGTGATTGAGCCCACGGAGACACAAGATATGCAAATTGTCGCAGGACAAGATTTAGTGACGTTAATGACTTGTACACCTTATATGATTAACAGTCATCGCCTATTGGTTCGTGGTCATCGAATTCCTTATGAGCCAGAGATGAAGAAAGAATTACAGCAATCTGATCAAAATCGTTTGTTGCGCCAAGTGTTGATTGGACTGGCGGCGTTGATCAGTCTGCTACTATTAATCTGGCTGATTCGCTACTGGCTACGAAATGTTTTGATTCGTCGCCATCGTTATGAGTTGAAGTTTCGATTGGAAGATAGCGCACAACAAGCCATTTCTGGGCAAACGTTTATGTTGTATACAGCTAATGGAAAACGGCCGTTCCAGCGGGATGGAAAACAGCTTACAGTATCTACAGACGAACAGGGAATAGGGTTACTTCCTGATCTACGTGGAGGTAAATATCTATTGGAACAAGAGGCCAATCAGCCGCTAAAATTTCAACTACGTATCGCTAAAATAAAGGATTCAAACTTTAAGCTAAAACCATCACGCGGAATCCTTGTGGAAAAGGTGAAAACAGCTCAGGAGTATCCGACATTTAGAGTGAAAGATTAGTTTGACAGTTAACGGTCGGAGTCAAAAAATTGCAAAAATCCTCCTGAATTAGATTCTTCAAGCTAATTTAGGAGGATTTTTTATCTCGTATTCTAGTTAGATAAATATTTTGTGGCGCATGCGGTTATTAATTGCTCTGAAAATAAGTAAAGTATTTGGGACTGATTTTATCATTAGAGATTGTTAAATTTTCTATCCAGCGTTTGTTTTTGTGAAAAGTTAATGAATAGCGATACGATTGCTAGAAAACATCTGGTAAAATAGCTATAAGAAGAAAAAAACGCATAGTTTGGAGTGATTCGGTTGCTTGATCTACATTGTCACATACTACCAGGAGTAGATGATGGCCCACAAAATCTTGAAGCTAGTTTAGCAATGGCTCGAGAAGCTGTTCAGCAAGGTATTACTCATATTTTATGTACGCCGCATCATAACAACGGGCGTTATGAAAATCCGGCTTCAAAGATTATTCTAGCAGTTCAAGATCTGCAACGGGAAATTGATCGTTGTGGGATTGGGTTGACACTCTTTGAAGGCCAAGAGGTTCGGATAACGGGCTTATTAATGGAATCTATCCAACATCAAGAAATCCTGTTTGCAGATTTGGATAATCAATATCTGTTAATTGAGTTTCCTACAATGGAAGTACCGATGTATACTGAGCAACTTTTTTATCAGCTACTGAGTCAGGGACATACGCCTATAATTGTTCACCCAGAGCGAAATGCAGTATTTAGACAAGATCCCAATCGCCTTATTCCTTTTTTAGAAATGGGAGTATTGACACAAATAACCGCTCCGAGTGTTGTCGGTTTTTTTGGCAAGAAAATTCAAAAAACGGCAAAATTGATGTTGGCGAATCGCCTTGTTTATATGATGGCTTCGGATGCCCATAGTGTCAATCAGCGTGGGTTTTATTTAAAAGAGGCCTATCAAGAGATTGAACAAGATTTTGGTTCTGAGTATGTTGAGGAAATGAAACAAATGAGTAGAGATTTGTTGAATGGTGATCCAGTCCGAAGACCAGTGTTTAGCAGTGTTAAAAAAAATGATTTTTTAAGTAAACTACGGACACTATCTTTTTAGCGTACAACATTTAGGGTTAGATAAAGAGTGAAGTTATCTAATTGGTTACGACAGAAAGTTTGACTCTAAGAATTCTTAAAGGAAATATTTCTTAAATAAAACGAGATTCTAACAATTATTTTGTTAAAATCTCGTTTTTATATTTAACTACAAATTATATACGTTCCAGCTAAGTATTGGAGTAGCCTAGGCGACTTAAAGAAGAAATTTTAAAGACTTTTCGGGCGAGCTTGAATAGTCCTCTTCTTTTTAAAACGTTTCGGCAAGACTAGCGAAAGCAATTCAAATGGAGTAGCGAAAACGGTCCAAGATACTTGGCGAGCGCTTGGATGGAAGTAATAAACCTGTAGCAATACAAAGTGTAGCAGCAATAAACCAGGCAGTAATTCGAGAGCAAGTTGCCAAGGTGCGTCCCAATGGGTAAAGTAGCGCAGTAAACTTAAGCCTAGTGGATATAAATAAAATAGCGAAGTCACTAGATTTACGCGCCAACTTTTCGTTAATAAGCGAATATTTAATAAGAAGAAAAGGGCTGAGAGCAGTATTCCGGCTGGTGGAAATAAGCTGATTAAAAAGGAATAGAGCATCCCAAAAAGTAAGATGGCGGGACCTTTGACCAACGCCGTTGCGAGAATTAGCAGACCTAGCAAGAATAGCTGCTGTTTGATAGTAGCGATACATAGCAGACTAAGAAGAGCTAGCGTCGTCCAGTGCCAAAAACTTTTCAAAGGTTCTTTCTCTGGGTATCTTTGTTTTAAGTAGCGAGCAGTATTAGGAAAATTTTGTTGGAAATTAGGCATAAAATCCCTCCTTAGTTGCTAGTATAAAGCGAATTTTTAAGAAGAACATCCGACCTTTGACGGATTTTCGTAGAGAATGAGAAAATCTAAAATTTGTGCTATTGTAAGGAGGACGATAAATAGTTATGGACTAAGTAAGAAAAGAGGAACATACGATGATTTTTGACTCGCATACGCATTTAAATGCGGAGCAATTTGAAAATGAAATCCCCGAAACAGTGGAGCGGGCCAGGGAGCTTGGAGTAACCGAAATGGCCGTCGTGGGATTTGATACACCGACGATAGAAAAAAGCCTAGAATTAAATCAACAATATGAAGGGATCTATTCGATTATTGGCTGGCACCCGACCGAGGCCGGCAGCTATACGAAGGAAATTGAGGAAGATCTGATTCAGAAATTGACCTTACCTAAAGTAGTAGCATTAGGTGAGATTGGTTTGGACTACTACTGGATGGAAGATCCTAAAGAAGTACAAGCCAAAGTTTTCCACCGGCAAATCGCGATTGCCAAAGAAATGAATTTGCCTATTAGTATCCATACCCGGGATGCTTTGGAGGATACTTATAAAATTTTAAAAGAGGAAGACATCCGTGAGATTGGCGGGATCATGCACAGTTTTAGCGGCAGTGGAGAATGGGCCAAACGTTTCTTAGATCTCGGCATGCACGTCTCATTTTCGGGCGTTGTGACTTTTAAAAAGGCGCTGGATGTACAAGAAGCGGCGACGATTGTACCGCTGGATAAATTATTAGTCGAAACCGATGCTCCTTATCTAGCACCAATGCCGTATCGTGGCAAGCGCAATGAGCCGGGCTATACCCGTTATGTAGTAGAAAAAATCGCGGAATTACGGAATTTACCACTGGAAGAAGTCGCCCATCAAACTAGCGAAAACGCGCATCGTTTGTTTAGGATTAATGCCCATGATTAGAGAGCATAAGGAAAAAATCGAAGAAATCATTGTCGTTGAAGGCAAAGATGATACAAAACGATTAAAAGAAGTTTTTGAGGTCGATACGATCGAGACCCGCGGCTCGGCGATTAATGAAACAATCTTAGAACAAATCGAACACGCACAAGCAACTCGGGGTGTGATCGTCTTTACCGATCCGGACTTTTCCGGCGAAAAGATCCGAAAGACGATCATGGAAGCTATCCCAGATGCTAAGCATGCCTTTTTAGCCAGAAGAATGGCGGCTCCACAAAAACGCGGAGCCAGTCTTGGAGTAGAGCATGCCAGCGATGAAGCAATCATCGAAGCGCTGCATAAAGTAGTGACACCCGCGGAGAGCACTGAGCCGAAAATAACTAGACAAACGCTCTTAGATTATGGTTTAATAGCGGGAGCTCAAGCCCGTGAACGTCGCGAGCGTTTAGGAGAAGAACTGAAGATCGGCTACACGAATGCCAAACAACTGGAAAAACGTTTAGCGATGTTTCGGATCACCGAAGCGCAGCTCCATGAGGCCATGAAGAAAGTCGAGGAAACACTGTGAACAAAGATATCGCAACCCCTTCGCGAACCCGCGAAATTTTGCAAAAACATGGATTCTCTTTTAAGAAGAGTCTCGGTCAGAATTTTTTGACCGAACCGAATATTTTGAAAAAAATCGTTGCTACGGCTGAGATTGACGATCAAACCAATGTGATTGAAGTCGGGCCTGGGATTGGCGCATTGACGGAACATTTAGCTCGTGCGGCCCATCAAGTTTTAGCATTTGAGATTGATGATCGTTTGATTCCAGTCTTAGCTGATACTCTGAGTCCTTATGACAATATTAAAGTTGTCCATAACGACATTTTAAAAGTAGATTTAAAAAAAGAGACGGCATATTTTGATCAAGCAGGTCCGATTAAAGTGGTGGCGAATCTGCCTTATTACATTACGACACCGATTATGATGCATATTTTAGAATCTGAGCTACCTGTTGCTGAAATGGTTGTGATGATGCAACGGGAAGTTGCGGATCGGATTTCGGCAAAACCGGGAACCAAAGCCTATGGATCTTTATCGATCGCCGTTCAGTATTACATGGAAGCAAGCACAGCTTTTATCGTACCGAAGACGGTCTTCGTTCCGCAACCCAATGTGGATTCAGCGATTTTACGCTTGGTTCGGCGGGAAACGCCAGCAGTGGCAGTGGCCAACGAGAGCGAATTTTTTAAATTGACGAAAGCAGCGTTTATTTTACGCCGCAAAACGTTGTGGAATAATTTATTGAACAGCTATGGCAAAGATGAAGACACAAAGAATTGGTTAGAAACTAGCTTGCAGCAAGCAGAAATCGATCCGAAACGTCGCGGGGAGACCCTTTCTTTGGCAGAATTTGCGCGCTTATCAAATTCTCTAGAGGCGAATAAGGAAAAATAAGTAGTATCATAGTTGAGAAGGACAAAAAGAGCTGCGGCTCTTTTTGTTTTTTCATTAAATCCCCACAATATTTGGCAAACAAAAGGCTAGTCACCTATAATAGAAGATATAAATTTGTTTTTGGAGGACACGATGAAAAAATTACTCATTGGATTAGTAGTAGTGATTGTACTTGGTGCTGGCGGTTATTATGCGTACACCACCATGAATAAAAAAGAAGAACCAAAACAAGAAACGCGTAAGACAAGTATTAAAGCAAAAGATCCTGAAAAAGCTGGTGAGAAAATCACTGCTAGCGATTATAGCAATGCGGACAATTGGTTGGCTAAACCAACGGAATTAACCAGTCAAGCCGATGTTTTTATGCTGTATCCAACGGCTTATGCGCAGAAAAACGAGAATTCTTCACCGGTCGCTAAAATCGATAATCCCACCATGCGAGCTGGGGCACAGGTCTTTTTAGCAACGCAGGGTTCAGCCTTTGATACGAGCGGCAATATTTTTGCCCCTTATTATCGTCAGCTGGATGCTAATTGGCTGTTAACAAAATCAAAAGCAGAACAGAACGAATATGTCGATGGTGTGCCGAAGGCCGATGTAATTGCCGCCTTTGATTACTACATCAAACATGAAAATAATAATCGACCATTTATTTTAGTGGGTCATTCGCAAGGAGCGCGAATGATTAAAGCGATCATGTACGATTATTTCAAAAATAATCCAGGCGTTAGTGACCGCATGATCGCAGCTTATGTCTTGGGACAATCGGTCACACAACAAGAAATGAATGATAATCCACAAGTAAAATTTGCGACCGGACCAGACGATACCGGTGTAGTTGTTTCTTACAATACGGTTGCGCCAAACTTTACTGGTGAATTGCCAACCTGGGATGAAGGTGCTTTAGCCATCAATCCGATCAACTGGCAAACGGATGGAACTCCGGCTCCAGCGGCAGAAAACTTAGGTTCTTATGTGCGCAATGACAACGGGGATTACAGCAAAGTCATGAATCTAGCAGATGCCACCGTCGATCCAACGAAGGGATTAGTCGTGGCTTCATCAGTGGATAAAGCCAAATATGAAATGCCGGAAAGTACTCGGAAGATCTTCCCAGAAGGGTCATTCCATAATAACGACATTAGTTTCTACTATTATAATTTGCAACAAAACGCAGAAAATCGTGAAGCACAATACTTCGCAAGCCATCCGCAGCAAACAACAGAGGCCGATCAGACAGAACAAGCTGATCCACAGAATGATCAATAAATCTAAAAAAACAGCTTATCGGTTAGGATAAGCTGTTTTTGCCATGCAGTATTAAGAGAACAAGGATAGAAAGGAGTGGGAAACCACTCTTTTTATTTTTGATGCAGCGCATGGAGCGCGTGAGCAACAGTGGGGTGCTGGATCGGACAATCATTTTGTTTTTCCCACAGCTGTTGGAATTGTTTTTCAACTTCTGGCTGCATCGAGGTGAAGACTAATTCTTGCTTCGTCAACCTAGCGACTGAAAAATAATCCGCAAAGGTATCTAATGCGGTCAAATCAATACTTGGCACGCCCCGTAGCGAGAAAATCAAGCCTTCTTTATCCACGACTTGATCCAATTCTTTTTTCAACTGATTAGCAGACATGAAGAATAAAGGACCAGTGATATAGATCACCGACCAGCCAGAGCCAGCAGCTGAATGCGGCAGGTTCATCCGTTGCCAATCGATATCTTCGGTAATAATGGAAATTTTTGCACTTTTGGCAATAAAGAAAATACAGCTGCAAATAATTCCAATTACGATCGCGATACTTAAATCAAAAATGATGGTGCTGAGCATGGTAACAAAAAACAACAGGATTGCTGTTCGATTTTTTTGTTGAATCATTGTTCGAATAGTATCCCATTCATGCATGCGCCAACTAGTTATTAGCAGGACACTGGCTAGCGCCGCCATCGGGATTTGCGACATGATTGGTGCAAAAATAATCATTGATAGCAATAAGAAAAGCGCGTGGAAAATACCGGCTAGTCGAGTTTGGGCGCCGGATTTGATGGCGACGCTAGTTCTGGCGATCGCTGCAGTTGCCGGAATCCCTCCAAAAAATGGTAAGATCATATTGCCGATTCCTTGCGCGATTAACTCTTGATTGCTGTCAAGATCTTTCCCCGTCATACGGCCTGCAGAGGCACCACAAAGCAGGCTTTCGATCATACCCAGCATGGCTATACTGATTGCCGGTAAAAATAATTGTTTGATTGACGCTAAATTCAGGGCGGACAAGTGAAGACGTTCGCTAGTTAGTAATGAAGTTGGGATCTTGCCGACTTTCATTACTGGCAACTTAAAGATGATTGAAGCAAGTGTTGCTAAAATAATCGCAACCAGTGAAGCAGGCAATACTTGATTCCATTTTTTCGGATAGAAGATTAAGCCTAGCAAAACGATTAATCCTAAAACTAAAGTAGGTAAATGCGGTTGAAAACCGGTTTGATAACTTAGCAATTTGGCTAAGGCATTTTCACCATTAGACGTTGTTCCAAAAAAATTATCGATTTGTCCAAGAGCAATGATAATCGCAATGCCTGAAGTAAATCCTGTAATAACCGGCGAAGGAATAAATGAGGTCAAACTACCTAATTTAAATAGGCCCGCTAACAGTAATAAGGTGCCAGCGATGAAGGTTGTAACGAGTACCCCTGCCAAACCATGGGTAGCGATGATACCGACCAAAATCGCCGCCATTGCCCCAGTGGGTCCTGAAATTTGATAAAAACCGCCAGAAAGACTACCGATGACCACCCCAGCAATAATTGCCGTAATCAACCCAGCGGCAGCATCAGCTCCGCTAGAAACCCCAAAGGCTAAGGCTAACGGTAACGCAACTGCTGCCACAGTCAAGCCGGCCAATAAATCTTTTTGTAGCTTTTCCTTTGAATAATGTTTAAACTCCTCATGCAACAAATCCCGATACCTTTTAATTATAAAGCACTCCTTTTCGTAAAGACGACAAAGACCCAATAAAATGGGCCTTTATTCAAAAATATTCTTTTTTAATACCTAAATTTAACTATAAAAGAGTACGGATAAAAGTACAATGGTTTTTCTGAAATATTTTCAGGTTATTTCATGTATAGAAAAAAGAAAACAGGTCTTATTTAGTTGTTTTTGGCTTTTAAGTCAAAAGGGTTTCTGCGTATCTAGAAGATTGTTTCCTTTGAAATCACTTGTTAGTTAACAAAATGCTGATTCCCCTGTATTCTTGTTGGTAAGGATAGAGGTTTCAGAATAGAACGAAGGAGTGGTGAAGGTTATGACGAGCCGAGAAGAAGAGAAACGTTTAGAAAAATTAGGAGCATTTGAGATTAGCAGCGAATTGCTGCAGCTGGCGCAACACAATCAAAAGGGTAATCTTTTCTTAAATGCGGGTCGGGGGAATCCCAATTGGATCAATGCCAAAGCACGGTTAGCCTTTACGCGAATCATTGAATTTGGTGTGGAGGAGTCTGAACGGACGATTTCTCAGGGAGATTTAGCAGGATATATCCAGCTTGAAGGGATTTTTGAACGCTTCGAGACTTTTTTAACGCCTAAAACCAAGAAAATCGATCAATTTTTATTGGATGCCGTAAACTATGTTCATGATGCATTAAATATCGATCAGGCTGAGTTTATTAAGGAATTGGCAGATGGGGCAATCGGTAATAACTATCCTGTACCTAGTAGAATTTTAAAAAATAGTGAGCGTGTAATCAATGCGTATTTAGAATCGGTCTTGTATCGAGGAGAAAAATTAGCTGAACAAACAGATCTATTCCCCACAGAAGGTGGAACGGCAGCAATTGTTTATCTTTTTAATTCTTTGAAGGAAAATAAATTAATTAAAAAGGGCGATAAGATAGCAATAAATACACCGATTTTTACTCCCTATTTACAAATTCCTGAATTGAATGATTATGAATTAGTGGAGGTCGATTTACGTTCTAATGAGGAACACAATTGGCAGATCCAAGCCTCAGAGGTCGATAAATTAAAAGGAGAAGGGATCAAGGCTTTCTTTTCGGTCAATCCTTCAAATCCAGGGGCAATGGCTTTCAATGATGCGGCTTTAGCAGAAATTGAGAAAGTTATTGCAGAAAAACCTGAATTGATGATAATTACTGACGATGTTTACGGGACCTTTGTGGAAGATTTTAAAACCATCTATAGTGTAGCTCCTTATAATACGCTGCTGGTTTATTCCTATTCCAAGCTTTTTGGTGCTACCGGTTGGCGACTAGGAGTGATTGCTGCCAATAAAAAGAACGTTTTTGATCATTTGATCAATCAACTTGCTTTGATCGATCAAAAAGAATTGGCTGCTCGCTACTCGATCAATACCTTAGAGCCAGAAAAGTTGAAATTTATTGATCGTATGGTCGCAGACAGTCGTTCCGTAGGGCTGTATCATACAGCTGGCCTGTCGACGCCGCAGCAAATCATGGAAGTTCTTTTTTCATTGACACATTTAGTGACGCAAGAAAAGGATGCATATATTGAAGACACTAAAAAAATTATCGATCAGCGCTATCAAGCATTGTTCAAGGGTTTAATGCTAGAGCCAAACACGAGTAAAGAAAATAGTAAATATTATGCATTGATTGATCTTTACCAACTAGCAGAAAAACTTTATGGGCCGGATTTCAGCAACTATTTAGCCGCTCATTTTGAACAAGTTGATTTTCTTTACAATTTATCGCAAAAAAATGGCGTTGTTTTGATGGACGGTGTAGGCTTTGGAACCAAGCCGGGTGAATTACGGGTTTCTGAGGCGAATCTTCCAAATAAAGATTACGGGATCATTGCCAAACAAATTCTTGAATTGCTGGATGAATATCATCAAAATTTTTTGCAGCAAGAGTAGTGAATCGTTAACGATCTGCAGGCTAGTCAGCAAAAATATGGTTGGGCAAACAAGAGACTTGCGCCTCTTCAAATTAAGATTGAACCAATGAAAAATAAAGTAGCGATAATAATGATCTTGCAGCAAATTTTGACAGCTGAAAAGAGCTGGCTTGAAAATAGTTTTTAGTAAGACTTCCGACTAAATAGAAAGATCGGAGACGTTCCGTTAAAGAACAGCATTTTACATTTTTTCTTGTTAAAACGGTGAGTTACTAACCCGTTAATTAAGGCGAAACATTTCGGGCTATAAGTACTTATTCCAAAAGGCACATGCAATGTTTTTTTCTTCATTGCACGTGCTTTTTGAGTTTTATTCAAGTTTGTCTCCATGAACATGACGAGAGAGACGTTTTATTCAAGTTATTTATTCACCATAATACTCAAAATCGTTTGATCGGTTGCTTTGAGCCCCTCGGTTCCTAATCTGCCGATGCCTTTGATCGTGTCATTCACATCTTGGCAAACTAAACCATTGGTGGCAGGGATCTGAACGCCTTGTAGTGCTAAGTTGACTGCACGGTACATGGAAGAGACGGCAGTAGCGACTTTCATCGCACAAGCACAGCCAGCCCCATCACAGATCATCCCTGGTGCATCTCCTGCCATATTGTTAATAGCCGCAGCAGCAGTATCATAATCCTTTGTCATCAGATAACTGATACCTACGGCCGAACCCATTGCAGCAGAGTCCGCTGCGCAAAAAGCGGAAAGAACCGGTAAGAAGGCATGGATATAGATAGCGGTCAAATGAGACAAAGTCAAGGCTCTGATACGCTCTTCTTCAGAAGCATGAAAATGTTCAGTGACCACACAGACCGGGACGGTAGCAGAGATGCCTTGATTTCCCGAACCAGAATTAGACATTGCCGGCAAGGAGGCACCTCCCATCCGAGCATCTGAAGCGGCTGTAGAATAAGCTAAAATTTTAGTGGACAGATCTGCTTCCATTCCTGAACCAAAATCGATGGTTTTGGCCTGATTTAGTGATCTGCCTAACTTTAAACCGTATTTTTTAGTTAAGCCCTCGGTTGCTAAACGCATATTTAAGCGGCCAGCTTCCGCCATAAAAGCAATCTTTTCCAATGGTGTGTTCAGGGAAAAATCCCAAATATCTTTCAGTTGATAGGTTCGTAATGCTTGTTTTGTCTCAGAAAGAGCATGAGGGTCAGGCTTGGGATCATCTTTGATTAGCTGCCCATTTTTTTCTATTTTGAAGATATTCGTATGACCACCGGCAATATAGACTGTGACACTTTCTTCTTCAGCTATGATGCCAACTTCGACATACAAATCATCTTCCACGGAAGCAACCTCGACAGTAATTTTTCCCGAACTGGCCAATTGTTTGATGGCAGGTAAAGTTTCGGGCGGGATTTGATTGATCACTTTTAGGCCATTGTCGGGATTTCCTGCGATGATTCCTGCCGCCGCCGCAATCGCTAGTCCCGGTTCACCAGTCCCAGGGACGATCACGGCCATCGCGTTTTTCATGATATTGGGTGACACTCGAACGGTTATATTTTCGATTGTCGTTTTCTCAATGAATGCACTGGCAGTTGCCGCAGCATACGCTACAGCAACCGGTTCAGTGCAGCCAGTCGCTGGTAAAACATTTTCTTTTAATGCTTGGATAAACAAGCGTTCATTTGTCATAGTCATCTTCTTTCCTCCTTTAAATCAACGGGTGCTGCGGCTAGTAGCCCAATGTTCCGCTGGCTAATTTTCACCCATTACGAGCGCTTCGATCTCCACTAAAGCATTCATGGGTAGTTTAGATATTTCGATTGCTGTACGAGCGGGATAAGGCGCGGCTAGTTTTTCTTCAAATGCTTGATTTACTTCAGAGAATTTTGAAAGATCCGTTAAATAAACAGTCAATTTCATGACATCTTCAAATTGAAAGCCTTCATTAGAAACAATCGCTTCGATATTTGAGAGACATTGAAGCACTTGTTCATAGACGGTTGTGGCCTCAATTTGATTGGTTTCTGGATTGATTGGTAGTTGACCAGAAGTGACTAAAAAATTGCCATTTCGGCGATAAGCGGTATAAGGTCCAATCGATTTAGGTAATTTTTTCATAACAAACATCCTTTCGAATAGCTATTAATTCTAAACTAATTGTATTCGTTTTCAAAAGTTAAAAATAGGGGGTCGGGGCTTATTAGAATAATTTATTATCGAGATGTTAGGAGAATCTAATTAAAAATAGCTGGAACTCTTCTTGGATAAAGTGATTTTGTAAAAAAAGCCACAAGCATCAAGTTCGAAAAAAAGATATCCATCTCCTATAGTAATAAGGAAACAAAGAATTAGGAGGAATCATGATGGATTACCGTGTATTACTTTACTATAACTATACTACAATCGAGGACCCAGAAACTTTTGCGCAAGAGCATCGGGCTTTTTGTCGCGACTTAGGGATTAAAGGGCGCATTTTAGTCGCTCCAGAAGGAATTAATGGGACCCTTTCTGGCACAAAAGCTGCGACGGAGCGTTATATGGAGAAGATGTTAGCAGATGAGCGGTTTAAAGATACCTACTTTAAGATCGATGAAAGTGCAGGTCATGCCTTTAAAAAATTATTCGTCCGTCCCCGAACGGAGTTAGTCGCGCTACAGTTAGCAGAAGATATCGATCCGCATCAATTAACGGGAAATTATTTAGAGCCGCAAGCCTTTCGTGAAGCCTTATTAGACGATGAGACGGTTGTGATCGATGCCCGGAATGATTATGAATATGATTTAGGGCATTTTCGTGGAGCGATCCGCCCAGCGATTCATAATTTCCGTGAACTGCCAGAGTGGATTCGGGAAAATAAAGAGCAGTTTATGGATAAAAAAATCGTGACGTATTGTACCGGTGGGATTCGCTGTGAAAAATTTTCTGGCTGGCTCTTACGGGAAGGCTTTGAAGATGTTGCCCAGCTTCATGGTGGAATCGCGGCTTATGGGAAAGACGAAGCAACGCGCGGGGAATTATGGGATGGAAAAATGTATGTTTTTGACGAACGGATCAGCGTAGAGATCAATCAGGTAGATAAACAGATCGTCGGAAAAGAATGGTTTGATGGAACGCCCTGTGAACGCTACATAAATTGCAGCAATCCTGAATGCAATCGCCAAATCTTAGTTTCCGAAGAAAATGAGCAAAAATATTTAGGAGCCTGCTCAATTAATTGTGCAAAACATACGAATAATCGTTATGTGAAAAAACATCAGCTGACAACTGAAGAATGGACAGCCCAGTTGGCTTCGATTGAAAACTGATGAAACTTTCTCGAAAAAAATCATTTTAACCGCCATCGTGTCTTGACACTTCTGACGTTTTAAACTAAACTAGAGAACGAATTAAGTGTCTTGACATATCGAGGAGGATAAAATGAAAAATAATTCTGTTAGAAACCTGACGATCTCAGCGTTGTTGATTGGTTTGGGGATCTTGATCCCAATGGTCATGCCTAAAATCGTGATCGGACCAGCTTCATTTACTTTAGCGAGTCATGTGCCCGTCTTTATCGCCATGTTCTTTTCACCATTAGTCGCGGTGGCGGTCGTTTTAGGAACAACCTTTGGCTTTTTTATTTCAACAACACCAATCATTGCATTACGCGCTTTTTCACATTTGATTTTTGCGTTAATTGGAGCTAATTATTTACAGAAACATCCGGAGCTTGTTTTAAAAAATGGTAAATTCACGTTAGCGAATGGGCGATTCCAAGCCTTTAATTTAGTGATTGGGATCATTCATTCAGCAGTCGAGATGGTGGTTGTGTCGGTCTTTTACTTTATGGGGAATATGCCAGATACCTTCTATTCACAAGGTTATCTTTATACGGTCTTTATTTTAATGGGAATTGGTGGCTTAATTCACAGCCTTGTAGACTTCAACATTGCCTATTTTGTGGCAGGAGCACTATACAAACAATTTAGTCTGCCAATTTTTGATAAGGCCGTTAAACAGGAAAAGAAATTGAAGAAAGCAACTGCTTAA
>NZ_BCQF01000036.1 GCF_001544295.1 Enterococcus pseudoavium NBRC 100491
CCTAAAAAAGTTATTACACCAACAAAAAAAGATGACTTCAGCTTTCCATTTGGAAAGTGAAGTCATCTTTTTATATCATAGCCCGTTACGTTTAGTCTTGCTCTTTCAGCGCGGCTTTTAAAGCTGCGGCTAAAGGACTTTCCTGTGGTTCTTCTTGACTGTTGACTTTTTTTAATAGCCGCCGTTCTTCATGTTTCGTCATTTTTTTCGAACGTTCTTTTTTGTCTAACATTTTTTCTGTCGTTCCATCGTATTTACAGCGGAAGTATGAGCCATTCTTGCCATCGATGATCTCCATTTTACGGTGACACTGTGGACAGCGATGGTTGGAGACCTTGGGATCTTTACGGCGACGGTAATTACATTCAGGGTTAGTACAATTGTAAATTTTTCCATCGCGAGTATTTTTTTCCCGTAGTGGCGAACCACACTCTGGACATTTTTTTGCCGTAATTGAGAAGTCTTGGTATTTTTTATCGCTATGTTTGACTTCACTGACTAATTTTTTCGTATCCGCTTCGATTTCCTGCAAGAATTGCTTACTGCTATATTTACCATCAGCGATCGCTTCTAATTGCTTTTCCCATTTCTCAGTCAACTCTGGTGTTACTAGCGATGGATTCACCAGTTCCAGTAATTGCTTGCCCTTAGGTGAAACCATTAAGCCGCTAGTCGTTCGCTCCATCAATTCTGATTTGATCAGTTTTTCAATGATTTCCGCACGAGTTGCGGGAGTTCCTAGACTATGTTTTTCCATCTGACCCAATAAGGTCCCTTCATTCAATGGTTTGGGTGGAGTAGTCAACGCTTTTTCAATCGTAAAATTCGGTACAATCTTCATACCATCAGACCACTGAATCGTTTTCTTTGCTTCTTCAACCGTTTTCCAGCCAGCCACTAAAACTTTATTTTGGCGGAAAGTGAAGGTTTCTTTTTGAAACGTCACGGTGACTTTTTGCTGACTTTCTTTGTGAGCATCCGCAAACAATCCTAAGAAACGCGTCACGATCATATTATAGATTCGTTGTTCATCGGTGGAGAGCTTTTCAAAACGTGCTCGTTGTTCCGTGGGGATCAAGGCATGATGATCCGTCACTTTATTGTCTTGGAACACACGCTTTTGTTTTACTTGTGCGCCATTCTTAATATAAGTTTTGACTTCTGGTGCAAAATCACTGACCGCCTGCAGACGTTCCTTCATGGTTGCTTTCATATCATTCGTTAGATACTTGCTGTCCGTTCTTGGATAAGTGACGATTTTATGCGTCTCGTACAAACTTTGGACTAGCGACAATGTTTTCTTCGCGGAAAATTGATAACGCGCATTCGCTTCCCGCTGAATTTCGGTTAAATCATACGGCAACGGTGCCGGCTCGTTTTTTTCTTTTTCCGTAATATCAGTCACTGTCCCTTTTTGCTGCGACAATGCTTTGACTAATTGCTCTGCTGATTCACGTTCTGTGATAGCATAGGGATTTTTTTGATTCAGTTTGGCTTTCTGTCCATCGACTTCTAGAGAAACCACAAAATAATTTTGCGGCCGGAATTTTTCGATTTTCTTCTCTTGCTGACGCACCATCGCCAATGTCGGTGTTTGGACCCGACCAGCCGATAAACTATCTTCATATTTGACCGTCAATGCTCGCGTCACATTTAAACCTACCAACCAGTCAGCTTTTGCCCGAGCTAAAGCCGAGTAATACAGATTGTCATATTCTTTAGCTGGTTTTAGCTTTTTAAAACCATCTTTGATTGCTTTATCCGTTTGCGAAGAAATCCATAAGCGTTTGACTGGTTTTTCGAATCTCACATATTCCAAAATCCAGCGAGCAACCAACTCTCCTTCACGCCCAGCATCGGTGGCAATCACGGCTTCAGAAACATCTTTTCTTTTGGCCAACTGTTGGATGGCCTTTAACTGTCCGCGGGTTTTCGGCAACGGTTTGATTCCAATGTTCTTTGGAATCATCGGTAAAGTTTCCATCTGCCAACTTTGCCACTCTTTATTCAAGTCTTCAGGCATTTTTAAGCTCAATAAATGACCAAGGGCCCAAGTCACAATAACATTGGGTCCTTCAAAATAATTTTTATTCTTTTGATTCGCGTTAAGCACCTTGCTCAAGTCTCTTGCAACACTTGGCTTTTCCGCTATAATTAGCTGCTTCATAAAATTCCTTTCTACTGTCAACAGTCACTGGTTGACCATCCTTTAATAGCGCTAGACCCCAATACTGTTGCAAATAATCATCACACTCTTCGCACCAGCGTTCATCTTGGTCGTTCCAAAATGCGCTTAAATAATTATGTTTGGCGTTGCTATATGTATTAGTCTTTTGAAGTTCACTCCAGCGATCCTCATAAAAAAGCACTGCTTCGTCAAAGTCAGCAAAATTTTTGGTTTCTTGAACATCGGTTTGCCACTCTTCAAAAAACCACCAAGGTTCGTTATCACCATACATGGTAATTACTTGATACATCCCGCTCCCCTTCTTTCAGTTCAATCATAAGGATGATGGAATAAAAATTCAAGAAAAATGTTTTCGCCTACTATAACTACCTTAAAAAAATTCAATCCCAAAAATGTTTTTCAGAAAAATATTGTATTTTTTCTTAATTTCATTTTAACACAGAGCAGTTCAATTTTATATGACCTTTCCCCGAGTTATAATGAAAACCAACAATGGTAATTTCATAAAATTGAAAGAGGGCTTTTTTAAGTTTGAGTAAACTCAAAGATGCATTAGTTCAACCACGACCCACTTGGCAAAAAAATTTGATTGTTTTATGGTTTGGTACTTTTATGGCCGGGATTGCCTTTAGTCTCGTAATGCCTTTTATGTCCCTTTACATCGATTCATTAGGCAGCTACACCAATCAGCAGTTAAATTTCTGGAGTGGGATTACTTTTTCCTCAACTTTTTTGATCACTGCGATTGTTTCGCCTTTGTGGGGACGCTTAGCCGACCAAAAAGGACGAAAATTAATGCTGTTACGGGCTTCTCTCGGGATGGCAATTGTCATCGGGTTGATGGGAATCGTCGGCAATGTCTATCAATTGATTGGCCTGCGGCTATTACAAGGTGTTTTTTCTGGCTATATCAGTAATGCTACCGCCTTAGTTGCCACTGGAACTCCACGAGAAAAAAGTGGTCAAGTCCTTGGTACTTTGGCAACCGGTGCTGTCACCGGAAACTTACTCGGCCCATTAGTCGGCGGTGTGACGGCTTCAATTTTTGGCTATCGGCTGACTTTTTTTATTACTGGAAGTATTTTATTTCTAGTCTTCCTACTCAGCCTGTTCTTCGTTCGCGAAGAATTCACGCCAGTTGAAAAAAAAGATATGCTTCCGGCAAAAGAGATTTTTCACAATTTGAAATACCCTCATGTAGTTATCGGGATGTTTATTACGACGATGATCATTCAGGCTTCGAACAATTCCATCAGCCCCATCATTAGTTTATACATTCGACAATTAATGCATAATCAGGGGAACGTCACCTTGGTCAGTGGTATTATTGCCTCCATCCCCGGAATTGCTACCTTGATTGCTGCGCCTCGTTTTGGTCGTCTCGGCGATCGAATCGGCAGTGAAAAAGTCTTAGGTATTGGCTTGATTTTTGCGATGTTGGTCTTTCTACCGATGGCCATCGTTACCAATGTTTGGCAACTAGCCATTTTACGTTTTTTAGTCGGAATTTCTGATGCCTGTCTGTTGCCAGCTGTCCAAGCCTTGATTACTAAATATTCGCCTCATGATGCCGCTGGAAGAATTTTTAGTTATAATCAGTCCTTCCAAGCAGCCGGAAATGTTGTCGGGCCGATGATTGGTTCCAGCGTTTCCTCTATTTTTGGTTATCGCGGCGTCTTTATTTCCACCTCGGCATTAGTGTTAGTCAATTATCTATTAGTTCATCGCAACACCAAAGAAATTGCCGAAAAAGATCCACAACCGCAAGAAACTCATTAGCTTTCAAGACTTATTAATAGCAACTTTCCCTTTATTTTTTTATACTATTGAATGAAACTAATGAAAGAAGTGGATACTATGCTTGATGGACAATTAAAATTTTTAGATTTTTTCCTAAACAATACGATTGAAGGCAAAGAAGAAGAAGCAAAATCAATTTTGATTAAAAGTTTTGCCGATCAAGAAACCGATGCGTTAAGTCTCCAAGAATTTAAAAAAATTCAAGAAAAATTATTTCCTTTGATCAAACCTGAGAAATTAAACGAAGTTAAAGTTGCGATGGCTCATTTTGCTCAAAGTCTTTCATAAAACGAAGAAGACACTGCCAATCAGCAGTGTCTTCTTTATTCATTTAAACTAGCATTCAACCTAGCAACTTATTCAGCTACTCGGCTATCTGCAGCTTCAGTATCGACATTAACTAAAGAATGTAGACACTTGTTAGCCACCATTAAACCTAGACCTAATAATAATAAAGCAAATATCAACTGTAAGCCATCCGATAAGAAAACAAATTGACCCGCCGCTGGAACTGATGGAATTGTTACTACATACTCTGTCGCTTGAAGTAATTTAGTTACTAAGCCATAAATTGACATCCCTAGCGCAGTAAATGTGACTGTCAACATGATCCCCATCGGTATATAAAACATCACGCCTGATTTTTTTGACGTCTTCATATAAACAGCCACTGCAATCATCACCATCGCTGCCAATAATTGGTTGGCTGAGCCAAACAACGGCCAAACACTGTTGTAGCCACCTAGTGATAAAACAAAGCCCACACCTAAAGTGACAATCGTCGCTACATATTTATTGGTAAGTGCTTTTATTAACCCACTTTGTTCTTCTCCTTCTTCATAAAAGAATTCCTGCAGAGACATCCGTCCGATTCGAGCCACTGAATCCAATGATGTCAAAGCTAAAGCCGATACACACATGGTCATAAAGGCTTGAGCAATATTCAATGGCAGACCGAATTTTGTTAAAAAACCAGCAACGGAACCAGAAAAAATTTGAAAAGGTGTTCCTGCTGGTAATTGACCATTTTTAGCAACTGCACCAGCCACAACTAAAGCAACGACCGCTAAGACACACTCACACATCATCGCTCCGTAACTAATCGGACGCATATGTTTTTCATTGCTCACCTGTTTTGATGATGTTCCAGAAGAAACTAGGCTATGAAAACCAGAGACTGCACCACAAGCAACGGTGATGAATAGAATTGGGAATAAATACTTCACATTTCCAGTCGCATCTTGTACTGCAAAACCATTGAAAACATTCAATTTAACCATGGGTGCCTCAACCAAAAGTCCTAAAACGGCGGCGACGATCATACCTAACAGCATATACGTACTCAAAAAATCACGTGGTGCCATTAACAACCAAATCGGCATGACAGAAGCTAAGAATAAGTACGCAAATACAATCAATAACCAAGTCTGTTTATCCGCAAAAATGGGAAACATTATCCCAATAGCCAATGTCACCAATAGAACTACAATCCCAAAAATATGCATCGCAATCCCTTTTAAATGAACCTTTTTCATGAACAAACCAACTAAAACGGCAGAAACGATAAACAACATTGAAATCGAAGCGGCCGAAGCATTAGCCGTATTCACCGTAGCCGGTACATCTGGTGTCATTCCATTAAAAGTTGTCGCTACAATATCACCAAAGGCGGCGATAACTAATAGTGAGAACAACCAACAGAATAATAGGAATAATTTTTTACCCACTTTACCGATATATTTTTCAATGATCAACCCAATTGATTTCCCTTCGTTTTTCACTGAAGCATACAGTGCACCAAAATCATGAACAGCCCCAAAGAAAATCCCGCCAAATAGAATCCATAAAAATGCCGGTAACCAGCCAAACATGGCTGCAATAATTGGTCCAGTAACGGGACCCGCGCCAGTGATTGATGAAAACTGATGACTAAAAACCACAAACGCTGGTTCTGGTACATAATCCTCACCATCTTCTAAGGCAATCGCCGGAGTCACTGCTTTCGGATTAATTCCCCATTTTTTTTCCAACCATCGAGAATAAATAAAATAAGCAGCGACAAAACAAATAATTGCAAAAACCAAAAGAACAACACCATTCATAAACTCACCCAACTCTCTTCCATTTTTAATAATTTTTTAATTAGTATATTCCCACAATTAGATGGGTATGTAAAGAGAATCATTCCATTTTTCAAGAATTTTCTGTAAATATTTTTGATAAAAAGGTTCCATGTTCGAATTTACAACTAAAAAAGAGCCCACATTTCAATGTGGGCTCAAACTATCAACCTATTTAAATGTATTGTAATTCTTTAGTTGCTTGATAAGCATGATCAATCAAGCCGCCACCTAGACATTCCATGCCATCATAGAATACAACAGCTTGTCCTGGTGTGATTGCACGAACAGGATCATCAAAGCTCACTTCTGCCCGATCACCCTCCAGTAAACGAACCGTTACTGGTACATCTTGTTGACGATAACGGAACTTCGCTGTACATTTGAATTCTTTTGGCCGATCTTCATTGGTTGTAAAATGAATTTCACTGGCATCCAAACTAGTCGCATATAACGCTTCATTATGGAAACCTTGTCCGACGTATAAGGTATTGGTTGATAAATCTTTTCCAACCACGAACCATGGATCGTTGGTTTTTCCGCCACCGCCGATTCCTAAACCTTGACGTTGACCGATGGTGTAGTACATCAAACCGTCATGGGTTCCCTTTTCTTCACCATCAAGTGTTACCATCTTGCCTTTTTTGGCAGGCAGATAGTTGCTTAAGAATTGTTTGAAATTCTTTTCACCGATAAAGCAAACTCCGGTTGAATCCTTTTTCTTAGCAGTTGCTAAGCCAGCGCGTTCGGCAATTGCGCGAACTTCTGGTTTTTGCATGCCGCCTAAAGGAAACAACGTCTTAGCTAATTGTTCTTGTGACAGTTGACTTAAGAAATACGTTTGATCCTTATTGTTGTCCACACCCCGCAGCATATGAACCACACCGTTTTCGTCTTTTTCGACTTGAGCGTAATGCCCAGTGGCCACATAGTCTGCCCCTAATTCCATTGCGTAATCCAAGAAAGCTTTGAATTTGATTTCTTTGTTACACATTACGTCAGGATTTGGCGTGCGACCGGCACGATATTCCGCTAAGAAATATTCAAAAACACGGTCCCAGTATTCCTTTTCAAAGTTGACAGAGTAATAAGGAATCCCAATTTGAGCTGCGACTTTCGCCACGTCCTTATAATCTTCTGTCGCGGTACAGACACCATTTTCATCAGTGTCATCCCAATTTTTCATAAAAATGCCGACTACATCATACCCTTGTTCTTTTAACAACAAAGCTGTTACCGATGAATCGACGCCGCCGCTCATTCCTACGACGACTCGTGTGTTGCTGTTAGACACAGTATCACCATCATTTCAAAATAGATTTCCGAAAACTCTACGATTTGAAGGTCGCAACTTTTCAGTAAGATGCATTATACAACATAAATCCTAAATTTTCGATAAATAATTCTTTTCTTTGCATTTTTGTATCGTTTGTATTAATATAAACAATACAAAGGAGGCCTTCAAATGATTTTAGAAATCGATCCTCATTCAGAAGAACCGATCTATTTGCAATTACGTAAACAAATTATTATTGGGATTGCTCGTGGCGAACTAAAACCGAACGAACAATTGCCTACCGTCCGACAATTTGCTGATGAACTAGGTGTCAACACGATGACTGTTTCAAAAGGCTACCAACAGCTGCGGGAAGAAGGCTATTTGATCACCGATCGGCGCAAAGGTACCTTGGTTGCTCCACTTCCTGTCACAGCAACGGAAAAAAATGAAGAAAACCTTACCTTATTGTTAGCCGAGCTTTACTTAGCCGAACCTGATGAGAAAGCTATTCAGAAAAAAGTTCAACAAATTTTGTCAAGTTTTAGAAAGGAAGATGCCTAATGCTATCCCCAATTATTTTAGCCGTTTTGATTTTTTGTAATTTCATTATGGCCTTTACCAGTTCTTTAGCCGCTAAACCCCATAACTATGTGATCATCGAAAATACTTTTCCAGCAGATAAGATTAATGATCCCAAGGTTTTGGCTTTTCGCCAAGCATATCGGAAGCGTCAGTTTCAATTGGCCTGGGGGTTAACTCTGTTAGATCTGACATTATTAATTCCCATGAAAGATTCTATTTTTATGATTCTATTTTTCGTCTTGTTGTTTATCACCCTAGGAGCTGGCTACTTACTCCAGATTCGTTATATTCGCAAAGGTCACCAACTAATCGTGGAAAACGACTGGCAATTGACCCCACAACCAGTTCAAGTCGATACAAAACTTGTGCTTGCGAAAAATCGTAAGTTGGTTTCACCTTGGTGGTTCGGTCTCGCATTTGTCCTGCTCTTATTATTAAATCTATTCCAGCTAGCAAACTTTACTTGGCTTTTATTTGCTATTTGTGGCTTCAGCCTCGTTTTATTTATTTTAGGTTGGTGGGCAATCCAGCGCCTGCCGGTCAAAGCTTTGACTAATGACGCTCAGATCAATCAACAATCCAATGATCTAACCAAATTCTATTGGTCGGCCTTCATGGTGGTTAGCAGCTTTTTCGTCATTTTGATTGTTTATATCCCGATGCTGACTATGAACATCAGTGACCGTTTCTTTGCATTTATGATGGTAGTAGAATTTGCGCTGATCTTCTTTTTCTGTGGCGCCACTTTCTATTGGCTGCTGCGCTTACGGCAGAAACAGGATCAACTGTTGTCCCAAACACCCAGTTTTCGTTATGCCGGGGATGATTATTATTGGCGCTATGGCCTCTACTGTAATCCCGCAGATCATCGCTTGATGCTGCCAGACCGAATCGGGATGAACTTGACAGTCAACCTAGGTCGAACTGGCGGCAAAATTTTAATGGCGCTTTTACCAGTTGTCCTGATCGGTGCAATGATAGTAACGGTCGTACCCTTGTATATTCTAGATTATCATCCAAACCCACTGACTTATGAAGCGAAACAAACAACCCTAAGATTGGATGGTCCATTGACTAAAGCCAGCGAAATCCCTTACGCTGAGATGAAGAATGTCGCTTTGATCAATCAGATGCCCGCGGCTGGAATGAAAGTCAGCGGTCTTGCTACCAATAATTATGCTATCGGCAGTTTTAAAGTTGAGGGCCAGCCGGCGACGCTTTTCGTTGATTATCAATCGCAACCCATTTTAAAAATTAGCACTAAAACGCGAGACTATTATTACACCAACAAAGATGCGGCTAAAACCAAACAGCTGTATCAAAAAGTTCTGGCACATCAATAAACAAAGAGCCCGCTTCAATTGAAGCGGGCTCTTTGTTTAACTGAATTATTTCAATTTCTTTATTTCGGCCTCTTTATACGCAGCGATTTCATCGATCAGATTTTCAGAAATCGGTGTACCAAAAGGTAGCGGCGTCTGTAAAAAGCCTCGTTCGGGAGCATCAACACCGACATTGATGTCTTCTGCAATCGGCATACTATAATTGTGAATATGACCATGCAAATTACGAATGTTTAATGTCTTGCCTAACAACATCGGATAATGGGTCAAATAATATTGGTGATGGTTAAATTTCACAATAACTCCTACATCATGAAATTCAAACTTGTCTTCGCCATTTGCCAGTTTGGGATCATGAGCCGCTAGATATTTAAAAAATGTTCGCGAATCATGATTGCCTTTAATAAAAACAATCTTCCCCTTTAACTGCACCAATTGAGCAAAAATCTCCGCAAAGCCACGCTCATACTGGGGATGCATCGCCACATCACCTAAATGATAAACCGTGTCTTTCTCATTTACTACCTCATTCCAAGCAGTAATCAGCTGTTGGTTCATTTCTTCCACCGTAGCAAACAAACGTGGTGCAAAATCATTATCGCCTAAAAGATTTTCATGAAAATAATGCGTATCTGAGATAAAGTATTTCATTCTAATCACCTACAAACGAATTCGAATTGTTTCTTCTATTCTACCATCTCTCTCAGAAAAATGCCCTTTTCCATTGTCAACTCATTCAATCTAACAATAAACAAGGCTATCAAGTTAAACTTGGTAGCCTTGTTTTTGCAAAAGTGCTTGGTATTTCAATTTTATAATCGTAAGGACAGCTTCTAACTGAGTCAGATCCTCTACTTTAGTCGCATCAAATTCCTTAGTTCGCTTAAATGATTTGCCGGTATCAATCAAATGGAAGACCTGATTCCACTGTTCAAACTCCGAAAGATTATTGAAGTTAGCCATGGGAAAAGCTGCCCCATCACAAATTTCCCACAAACGAAAAACCAAAAACGCGGTATCGATGACTTCTATCTTCTTGTTTTTTTTACTACACTTGATCAAGACTTTTTCCGGATTATATTTCAGATACCAATCTAATAGAATAAAAAAGCCTTCCCAGCGATACATATCTGTGAACATTTTTTGGGTATCCGGCATATCACGAAAAATCAAAGGAATCAAATACTGCTTTTTATATTTCCAGCAAGGAATCCCATCAATAAAATAATCCACATAGCGAGTTAAATAACTGTTACCTTGATAATTGCTAATGTAATAATCATCTATCCCATATTTTTGAAACGTTTTCGTCAAATAGGCACAGTCTTCAATGGAGACGGTCAGCCCAGACAAGAGACGAAAATCAGAGATAATTTTGTGATGCACGATTGTATGTATCTTGTGAACCAACTTCTCACCTTCGTTTCCAACAATTTCTTAATCTTAGTGTACCATAATCTACTAAATTATAAGCTCTTAAGCCTTAAAAAAATGATGAAAAAAAGGTGAATATCACAGTATGGAAAGCGAAATATAAATATAGTACCGTTAAATTAATGACCTGAGAGAAATAACCTGTTAATTTTAACTCATAAATAATTAGCTGATTTGCTTTTGCCCACGAAAAAAGCGAATCTTGACAGCCAAGATTCGCCTGATCTTTAAATTTCTTCTTTTACAAACAAGCCACGATCAATCATTCCATCCAATAAAAAATAAAATTTTTCTTGAACTAGCTCTTGTTTACTGTCTTTAAAAATATCGACGGCTTTTAATCCGTTGGCTGTCGTTACCGACATTTTAAAACTTTCGAGATCTTTAGCAACAGTGATTTTTAATTTGAAACCTTCTTTACTTTGGGGCGTCGCTTGTAAGGGACGAATTAATTGGAAATTACCGGAACTCGTTTCCGTAAAGCCGTTATCCCGCAATGTATATTTTTTGGCGGTTGGTGCTAATGCATAGGAATATTTTGATCCTTTGATTGTCGCTGTTTTCGTAAATGCCATCTGCTCACCTCATCTTTTATTCTTACATTCTTAATTATAAAGATAAGTAGCAGTCATTTCAATCTACTTTGTCAGTTCTTGGATGCTGTCCACTAGCTGTTCAGTAAAATAATCGACTTGTTCTAGCGTATTGCCATAACCAAAGCTAACTCGTAGTGATTCTTTAATTTCTGGTGCATTCTTGCCATACATCGCTTCTAAGACATGGGAGGGATCAATTGTTCCAGCAGTACAAGCAGAACCGGTCGAAACCGCGATCCCCTGCAAATCTAATTTCATCAGCAACAAGTCGTTGACGATTCCCTTAAAACGTAAATTCAAGACATGGGGCAATTTATTACTTAAATCTCCGTTCACCTGATAATCAATTCCCGCTTGATCTAAAGCCACCAAAATTTTCTGAGTGAATTGATCGTATAACTTACGCCGTTTTTCTCGTTCGTCTTCAGTTAACAGCTCGACGGCTTTGGCCATTCCACAAATACCGGCTAAATTTTCTGTTCCAGCGCGACGCTTCTCTTCTTGCTCGCCACCGCGCAGTAACGGTTGCAACTTCACTTGGTCGCTCTTAAAAAGGAAACCGACGCCTTTAGGTCCATTAATTTTATGCGCCGAGATACTTAAAAAATCAACCCCTAATTCATGGGGGCGAATCCATTGATTGCCATAGGCCTGAACGGCATCGGTATGAAAATATGCGGGATGCTCCTGCAAACGCTCGCCGATTTCTTTGATCGGCATCAAATTTCCGATCTCATTATTGCCGTACATAATCGATACTAATATCGTATCGGGTCGCAAAGCAGCCTCAAAGTCAGCCAATGAAATATTTCCTTTACGATCGACTGGCAAATAAGTCACTTCAAATCCTTGGGTTTCCAAATACTTCATCGTGTTGATCACCGCAGGATGCTCAATTTGAGTGGTAATCAGATGTCTTCCTTCTTGTTGACGGCCAAAAGCAGTCTCTAAAATCACCGTATTGTCGCCTTCGGTTCCTCCACTATTAAAAATGATCTCATGATATTTGACTCCGAGACTCTTTCCAATGATTTCCCGTGCCCGTTCCAATTGACCTGCGGCTTGCCGACCAAAGGAGTGGATACTTGAAGGATTGCCAAACGTTTCAGCCATGACTTCTGTCATCGTCGCTATGACTTCTGGATGCATGGGGCTCGTCGCCGCATGATCTAAATAAATATTTTCCACAAAACTTCGAACCTTTCTATAATAATGGCTTCATGAACGCGCTTAGCTTTTGAGCACCAAATAATTACGGTCCACATCAGCCATGCCGTTGTGTCGCTCAGCTATAAAACTTGTTCGTGAAGCCAGACATTAATTAATTTGTTATAAAGGGTGTTGTAGCCTTTTTATTTAAAATCTTTTCGTTCCATCGTAAACAATGGACTGACCGATTCATTTTGATGGATTCGCTTCAGTGCTTCCCCCATCAATTCTGCACAACTAATAATTGATAGTTTTTCAGGATGACGTTCGGGTGCAGTCAAAACAGAATCGGTAATACAAATATCTTGGATATCCGCAGCATCCAAATTCTCTTTTGCAGGAGGAGATAATAATCCATGGGAAGCACAAGCAACGACTTCTTTAGCGCCAGCTTTTTTCAATGTTTTAGCAGCATTAGCGAAAACACTGCCGGTATTTAAAATATCGTCCACCATGATACAGCAACGTCCTTCGACATCACCGATCACATAACCAGAATCAGGATTTCCTTCTTCTGCAACGTCAACAATCGCAATCGCTGTGTCTAAATACTCGGCTAAACTACGTGCACGTTGCACGCCGCTATTTTTCGGTGAAACGACTACATAGTCATCCCCCACCATGCCACGACGGCGGTAATAATGAGCAAACAACGGCATCGTAAACAGATTGTCCACCGGAATATCAAAGAACCCTTGGACTTGCACCGTGTGCAAATCAAGCGTTAAGACTCGTGTCGCGCCAGCATCCGAAAGTAGATTGGCCACTAACTTAGCGGTGATTGGCTCATGCGGTTTAGCTGTGCGGTCTTGTCTAGCATAGGCATAATACGGCAACACCACATTGATCGTTCGCGCACTTGCCCGTTTTAACGCATCAATCATGATCAATAGTTCCATGTAATAATCATTCACTGGCTCATTCGTCGATTGAATCAAATAAACATCAAAGCCACGAACCGTCTCTTCCAAGTTAATCGCAATTTCTCCGTCACTAAATTGTTTTACCGTACTTTTACCTAATGGCACGCCGCAAACAGCTGCGATTTTTTCAGCCAAGGGGCGGTTCCCGTTAAGGCTAAAAATTTTAAACTTATCATTACTTTCTTCTGACATGGTGTCCCTCCAAGTAGTTTTGTACCATCAGTTTAACATATTTTGTATTGGATGCCGCAGATTTTACTTTTTTCATGCGCCAGGCTCAAACTTATTTGTTCGGCTTTATGCCTTGCTTTTTTGTGGAACCAAAGAAATCGTCCCATTTCCCCATTTGGCAGGGATTACCGCAGCACTGTTCCCCCAATTATCGTGAATTTTATAAAAACGTTCGCCTGCTGCCGTCTCCATAAAACCATGGACCACCACCCAGTGATTCTTATAACTGCTACCACGCAGCTGTAAAAGTCCCAGCATAACTGGTTCACCATTCAAGATCCGTTTCGTTACCCGCTGCCAAGAACCAGCCGCGGTTCCCCGTGCCCGGTACGCTAGCCCGTAGCGCCGAAAGAAGCGGTTTAATCCAGTTGAAATTTGGAGCGGAACAGTCGGAAAATCAAGCGGCTGCAGAAGTGGCTGCAACACTTGAATCAATTTTTCGTTTTCCCCGCTCGCTTTTTTTCGTAGTTCGCATGGCAAAATATTCTCAGCCAACTGATCCTGCCAGTAAGCCAATAGAACACTGCTGGCGTAGGTTCCGCATAAGTAGCCACGCGGTGTTTTCCACTTTCGATACGTTTCAAAACTGTTAAGTTCGATCCAGCGATCTGTTGGATAAGTCATTTTTACTCATTCACACCCTTCTTTTAGTTAGAACCGTTACAGCCAAGATTTTCAAAACAAGGTTCTTTTCTATGGGTAACGCATTATTTGTTTTATTATAGTATAGACGGAAGAACAAATACAAAGGAGCTGTAAATTTTCATGGATAAAACAAAAATCAAAACGGATTTATATGAAGCTGTCAATGGCGAGTGGATCGAGCACGCGACGATTCCAGTAGATAAACCGGCCACCGGTGGCTTTCAAGATCTAGTGGATGAGATCGACGATTTATTACTTAGGGACACTAAAAAAATGAGCGAAAATGCTGCTCTGATCCCAAATAATTTAATGCGTGAGTACATCACCTATTTTCAACTAGCTAACGATTATCAAAAACGCGATCAAGATGGTGCTACACCACTGCTCCCCATCTTAAATCAAGTGGCTGAATTGAAAAATTTAGCCGATTTGGATCAACAGTTGAGCAGTTGGATGCTTAAAGGTCTGCCTTTACCATTTGGGCTAGATGTTGATGCTGACATGAAAAACACAAAAATTAATGCTTTATTTGCTGGCGTACCGAGTTTGATCTTACCTGATAAGACCTACTACGAAACGGATCATCCGCAAGCACCACAGCTTTTGGCAATTTTTAAAGAAATGACTTTGAAACTTTTTGCTTTAGCCGGCTATGAAGTCGATCAGGCCGAAAAAATTACCGATGAAGCCTTGCAGTATGATCGCTTATTAGCCCCTCACGTAAAAAGTGCAGAAGAAAATGCCGATTACAGCAAAATGTATAATCCCGAAAGCGGTGCTGAGTTTGTCAAACACAGCCAACATCTTGATTTGAACAATTTACTAGTAGGTTTGGTCGGTGAAATTCCCGAAAAAATTATCGTGACCGAGCCCGTTTATTTTGAAAAGCTTAATGATTTAGTAAATCCAGCGACCTTCCCGCAAATGAAAAGCTGGATGCTAGTCATGACGATCAATGCCTTGACTGCTTACCTCAGCGAAGAATTCCGACAAGTCGGCGGTAGTTACAGCCGAGCCCTTTCTGGCGCGCCAGAAGCTCGCCCACAAGAAAAAGCGGCCTTCTATCTTGCTTCTGGACGTTTCGATCAAGTTGTTGGTGATTATTACGGCAAAAAATATTTTGGTGAACAAGCGAAAAAAGATGTCGAGCAGATGGTCCAACGGATGGTCAGTATTTACCAAGAACGTTTAAACAACAATACTTGGCTCAGTCAAGCGACTCGTGAAAAGGCCATTACTAAACTGGAAGCACTGGGAATCCATGTGGGTTATCCAGCAACGATTCCGCCGATTTATTCACAATTCAAAGTAATTCCTGCTGAACAAGGCGGGACGTTGCTAGCCAACGCTCTTCATTTCAGCCAACTAAAACGCCTGGCTGATTATCAAAAGTGGAACCAGCCGGTCGAGCGCGCTGAATGGGAAATGAGCGCAGATACGGTCAATGCTTATTACCATCCATTCCGGAATATCATTGTCTTCCCTGCGGCGATTTTACAAGCACCCTTTTACAGCTTAAAACAATCCAGCAGTCAAAACTTTGGCGGGATTGGTGCCGTGATCGCCCATGAAATCTCCCATGCCTTTGATAACAATGGTTCACTTTTTGATGAGTACGGAAATCTGAACAATTGGTGGACAGAAGAAGATCAAAAACATTTCCAAAAATTGGCCGATCAAATGATTGCAGAATTCGACGGCCTAGAAATCGCGGGTGGAAAGGTCAACGGCAAATTGACTGTCTCAGAAAACATCGCCGATGCCGGCGGCTTAAGCTGTGCGTTAGAAGCTGCCAAAAAAGACGCCGATGTTGATCTAGTAGACTTTTTCATGAATTGGGCTACGATTTGGCGGATGAAGGCTCGCCCAGAATACACCCAATTACTCTTATCAATCGACGTTCATGCGCCGAACAAATTACGAGCCAATGTCCAAGTCCAAAATCTAGCAGATTTTTATCAAGTCTTTGATATCCAACCAAATGATGCGATGTACTTAGCTCCTGAAAAACGTGTCCGCATTTGGTAAAATAATCAAAACCACCCGTTCACACGGGTGGTTTGTTCTGCGTGATACTTCCATCTCCATTTTGTATATACGAAACTTTTATTATCCTTTTTTTATAAAGGTCCTCCTAAATTTGTTCGTGATGCGGTCGGGAAACCATCCTCAGTCTATCAATTTTGGGAGGCTTTTTTATACCTCGCTGGAACCACTCGCAGAGCAAGTAGTTTTCAGGACATATAAAAAACTTCCTCAAAGATTTCTGAGGAAGTTGGACAAACTATTTACTCTGTGACAATTTAATGCGATTTACTTTGCAAGTCACGGCGCTAGCGACAACGCCACCATTTAGATTAAGCGCCGTCCGTCCCATATCGATCAATGGTTCCACAGCAATAAAGACACCGACTAACCCAACCGGCAAACCTAAAGCAGATAAAGAAATAATTGCGGCAACTGTCCCCCCACCGCCTGTTCCGGCGATTCCAAAAGAAGTCAAAGCAATCACCAAACCGGCATATAGCAAAAATTGAGGGTCAATTGGATTGATATTTTGCGTCATCGCTACAATTGCAATTACGATCCCAGGATAAACTCCGGCACAGCCGTTCATCCCCATAGATGTCGCAAAGGAAGCGGCTAAACTTGAAACCCCGCGAGGAATATTTAATTCGTCCTGCATCTCGATGTTCATTGGCATCGATCCCGCACTGGAAGCCGTGATGAAAGCAAATGCCAACACCGGGAATGCTTTGGATAAATAACGAACGGGGGGCAACCCGCAAATCGTTAAAATTAACAACTGAATCAAAAACATTGCCAACATACCGATATATGCAACTGCAAAGAACTTAGCTAGTTTCAGCACGGCTGTAACATCATTATTAACAATCGTTGCAATCATAATAGTCAGTACAGCATATGGGGCATAAGAAATGAACAAACGAACTACCGACATGACAATTTCATAAGCGCTGTCGACAATGTCTTTAAATAATTTAGCTTCTTTGACTTTTTTGTCTTTAATCTTTAAATAAGCAATCCCTAAAAAGACAGCAAAGATTACAACTCCTAACGTTGCGCTAGCTCGTTGACCAGTCAAATCAAAGAACGGATTCGACGGGAAGATCGCAACAATTTTTTGGGGCATCGTTAGCGTTTGCTCCCCACCGGAAAC
>NZ_BCQF01000037.1 GCF_001544295.1 Enterococcus pseudoavium NBRC 100491
AAGCCATTCGTATCGGTCACAGTTGCCGATTGACCTAACACAGTTTTCACCGTGGAGTTATGGAAGCTTGGTTTCTTCTGATAGTCGGCGATTGCTTGATTAATTTTTGCTTCAATGGCGGCGATATTTACGGCACTGCCATCGGAACGTTTGATGGAGTGAAGCGTGTAGCCATTGACTTCTTGCCAGATCATCTTCTGAGCCACAATATGGGTATCCACATCCGTGCCGGCATTCTTCCACAATACAGAAACTAGTTTTGCTTTTTCCGGCATAGATGGTAATGGATTCTTCTCATATCCAGGAGTGTACTCATTGTAAATCGGCACCCCTGGCTCAATACAGAAAATATCTTGTTTCACACCATTGTAGACAGCATAGTGCGGAACGGTGACTTCTGACATAGGACGGCCGTCACTAAAAGTGCCTTCAACAGCATATTGATGTGCTAAATCCAGTTCAACCGTCACCGTTTGTGGATGGGTGATTTTCTCGGCAAAAGCAATCATTGGACTAATTGATCCCCCAAGTGTTTGACCTAATAAAGCTAACGCCGCAAACAAGCGCCAATTCTTAAATCTTGGCTTTTTCATAAAATAAATCTCCTTTCGTTTTTGGGTAATAAAAAAGACGTTCAAATTTTTAGTTTTGAACGTCTGATTTAGAGTGCTACTATTTAGTTTTCTTTGTTTTAGATAAGTTGTTTCTCTGTTTATAGATTTTGATTCTTCGATAATCAAACCCTATCTCTGCCATTAATTCCTCCCAATTTTTATTTGTTCTTTTCATTATTGTATCAACTGACGGCAGCCTCGGTGATTGAACGAGTTTCCGAAATTTCGTCATTGATAAATCATCCTGTAGTTTTAATCGGATTATTTCATTTTTTAATTCTAACATCAGTTCGAAATCAGTAAATCGAGGACTATCATTTTTTTCTTTAAAAAGTGGACGTATATCTCCTAGTCTCTTTTTAACAGTACTAAGTGAAGGGATATCCTTCCCTACCGATTTTTGTTCGTACATTCGTTGGGAGATTATCTTCTCACACTTAATAAAGGATTCTACTATTTCCAATAATTCTTGTTCTGACATTCTAGCCCATTTCCCATAACCAGTATTTTCTCGTCCTATACTAATCAACAAATTCTCCCATGATCCATATTTTTTATTAATAAACCACATACTTGGTGCCGAATTTGGATTTTCTGATAGTTTCTTCTGGTATTGACGACTAGATTTAATTCCATGTTTTTCGATGAATTCATTAATTGTTAAAATCAGTTTTAAATCACTTTGATTTTTCCAAATGATACGTCCATCATTTTGCTTCACGATAAAAACTCCTAATAATTATTTAGATAGAAGCCTATCACATCAACTTTTTAGTAGAAAAGTACATGTTTTGTCTTTTTTGCTAGTAGCTGACCCTTTGAGAAACTTGGGTTCAAAAGTTGCTAAATTCGGTAAATGTTTTGGTATTTTTCGTATTATATTTGTCGTCAAGCTGACTACTAAATTTTGCCCTATTTTGACGACACTGATAGTCAATGTCGGACAATCTAGGACAATTTAGGGGAATATGGGTGAAAAATGAACCAAAACAGCCAAAAATGGCTTAAAACTGTGATAGAGAAAAAAGAAAAAGCCCTTGATATACAAGGACTTTTCACAGATTTCAGATTTCCAAGGAAGTTTTCCGTGTTTATCTTCTGATTTCTTTGATACGAGCTGCTTTTCCGTGTAATGCACGTAAGTAGTAAAGTTTTGCACGACGTACTTTACCGTAACGAACAACTTCGATTTTCGCAACACGTGGAGTGTGTAATGGGAATGTACGTTCCACACCAACACCGTTAGAGATTTTACGTACAGTGTAAGTTTCGCTGATACCAGCTCCACGACGTTTGATTACTACGCCTTCGAATAACTGGATACGTTCGCGAGTACCTTCGACAACTTTCGCGTGAACGCGAACAGTGTCCCCAGGACGGAATGCTGGGATGTCAGTACGTAATTGTTCTTGAGTTAAAGCTTCGATTAATGGATTCATTTTATCATTCTCCTAATTTCCAAACAATCTTAGGGTGCATCACCCCAGCGGATTATCGTAATAGATGAGTTATACACTCACCAAATCATTCTAACAGAGGTCGATCTATCTGTAAAGATAAAATTCTTGTCGCCTGAAAATTTTATAATTCTTCTGCTTTGATCTCAGACAGGAGTTTTTCCATTTCGGGAGTCAATGCTATTTTTTCCAGCATATCAGGTCGCCGCAAATAGGTCCGGCGGAGAGATTCTTTTAATTGCCACTCTTCAATCAAACGGTGATTGCCATTCATCAAAACTTCCGGTACTCCCATTCCCTCAAATTCCGCTGGACGGGTATACTGGGGATGTTCCAACAAACCGGTTGAATGGGAATCGGTTTTTGCTGAGGTTTGATTCCCCAGAACATCCGGCAGTAACCGAACCGTCGCGTCGATCATCACCATCGCACCCAGTTCACCGCCAGTCAAGACGTAATCACCCAAAGAAACCTCATCAGTTACTAGTGAACGAATCCGTTCATCGTAGCCTTCGTAATGCCCACAAATAAATACAAGCTGCTCTTCTTGTGAAAATTCTTCCGCCATTTTCTGATTAAAAGGTTTACCGGCTGGATCTAGCAAGATCACACGTTTCTTTTGATCACCGGTTTCCGCTTCGATCGCTTTCAAATTATCATAGATTGGCTGGACTTTTAACAGCATACCGGCCCCGCCGCCGTAGGGATAATCATCAACTTGTTTGTGTTTATTATCCGAATATTGACGAAAATCATGAACATTGATTTCTAATAACTCTTTTTCAATCGCTTTGCCAATGATGGATTCACCTAGTGGCCCTTCGACCATCTTAGGAAAAATTGTTAATACATCAATTCGCATCGTCCAACAGTCCTTCCGGAATTTCCACCTGAACGATGCCTTCAGTTAAATCGATATCCTTAACTACCGATTCAATGTAAGGTATCAAAGCATCTTTTTGTCCTTTTCGTTTTACGACCCACACATCATTAGCGCCCGGCGACAAAATCTCGGTGATCTTGCCGATTTCTTGCTTTTGTTCATCGACTACCGTTAAGCCAATAATTTCATGGTAATAATATTCATGCTCGGCTAAATCACCCAATTGCTTTTCTGAAATCTTTAAGATCCCATCGCGAAAAGCTTCGACATCGTTGATATTGGGGTAGCCTTCAAAGCTCAGCAGATCAAAATTTTTATGACGGCGATAGCTAGTGATTGTTAATGGTAGCATTTCTTGATTATCGCGAAATAAGAAAAGTTGTTCACCAACTTGATAGCGTTCCTCAGCGAAATCAGTCGTTGAAATTACTCGAACTTCTCCGCGAATTCCATGAGTATTTACGATCTTTCCTACTTTATAATAATTAGTCACGTGTTTCCCTCTTTCTATGCTAGTTTGTCATCGAAACAGCCATTTTCAGGCTATTCATCGAATCACGATTCATGATTGTATAAACCTGCTGTTCATTTTGCCAAACCACTCGATTGGATTGGTAATCACTTGAGGTAACTTGCAGTGAAATCTGACCGGCATCGCGGGGCACTGGTAAGAACGCGGTCTCTAGATACTCAACTGCTTGTTTAGCCAATGGAACAGGATCTTCTTGCTCAAGATTGTTGGCGCGCACAGCTAAACTCCAGTTTCCTTCTTTCCAATTCAGAAAACTTGATCCCGCCCCGGCTGTTTGATAACCGGTTAAGTTATGACCGAGATCGACTTGCTGACCATTTGGATCATAGGTTTGACCAACTTGTTCTTGAGCGCTGGCTTTTGAATCAAAGGTTTCTCTCTGAAATTCGGCAATTGGCGTTTGATCCTGCAATACTGGATCATTAAAGGGCGTTTCTTCCGTTACTTGATAATAGTGTACCGTCAGAATTCCTTGTTCTTCAGAAGCCATTATTCCAACCGGTTTTCCACCATCGATCATTAGCGGATCAGGAAATTGTTGGTTAGGATAATTGGCTTTTAACTCATCAATAGCAGAAAGTGTATGGTTTTGATGAGGAGAATCAGTCTTAGAACTAGTCGTTGCCGAAGTTTTATCTGAATTGTTATTGGCTTCCTTCATTTCCGAGGTTGCACTGGTTGCCGATGTAGAAACGGAACTAGTCTGTGTGGTCGTTACTGCAGATGATGCCCTACTGCTATCCTTTGAGTCATTCGTTTCAGAATTGCAAGCGGCCAAGCTAACTAATGCACTGAACAAGAATAAATATTTTTTCATGATGGAACACCTCCATCTTTAGTTTATCGTAACTCTAACGAAAAAACACTCGAATCAAACTGACTCGAGTGTCCTCACTTATTTACCATCCACGATGTTAAGACGAACTTTTTTCGGTCCATTGGTCCGAACACTGTAAACGATCGTTCGGATCGCTTTTGCTACTCGGCCTTGTTTTCCGATAATTCTGCCGATGTCTTCCGGTGCAACCGTTAAGTTGTACTCGAAGAAATCGTTAGACTCTTCAATCTCTAACTTCACTTCTTCAGGCTTAGTCACCAAAGGGTGAACAATGGTTAACACAAGGTTCGTTAAATCTTGCATATTAAATCACCTTACTTCTTAGTGAATTTAGCGTCGTGGTGTTTTTGCATGATGCCTTCTTTAGAAAGGATGTTGCGAACGGTATCAGAAGGTTGCGCACCTTTTTGTAACCAGTTTAAAACATCTTCTTCTTTTAAAACGACTTCTGCAGGGTTTTTCAAAGGATTATAAGTACCTACAGTTTCGATAAAACGTCCATCACGAGGAGAACGAGAATCAGCAACAACGATACGGTAGAAAGGTTTCTTTTTAGAACCCATACGTTTCAAGCGGATTTTAACTGCCATTGTATAACTACACCTCCATATAATTAATCACAAGAAGTAGTCTAACACGGTTTTTGTTAGCTGTAAAGAGTTTTTTCTTTACAGTCTCTTTTTTTCTGCTAAAGCATATCTTTTGCTCTTTTTACTTATTTTTTGTAAGATTAATACATCGGGTAAATATATATGCGACATCATAAAAATAAGTTTATACAGGAGGAACAGTTATGTCAAAAACAATTGGTATTTTAGTTGGTAGCCTGCGCAAAGATTCATATAACAAAATCGTTGCTAAACAATTTGCGGAGTTACTACCTGAAGGATTTGAAGCAAAATTTATCGAAATCGGCGATCTACCATTTTACAATGAAGATCTCGAAGTGGAAGGCTCTGTTCCAGCAGCTTGGACACGCTTAAGAAAAGAAGTCAGTGAAGTTGACGGCTTATACTTTGTTACACCTGAATACAATCGTTCTGTCCCAGCAGCTTTGAAAAACGCTTTAGATGTTGGTTCTCGTCCAATGGGCAGCAGCGTTTGGGGCGGTAAACCTGGCTTAGTCGTAACAGTCTCTCCTGGTGGTCCTGGTGGTTTTGGTGCTAACCACGCCTTACGTCAATCATTAGTTTTCTTGGATGTTCCAACTTTACAACAACCAGAAGCTTACATCGGCGGCATTACGAAATTAGTCGATAACGATGGACATATCGTTGAGGGAACGGTGAAATTCTTCCAAACAATTACTGATAAGTATATTGAATTCTTCAACAAACTTACAAAATAAATAATTTCTATTAAAAGACCTGCGATGTTTCGCAGGTCTTTTCTTTTTGTCAATATGCTATACTGACCATAAATGTAAACAAACAAGTCAGGAGGGATTATTTGACTGTTACGATCCGATTAGAAGAAGAAAAAGATTATCGCAACGTGGAGGAAATCACCCGGAAAGCTTTCTGGAATTTATATGTTCCCGGTGCGGAAGAACATTATATCGCCCATCATTTACGCAAGCATCCCGATTTCATTCCTGAATTAACCTTTGTAATCGAAGTAGACGGAAAAATTATCGGCAGTATTTTTTATAGTCACTCAAAGATAATTGACCAAGCAGGGATTGAACATCCCGTTATCTCGTTTGGACCGGTAAGTATTGATCCCGCCTACCATCGCCAAGGTTATGGCCGGCAATTGATTGAACACTCAATCACCGAAGCCAAATGCTTAGGCTATCAAGCCATCGTGATCGCAGGCTTTCCCTATCACTACCATCCTTATGGTTTTATCGGTGCTAAAAAATATCATCTTTCAATGCCTGATGGAAATTATTATACAGGGATTATGGCCCTGCCACTAAAAGAAGGGGCTCTTGATCAGCTTGAAGGGAAAATTATTTTTTCTGAAGGACTGTACCCCAATCCCGATAGCTTAGAAGCGTTTGATCGAACTTTTCCTTTTGAGGAAAAAAAAGTATTGGCCAGTCAGACAACATTTGCCTCGACCGCTAGTGAAATTGACGAAAATGAGTATTAAAAAAAGCCAGTGTTCTGGCTTTTTTTATTTTTTCAAATGTAATTGGGCAAATTGACCAAATTGTTCAGTTTCCAACAGTTGGAATTTTTGTTGATTGGTTTGCGGTAAAAATAAGGGAATCCCCTCACCTAATAGAAGCGGTACAATTTGAATCCACCATTCTTCGATCAAACTAGCTTCAATCACAGGTTGTAACAAGGCCCCGCCGCCAACGACCCACACGGTTTTATCCGCTGGTAAGTTCTTAATAAACTCGACTGGATCTTCATTAACCACCTGTAAATTACTATCAACCTCAAGTACAGAATGGCTAAATACGTAATTCTCTTTCTCAGGATAAATGACCGTTAATTCCTGGTCACGTTTAACTACCTCATAGGTCCGGCGGCCCATCATGGTATAATCGATCGTTTGATAAAATGCCTCATACGGAACGAGCTCGCCGCCCTCTTGTTGATAAAGCCATTCCAAGCGATCCTCTTTATCTGCTAAGAAGCCATCCAAACTAATTGCTCCATAAAAAACTGCTCTTGCCACCTAATCCCCTCGCTTTCTATCTCTTTATTTTATCAAGCTGCTGGTTTTGTACCAACTTCTTTGCTTATCAAAGGCGCGTCCTTCACAAAAAAGACTTCCCAGTAAAACTGGAAAGTCCGTTGTTTATAAATTGATATCCATTTTATAAGTCAATTTTGATAGATCAATACTGTCTTTAACTAATTGACCGATGTATTTCATCGCTTTGACTTTCATTGCTTCAACGATCTCATGATTACGTTTCGTCAAAAATGCGGTTAATTCAGCACCTTGCAAAGCTTGAGCCTTTTCATCCGTTTCAGCGACTAGCCGAATTAAATTTTCGCGGCAATCTTTAACAAAATCATTATCGGATTCGATCAACTCACTGTAATGTCCTTCTACCAAGGCGGTGATTGTGCGATACATCCAGTAACCGTCAGATAAATTCCAATCCAATGAAGTATTGTTGAAACTTGGATCGGTATCCGTTGCATTTCCATAAAATGGTAAATGCGGATTGAATGCTGGCACACCTAAGCAGACCCACATAATCGTTGAAAGTTCTTCTGGTACATGGTTGCGGACTTGCATGATATGAGAATCTTGCGTCCGATTCAACGCGATTGGACGATATAGATGTTTCTCCCGCTCCGTTCCTTTACCATAAGGATCATAGACCGTTTCATTGTAATGAGAACCTAAAATATAAGCAATATCTTCCAAGCTGATTTTGCGATTGGCCTTACGCAAGAAAGGCAAGTTTGAAGACACCGGACTTTGGTCGATTTCTGGGTTTAAATAGCGTTGACCAAACCATACACGTGGCGTGTTGTAATAACGATCTTTTTCGCTATCCGTTCCAAAAATGTGGCGGAAATTAAAGCCTTCATGATCAGGGTTCAAATGGTTTTTTTCAACAAACTCTTGGATCCCCTCGGACCACATAAAATTATCCGGATCGTTAAAATCAATTTCCTCTTGAGCCACTTGGTTGGCGATCACGGCATAATGATCTGCCGGAATACGTTGGGCTACCCAATGATGTCCCGTTACAATTTCCATGTACCAAACTTCATTCTTGTCACTAAAAACTACACCATTGCCTTCTGGTGAGCCAGATTTTTTAATAATCTCACCTAAATATTCCACTCCGTGGCGGGCAGAATCGATATACGGCAATACCGCTACCACCATCGAATCTTCGGCAATTCCAGTTTTGACTAGCGGATCAAAAGCCAGCACATGTTCATTGGCGTAGACACTTTCAGTCGCACTGATACCGACATTTTTTTCGTTAAAACCGCTGCCGCCAAAAATCCCTTCTTTTTCAACATTTACATTAGGAACCATTTGATAGCGATACGCTTTTTCAGGATAATCAAACGTAAAACCATTTTTATTGGATACATATTTACCACTTTGATGATCGTTGCGGGGAATTACTTGGATTTTTTGTGGTGTATCTGCCACAAACATATCGTTGTTCCGAGCCATCATTGTTGAACCATCTGTTGATGCTTTCTTACCTACTAAAATCGTTGTACAAGCCATTACCATTGCCTCCCATTTTACATTCATCGGTTCCACCGCAACAAATCAATGGAGCTGATATTTTTTCTTACAGGACAACTATAACGCTGATGGCTCAAAAAGACCAAAGAAAACCTAAATCGTTTTCTTTTTGGTCAATTCTGCGTAACGAAAGCACTTATTTTCATGATCATTGACAATTCCTACCGCCTGTAAAAAAGCATAGATCGTTGTACTGCCGACAAATTTAAACCCGCGTTTTTTTAGATCTTTCGCAATAGCATCAGACAGCTCCGTTTTCGTGGGAATCTCTGCGGCTGTCTGAATTTGATGGTCAATAACTTGATGATCAGTGAAGCCCCATAAATAATCTGAAAAACTTAAACCTGCTGCCTGCATCGCTAAAATCTTTTGAGCATTATTAATCGCTGCTTCGATTTTACGCCGATTTCGGATGATCCCGGCATCTTGCATTAACGATTCAACTTTTGCTTCATCAAACGCCGCTACTTTTTCAAGTTCAAATTGTTCATAAGCTCGATCAAAGTTATCCATTTTATTTAAAATCGTCTGCCAACTTAAGCCTGCTTGATTCATATCCAAAACTAATTTACGAAAAAGACGCTGATCATCAAACTCAGGCACACCCCAAACCGTGTCATGATACATTTGCATATTTTCCCGACTACCAGCCCACTGACAACGTTGCATTCTCATCACTCCCATCTTTCTATTCACAGAAAACGAACATATGCTCCCCTTTAGTATAGCAGAAATCAGGCAAAATTCATTAAAAATTTCGTGATTAATTACTCTTAAACCAATAGAGGGTGTGACAAAGTTTTTGTCACACCCTCGCTCAATACTTATTTCCGTTTTTTCTTTTTCTTTTTACTTTTCTTAACCATTCGATTCATGGCCATCTTACCCATTTTTCCTTTGATACCGGAACCAAACATTTGATCCATGCCCGCTGGCATAGTGCCTTTACTCATTTGCTGCATCATCTTGCGGGATTCTTTGAACTGCTTGATCATGCGGTTGACTTCCACCACAGAGTTACCTGAACCGGCCGCAATCCGGCGACGTCGGCTTGGATTTAGCAGATCTGGATCTTCCCGTTCTGCAGGCGTCATTGAGTAAACCATCGCTTTTTTCCGTTCAACATCTTTTGGATCAACTTTGACATTTTCAATTCCTGGCATTTGGCTCATTCCAGGAATCATTTTTAGTAGATCTTCAATTGGACCCATTCCCATTACTTGATCCAACTGTTCGATAAAGTCATTGAAGTCGAAGGTATTTTCCTTCATCTTACGAGCTAGTTCTTCGGCTTTTTTCTCATCGTAATCTTGCTGAGCTTTTTCAATCAGCGTTAGCATATCACCCATGCCTAAGATTCGACTAGACATGCGATCTGGGTGGAATACTTCTAGATCCGTTAGTTTTTCACCAGAACCCACAAATTTAATCGGTGCACCAGTGACTGCCCGAATCGACAGTGCCGCACCACCACGGGTATCACCATCTAATTTGGTGATGACAACCCCGGTGATTCCCAGTTGTTCATTGAAACTTTGCGCAACATTGACTGCATCTTGACCAGTCATCGCATCGACAACTAACAAAATTTCATTTGGCTGGGCAACTTCTTTGATTTGTTTCAATTCATCCATCAACGCTTCATCAATATGCAAACGACCAGCCGTATCGATCAAGACGTAATCATTTTTATTTTCCCGTGCTTGCTCCATCCCTTGACGGACGATCTCGACAGGGCTAACCTCTGTTCCTAGATCAAAAACTGGCACATTTAATTGTTGACCCAATACTTTTAATTGATCAATCGCCGCTGGACGATAAATATCGCCTGCGATCATTAAAGGACGCGCTTTTTCATTTTTGATCAATTGATTGGCTAGTTTTCCGGCAAAGGTGGTTTTACCAGCCCCTTGTAAACCTACCATCATAATAACGGTCGGGATCTTCGGTGATTTTTCTAATCCGACGGCTTCTGAGCCTAATGTTTTGGTCAACTCTTCGTCAACGATTTTGACGATTTGTTGTGCTGGGGTCAAACTTTCCATCACTTCGACGCCTAAAGCACGCGTCCGGACTTCTTTGGTAAATTGCTTCACTACTTGTAAGTTAACGTCGGCTTCAAGTAAAGCCAAACGAATCTCACGCATCATTTCGGTGATATCGGCTTCCGTGACTTTTCCTTTTTTACGTAATTTTCCCATCGCAGCTTGTAGACGCTGCGTTAAACTTTCAAATGCCATTGCTGATTTTCCTTTCTTCTATTAAAATACTACTTTACGTTAAACTGGTGTTTGAGTAGCTGATGAATCATTTCTTATTAACTGAAATATTCCACCTTTTACTCGTCTAAATCTTGTAAGCCGGTAATTGTTGCGGCTAAAAACTCATCTTTAGGATAGTGTTCCGTTACGTATAATGCTAATTTGTCTAATTGCTCTGAGCGAACAATGTAATCGGAAAATAAATGCAGTTTGCGTTCGTAATCCTCTAAGATTTTTTCTGTCCTTTTGATATTATCATAAACTGCTTGCCGACTCACCTGATATTCCTCAGCAATTTCTCCTAAAGAAAAATCATCCGCGTAATACAGCTCCATGTAATTCATTTGTTTTTCTGTTAACAGCGTTGCGTAGAATTCAAACAACGCATTCATTCGATTGGTTTTTTCGATTTCCATTACTTCATCCTCATTTCTTGCCAGTTTTCCTCGGAATAAACAGGTATTCCTTGTTGGATAAAGTAGGCTGTTGCCACTCCGACACCTTTGATCCGATTTCCGGAAAAACTACCGTCATAGATCATGCCACTGCCGCAAGAGGGGCTTCGTTCCTTTAAAATCAGTTCAGTGATCTGCAGTTCGCGCATTTTTTCAAAAGCTGTAATTGCGCCTTGTTTGAAAACTTCGGTCACGTCATTGCCCTTCTTATCAAGGACACGGGCTTGATTACGCCACACATCAAAACCATCACCGCCTTGAATCTCAGCTGGTGTCCGAGGTGTTGGTAAGCCGCCTAAAACTTCTGGACAAAACAAAATTGCTTGGCCTGTTTCAACTAAATTTCTCAACACGACAATTTCATTCGATCCACCGTCATAACGGCAAGCTACACCGCCTAAACAGGCACTGATTCCTAACATCGCTACTTCCCCCATCAAATTAATAGAAAATAGGTGACAAAACTGCCTTCCCATTATACCATTTATTCAGGTATGGAAATAGTCTTTCACAAATGAAAAGTTATTTAAAAAGGAGCCTTATATGAAACGTGTATTAGTTGTAGATGACGAGCTTTCAATCGTTAAGCTACTGAGCTTTAATTTAGAAAAAGAAGGATACGCTGTCACCACTGCTCAAGATGGAAAAGAAGGGTATGAACTGGCTCTAAATGAAAAATTTGATTTTATTATTTTAGATGTGATGCTGCCTTCGATGGATGGATTAGAGATTGCCAAAACACTCCGGCAAGAAAAAGTCGAGACTCCGATTTTAATGCTGACTGCCAAAGATGATACGATTGACCGGATTTTGGGGTTAGAAATCGGAGCCGATGATTATTTAACTAAGCCTTTTTCTCCCCGCGAAGTCCTTGCACGAATGAAAGCCATCTTTCGCCGAGTGGAACCGCGGCAAGAAAAAGTTGAGCATGAATTTCTAACAGTAGGGGACATCCAAGCGGACTTATCGAATTATCAAGTGACGGTGCGCGGTGAGAAAATTGAATTGACACCAAAAGAATTTGAACTGTTAGTTTATTTTATGAAGCGTAAAGAACGGGTGATCGATCGTGATACTCTGCTTGATCGCATCTGGCAGTATGATTTTTCTGGGCAAAGTCGGATCGTGGATGTTCATGTTTCTCACCTGCGAGAAAAAATCGAAGTCGATCCAAAGCATCCCCAATACTTGCAAACTGTTCGAGGCTTTGGCTATAAATTTCAGGTGCCGAATCAATGAAGCGCAAACACTTAGATTATCTCGTCCCTTTTCTACTCCTGTGTCTACTTTTTTTCGGTAGTTGGAAACTAGCCAACCATTTTTACACAAAAGAATTATTGGAGCAACAAGAAGAATTCTTAACTAGCAATGGTGAGTTGATGATTCATCGCCTCGATCTAAAACAATTAGATTCGGCTGATAATCAAATGGCGATCCAGAATTTTTCTCATGAAGCCAATGAACGGATCACCTTGTTAGATGCTAACGGAAAGATTATTTTTGACAGCAGCGAGCCCACTTTATCTGGCAGTCGTGAAAATCGCCCAGAAGTCAAAATTGTACTAAATAATAATGATATAGGCTCTTCTGTTCGCTACAGTACGACCTTAAAAACCGAGCTTCTTTACACGGCGCAACCAATCCGCTCCGGTGACGAGCTGTTAGGTATCCTGCGAATCGCTAAAAAAACTTCCGCCTTTCAGCCTAAAACGCGAAATTTCCAGCGGACGATTTTCGTCATTCTGATATTGTTCTATCTTTTCATCTACTTGATTATCTGCTATTTGACCTATCAGCGAAATCGGCCGATCGAAACAGTCTTGCCCGTTTTACAACGCATGTTAAAAGAGCCCGAAAAAAGCAACTACGTCATGCAGAACTCGCCACAATGGCAAGAACTCTACCTTACTGTCAATCAGATCAGTGAACAGTTAAATGAAACCTATGCTGCTTATACATCGACAGAAGAACAGTTTTCGACCCTTTTTCATGAGCTGACGATTGGTGTATTTATCATTGATACTGATGGACGCTTTGTGATGGTCAATCCTGCGATGGAAGAATTGCTCCAAATCGGCGGTGCCAGTCAGCATTATTATTGGCAAGTGATCGAGGATAATAAATTTATTCAGCTAATCCAGCAAATCTTAGTTGATAAAAATCAAGTCCATCAAGAAATCTCAACTAAACTACCTAGTGCGATGAATTTGGATATTCGTCTACGCTATCTTGAAAACGACAGCAAAGGTGATCAAATCATGGGAACGGTTTATGACTTAACCCATGTTCGTCGACTGGAAAAAATTCAACGTGACTTTGTCGGCAATGTTTCTCATGAATTAAAAACACCCGTTACTTCATTATTGGGTTTTACCGAAACGTTATTGGACGGTGCTAAAGACGATCCGGCACTAACTGAGGAATTTTTGACGATTATGCAGCATGATGCCAAACGTTTGAAGAGCCTGATTCAAGATATCATTGAATTATCAAAAGATAGTGATGATTTAGCTGAAGATTGGCAAACACTGGAATTAAACCAGTTCTTGCAACAACAAATTGAATTGTACCAACACCTGTTGCAAAATAAAAAAATCACTATCTCGCTTGATGGTGTTAAAAATTGTTTCTATCAAACTCGCCTAACTTTTTTCCAACCGATTATCAAAAATCTGCTGGAAAATGCCATTCAGTATTCTCCAGAAGAAAGTCAGATCGAGTTAAGCTATCGTTTGACTGATCATTTAGAAATTTCCGTCACCGATCACGGTATCGGGATGTCCCAAAGTGAGCAAAAACGGATCTTTGAACGCTTCTATCGGGTGGATAAAGCCCGTGCTCGCAACTCCGGTGGAACTGGCCTTGGCTTAGCGATCGTTAAAGAATACAGCGAAATTTTAGGTGGATCAATTGAAGTTGAAAGTCATCCAAAACTAGGTTCGACTTTTACCTTAAAATTGCCAAACAAATAAGGATCGTGGAAACCTCCACGATCCTTTTTCTTGGGGAAATATTCTTTCTTCACTTCGAAAAAAATTTATTTGACTGAACCGTCTGCTGTGCGTTCGACTTTCATTGAAGTAATTGGCAAATAACCAAGCTCTTTGACTGGCCCTTTTTGGACAGCATCACTTACCATGTATTTTAAGAAATCTGCTAAGGTTTTTGCTGGTTTGCCGTTAGTGTACATATGTTCATAGGACCAAATAGGCCATTTATTGGTTGTGATATTCTTTCCATTCGCTGTCACACCATCTAATTGTAATGCTTGCAGACTATCATCAACATAAGATAATGCTAAGTAGCTGATCGCGCCTGGAGTTTGTGCCACAATTTTTTTCACTGTTCCCGAAGAATCTTGTTCTTGTGATTGGATCGGTTCCTTACCGTCTAATCCCCATTTTTCAAATGTTGCCCGCGTACCGCTGCCAGAAGCCCGATTCACGACTTGAATCGCTTCATCCTTACCGCCGAGATCCTTCCAGTTTTTGATCTTACCGGTAAAAATATCGGTTAGTTCCTGTTTAGTAATATTTTTCACGCCCACATCTTTATTTACAACGGGTACAAAACCGACCACTGCGACTTTGTGATCGACTAATTTACTGGCGTCGATCCCATCCTTCTCTTCAGCAAAGACATCTGAATTACCGATTTCAACTGAACCACTCTCCACTTGACTCAAACCAGTCCCACTGCCTCCCCCTTGTACAGAGATCTGAACATTAGGATGATTTTGGGTATAACTTTCTTGGGCTGCATCAACTAATGGCTGTAAAGCCGTTGAACCGACTGCGGTGATTTTGGCAGTTTCTTCTTTTGCTGAACTAGTGTCCTTCGTTGCATTTCCACTGCCGCAGCCTGCTAACAGAATCCCTGAAAAGGCTAATGCTAAAATAATTTTCTTCATCATTTACACTCCTATTTTAGATAATGATTGTTTAAGAGAACGGGCTTGCTTTTGCCAGATCACTTATTTTTTAGTACATGTTTACTTTAGCAAGAGAACGTAAATATCTGATTGACAGCTTGTAAATGACCCGTAAAGAACTGTAAATATTTGGTAAAGACAAAATCAGCTTTGTTTCAACCATTTTGGTGTACAATACTTTTGAAAAGAAAACTATATGAGAGAAGTTGACAATATGTTAGTCATTACCTATTCTTTAAACGACTCAAAATGGATTTGAGTCAATATCTTGGACACATTTTAGTAGAGACGGTTATGTCATTTTTTCTTTTGCCAAATCTTCAAACTCCTGAGGGGTTAGATAGTGAATCGAACTATGAAGTCGATTCCGGTTATAAAATCCCTCAATATAGCTAAATAGTGCACGATTTGCTTCTTCAAAATTTGAGTAGCTAGTCGTGTAAACTTCTTCCTTTTTCAATGAGGCGTGGAAAGATTCGATTCCTGCGTTATCATAAGGTGTTCCCTTTCTACTATAGGAATGCCTTATTTTGTTGGTTTCAAGCCATTTTTCTACTTCTGTTGCTGTATATTGACTGCCCAAGTCAGTGTGTAGAATCATTCCTTCCGGAATGTGATACTTTAGTTTTGCTTTATTCAACGTTTGAATGACACAATCCACCGTCA
>NZ_BCQF01000038.1 GCF_001544295.1 Enterococcus pseudoavium NBRC 100491
TGCTTAACTTATTTCTTTCCACCAAAAGCATCTTTCATTTTACCAAAGAAGCCTTCTTCTTTTTGTTCGCTGACTGTTTGTCCACCTGCTTCAGCAAATGCGCGTAACGCTTCACGTTGTTTATCATTCAAGTTCTTCGGTGTCACAATTTTTACCGTCACTTGTTGATCCCCATTCGTATTGCCACGTAGTCTTGGAGCACCTTTGCCCCGCAATCTGAATTTTGCACCGGTTTGTGTCCCAGCAGGAATCTTCAATTTCACATCTCCATGAACCGTTGGAATATTGATTTCATCCCCTAAAGCGGCTTGGACGAAACTTAATGGCAGTGTATAGTAAATCTCTGCGCCGTCCCGGTCAAAAATATCACTTTGTTTTACCTTAAAGACTACATACAGATCCCCGTAAGGCCCACCATTGACACCAGCTTCACCTTGATCAGCCAAACGCATTTGTTGACCATCTTCCACTCCAGCAGGAACTTTTACCTTGACTGTGTGTGGACGCTTTTCGTGACCAGTACCTTGACAAGTTGGACATGGATCTTTGATTTCTTTTCCCGTTCCATGACAAACATCACACGTTTGACGACTCATTACGCGGCCAAGCGGGGTTTGATGTTCAACATTGATCGTACCTGAACCATGACATTTATGGCAGACTTCAGGTTCTGTTCCAGGTTTCGCACCATTTCCGTGACAAGTGTGACAAGTTTCTTCACGGTTGTATTTGATGTCTTTTTCCACACCAAAAATCGCTTCTTCAAATTCCAAATTGATTGAATATTGAAGATCTGCTCCTTGTCTAGGCGCTTTGGGATCAGCTTGACGACCGCCACCGCCGCCGAAGAAGGATTCAAAAATATCCTCAAATCCAAAACCTCCCGCGCCACCAAATCCACCAGCACCGCTGAAGCCACCACCGGCACCAAAGTTCGGATCCGTGCCTGCGTGTCCATATTGGTCATAAGCCGCTCGTTTTTGTGGATCGCTTAAGATTTCATAAGCTTCAGAAATTTCTTTAAACTTTTCTTCAGCATCAGGCTCTTTATTAATATCTGGATGATATTGCTTGGAAAGCTTGCGATATGCCTTTTTTATCTCATCATCCGAAGCACCTTTTTGTACCCCAAGGACTTCGTAATAATCCCGTTTTGTAGCCATTGGCTTCCCTCCATAATTTCATAGAATCGTTAGTATTGTATCATACTCAAAATCGATACGATACTTTTCTTAGTCTTTTTCTAAAAAGTTCCACTTCTCTTAAGCACATTTTTATACGAGCGCTACTATCAGTAGACTGCTACACTAGTATTGATTAAAAAATGGACAAGTTCTGGATACTTCTTAGCAAAGCTACCAATTTTGAAAGAAAAAAGGCCAAAGTGATGACTTTGGCCTTTATCAACGAATCAATTATTTGTCGTCATCGTTAACTTCTTCAAAATCAGCATCTACGACATCATCCGCGCCGCCTTGTGCTGCGTTTGGATCAGCTTCTGTTTGTTGTTGCGCTGCTTGTTCGTAAAGTTTCACTGTTAAGTTTTGTACGATTTCGTTTAATGCATCGCGTTTTTCTTTCATTTGGTCGATATCATTTGCTTCAACCGCTGCTTTTAATTCATCACGAGCGTCTTCGGCTTTCTTAACTTCGTCTGCATCGACTTTTCCTTCTAACTCTTTCAATGTTTTATCAACAGAGAATAGCAAAGCGTCAACGTCATTACGTAGGTCTACTTCTTCTTTACGGGCTTTGTCAGCATCCGCATTAGCTTCCGCATCTTTCACCATACGTTCGATTTCTTCGTCAGATAAACCAGATGAAGATTTAATTGTAATTTTTTGTTCTTTTTGCGTGCCAAGGTCTTTCGCAGATACATTTACGATCCCGTTTTTATCGATATCGAAAGTAACTTCGATTTGAGGGATTCCACGAGGTGCTGCTGGAATATCTGTTAATTGGAAACGACCTAAAGTTTTATTATCAGCCGCCATTGGACGTTCACCTTGTAAGACGTGAATGTCTACTGCTGGTTGATTGTCTGCTGCTGTTGAGAAGACTTGTGATTTACTTGTTGGGATAGTTGTGTTGCGGTCAATTAATTTTGTGAACACGCCACCCATTGTTTCGATCCCTAATGATAATGGTGTAACGTCTAGTAAGACAACATCCTTCACATCACCAGTGATAACCCCACCTTGGATTGCTGCACCCATGGCAACTACTTCATCTGGGTTGACTGATTTGTTAGGTTCTTTACCAGTTTCTTTACGAACAGCTTCAACGACTGCTGGAATACGTGTAGAACCACCAACTAAGATTACTTCGTCAACTTCTGATTGAGATAAACCGGCATCTTTCAATGCTTGACGAACCGGAGCTTTTGTCCGTTCAACTAAGTCAGCTGTAATTTCATCAAATTTGGCACGAGATAATGTTGTTTCTAAGTGTAATGGACCAGCATCGCCAGCTGTGATAAATGGTAAGCTGATTTGAGTTGAGCTGACACCTGATAAATCTTTTTTCGCTTTTTCAGCAGCATCTTTCAAACGTTGCATTGCCATTTTATCTTTAGATAAGTCAATACCATTTGCTTGTTTGAAATCAGCTACTAAGTAATCGATGATCTTGTTATCGAAGTCATCCCCACCTAGACTGTTATCACCAGCAGTAGATAATACGTCGAATACGCCGTCACCTAGTTCAAGGATTGATACGTCAAATGTACCACCACCAAGGTCAAATACTAAGATTTTTTCATCTTTATCTGTTTTGTCTAAACCATAAGCTAAGGCAGCTGCAGTTGGTTCGTTAACGATCCGTTCAACTTCTAAACCAGCGATTTTACCAGCGTCTTTAGTCGCTTGACGTTGTGAGTCGTTAAAGTATGCAGGAACTGTAATAACTGCTTTTTCGACTTTTTCGCCTAAGTAATCTTCAGCGAAACCTTTAATGTATTGTAAAACCATTGCTGAAATTTCTTGTGGTGTGTATGATTTTCCATCAGCTTCTACTTTATAGCCAGCTTCACCCATATGACGTTTGATTGATGAAATAGTGTTAGGGTTAGTCACTGCTTGACGTTTTGCAACTTCCCCAACTTGAATTTCGCCATTTTTAAATGATACAACAGATGGTGTTGTACGATTTCCTTCAGGATTTGTAATGATTTTAGCTTCTCCGCCTTCTAAGACTGCTACAGCAGAGTTAGTTGTACCTAAGTCAATACCGATAATTTTACTCATAGTTGAAAATCCCCTTTTTCGTTTTATATATTTATTTGTGGTTTACATAGTTTATTGAGCCACGATGACCATTGCAGGACGCAATACCCGATCGTGTAGCTGATAGCCCTTTTGCAAAACATTGACGATTGTCTCTGCTTTGTGATCATCATCCGCCGCTACCGTCTGAACGGCCTGGTGCAGATTCGGATCGAAGGTCTCGCCTTCAGCTTTGATTTCTGTGATACCTTCTTCTTTTAATGCAACTGTCAAACTTTCAAGCACCATTTCCACGCCTTTTTTCAGGCTGGCAGCTTGCTCGTCCGTCGCTTCAGTTGCTAGGGCTCTTTCTAAATTGTCGATCGCCGGCAATAACTTTTTGCCAAGATCTTGTGAACGGTAACGAATCAATTGTTCTCGCTCATTTTTGTTACGGTTGGACATATTTGCGATCTCCGCGCGAGCTCGCAAGAATTTGTCTTCCATCTCGCTGAACTTGCTTGTTAATTCCTCAACCTCAGAAACTTCAGGAATATCGATACCCTCTGTTTCAGTTGCTTCAAGCTCTTCCAACTCTTCTTGCATTTCTTGTTTTTCTTTTGTTTCGTCTTGTGTCTCTTTCTTTGCCACTATGCGTACTTCCTTTCTTTTTAGGAACCGTTTCTAGTGATATAAATCCAATGAACGATAGTAATCGTCCAATGCATTTGTCAACTCATATCGAAATACTTCCAATAAACCAAAGATTTTTGAATATGGCATCGACGTTGGTCCCAGCAAAGCGATGGTTCCTCGTCCATGTCCCCGAATCTCGTAATTGGCTTGAATCATACTTAAATGATCAAACAAATCGTTCCCAAGTTCTGTCCCGATCCGGACATGAATGTTGTTATCGGATGGCAACAGCAACTGGGTTAACTCATCAGAATTTTGCATCAAGGAATACATCGACTTCACATGATTAAAATCTTGATCGGGATTAAAATTCAAAATATTCATCCGGCCACTTACAAACACTTTATCCTCAAAGGCATCATTTAAAATCACATCAAACAAATGCCCGATTCCTTCTGTTGCTTGAAAATAGCGGTGCAAAATCATTGGAATCTCGGTTCTTAATTTTTGGTAAACACTCACCAACGGCTGACCGACTAAACGATCATTGATGATTCGAACCATCTTTTCCAAGTCTTGACTCTCGACATTTTCCGGTATCCGAAATACTTGACTCTCAACGTTTCCTTTATCAGTCACGATAATGGCTAAGATTTGGTGATCGTTCAAAGGAACGATCCGAAACCCTGTCAACGTTCGGTCTTTCATCTCAGGACCAAGTGAAAACGCCGTATAGCTAGTCACTTGTGAAAGAATTTTGGCAGACTGCTGAATGATATCATCAATTTCATGGATATCTTTCTTTAGCGAGCTGCGAATTTGATCTACCTCTTGATTGCTCACCTTTGCAGGCGTTAAAAGGTGATCCACGTAATAACGATAGCCTAAAAGTGATGGGATACGTCCAGAAGAAGAATGTGTCTTCTCTAACAACCCTAGCGCCTCTAAAGCTTTCATATCATTGCGGATAGTTGCGGAACTTGCTTCTACGCCTTCTTCCATCAAACTTTTTGACCCGACTGGTTGTCCGGTATTAGTAAAGTCTTTGATGATTAAGCTGAGAATCAGTTTTTGTCTTTCCGTTAACATTCTTCTCATCCTTTAGTTAGCACTCTTTCTTTTTAAGTGCTAACTCGATTATTAATATACCAACATCTGCCAAATAAGTCAAGTAAAAAAGCTAAAAAATTAGCACTCTAATATCTAGAGTGCTAATTTTCTTTATTCAATAAAAATTCTGCAAAAACATCGTTCCCGCGAAATAATCCTTCTCTCGTTAGTGCCACCCGTGAATCAGTCTCGGTAATCAGCCCGCGTGTTTTTAACTGCTGGATAACTTGTCCATAGACCGCTGAGAGGCTTTGACCAAACCGTGCTTCAAATTCTGCTTTATTGACTCCTACAATTTTTCTTAAGCCCAGAAACATTTCTTCTTCGATTTGTTCTGCTTGTGATAAAAACTCTTCTTCTAACAAGGGGAGCCGTTCTTCCTTCAAAGCCTTTAAATAATGTTGGATGGGCCCACGATTTTTGTAGCGACGATTATCAAGGTATCCACTAGCACCCGCCCCTAGTCCGAAATAATTTTGATTGTTCCAATAGACTAAATTGTGCTGACTCTCAAAACCCGGTTTGGCAAAATTACTGATTTCGTATTGTTTTCTGCCAGCTTTTTCCATCGCATCGATCGTCTCGGCGTACATTTGGGCTTCTAGCTCCTGCTCAGGCAATTGCATTTTTCCTCGACGTACCCAGTTCATAAACATTGTCTGATTTTCCAAGATCAATGAATATAATGCATAGTGAGGTAAATCCAATGCCAATGCGCGTGTCACTGTATCGCGAAAACTTTCCAAAGTTTGACCTGGCAATGCATAAATCAAATCGATCGTCACGTTTTGGAAATCTTTTTCTTCTAATAGTCGGATTGTATCATAAACATCCTGAGCAGTATGTTTGCGACCAATTTTTTTTAGCAATCGATCATCAAACGTTTGAACCCCCATTGACAAACGATTAACGCCAAAATTTTTCATGACTGCTAATTTGTCGGCCGTTAGATCTCCAGGATTGGCCTCCACTGTAAACTCGCCATTCTGATAAGGAAGAATTTCTCGTAATCCGCTCAATAAACGCTCCAATTGGGCAGCATTCAATGATGTTGGTGTGCCACCACCAACGTAGAGTGTCTCCATCTTGTCGACAGGGTGTTCAAGCAAAGCCAGTTTGGCTTCTTTCAAAAGAGCTTCAATATATTCATCCACTGGCTGACCTTCAAGAAAAACCTTATTAAAGTCGCAGTAGTAACAAATATGTTCACAAAAAGGGATGTGAACATAGGCTGACGTAGATTGTGTCATGGTATTCCTCTTTCTTCTGCTGTTTAGTATCCAGAGGTATTCTAACACAGATTTCGTCGAAGAACTTTCTTCTCGCTTAATCAACTCAAGCAAAAAACAAATTCAGCTCTTTTATTCACAGAAAAAAACAACTGGTCTAAATCAAACCAGTTGTTTTTTTTCTAGCAAATTTTTTAGTGATAATACTTACGTACAAAGTAAACAACCAGCCCACTAACAAGTGCTAAGCCGCTTAAAAAAAGCAAGCCATTTGATTGGTCATTGGTTTTCGGAAAAGCCGTGATTCCTTGCGCCGGTTGAGTATTTTTATCTAACGTCTCATCATCTACCTTGATCGTTGAATTTGTGTTTTGTGTTTGGTTGACTGTTGATTTTTCCGCAGCCAGATCATCTCCAGCAGAATCGATTACAGCTTTGACCCGATTGACTGCTCCAGCGACTTCATCCGTTTGATTTCCTTTTTCATCGCCAGTCGTTTCTAAGCTACCTGATCCAGCCACAAATTTTTGTTGAATCGCTTGACCGCTTGTTTTTACTTGAGAAACATTTTGTTCGATCTCTGCTTGATCAGCTTTTAACTGTGCCTGCAATTTCTCCGCATCAGCGACTTTTTTATTAAAATCTGCCCGTGCTTCGTCCAATTGTTCTTGTGCACGTGACCAAGTATCTTCGACAACCAAACGGCCTTCTTCTAGGTGGCCGTTTGTTTCGGCGATATGCTGTTGAACTTTAGAGTGGTCTTGATCCAGCTGATTTTGCCAATTTTCAAAATCATTATGAAGGTCTTCCTGTCTTACTTTCCTTCGTTGACGGGCATCAGCCAAATCTTTAGCAATCTGTTTTTGGCGTTCTTCAAATTGTTCGTGAGCGGATTTTAACTGCTCAGCAATTTCTCCTTGATGTCTTACTAATTCGACTTCGTTAGTCTTTTCCACGATTACTGAGGTGGATTCTGAAGTAAGGCCATCAGCCAAGCTGACAGTCGGAAACAAAATCAATCCGCCGAAAAGTGCGGCCAAAACAGTTCCTCGTGCAATTCCACTTTTAGTACCAATATTTATGTGTATCATCTGACTCATTCCTCTCGCCGCTCATTATAAACAGAGAAAGTCCCATTTGTTAATAAACAAATGGGATGATTTGTCTAAAAAAATAGGCTAGAAATTTAGCACAAGGCTTCGTATCTTCATTTACCACTTCTCCAGTTTCATAGCCATCTCCCAAAAAGCAAACTCCATTTTGCTGCTGATAACAAAGGATTCAATCATTTGCTGTTGTTCTTGTTGCGGACTCTGGTGATACAATCGATCCAATAATAGACATTCCTTTTGAACTTCCGCTGCAGCAGATTCACCAGCATACGTTTCAATCCAACGTTGATAGATAGAATCAGGTGAACCTACTTCAATCAACCGAGCACCGATCTCTTGATAAAGCCAAGCACAAGGCAGCATACCAGCAAAAGCTGTATTGGGTGTACCATCTAACAATTGACGATACATGTGCGAAACATAATGATAGGCCGTCGGAGCAATCGGCGTCTCTAGGATTTCTTTTTCGCTAATCGCTAATTCCGAAAAAAATTCTTCGCGAATCGCCAGCTCCCCTAATTTCAAGTTTTCCGCATTCTGTTTTAGTTGTTTACGTACTTCAGCATCTTTCGTTTGTTGTGCGATATAACCATATAATTTACTAAAATGTTCTAAATAATAGCGATCTTGCAACAAATAATAACGAAAAACTTCTGTTTCTAAATCTCCTGCAACCAGCGATTTGATAAAAGGATGTTCAAAACTTCCTTCCCAAAAAGGGGCCGCTTTTTCCCGTGCCAGCTTTGTAAATGTCATCATTTCATTTCTCCTTCTTTTTATGGATAGCTCGGCTCAACTAAGGATTTTCTTATCCCATCACAAAAAACCTCCTTTATTCAAAAAAGAAAAGGAGGCTTTCTACAAAAGTTTGCACAATAAAACCCGACCACAAAAAAGTTGTCGGGTGCAAATTTCTAAAAACAGTACACATTCCCTGCGCCAGTCCTAACTGTTTCAGGTTCAATGGGTATAATCTCAGCTTCAAAAGCACCCCTAGTGTCATTCGATTATTAAAAGTATATCATACCTATATAAAAAATACATCACTATTTAAACAACCTGACGTTTACTAGCGTTTTGACTAAAAAAAAATTAGCAGTCTAACCCTAATTCTTCATGGACATATAAAAACATTTCCTCATTTTCATCAATTAAATTATAGAAGTATTTTAATTGCTCGTCTTTACTCGCTGTTATAAATGCCTCCTGTAAGTCCAGACATTTTTGGATGGCAAGAATCCAGATATCAGCAATAAATTCATCACACATCTTTTGATGAATAATACTGAGATTATAAGTATTTACCGGCATATTACTCCACCTCCTTTCGTTCTTTTCCAGACCGAAAGATGGCTATTAATCCTTGTGTGCCTACCGTCAAATCCATTTCCATCCCTTTGATTTTTCTACCATGTTCTGAAGCATAATAATACAATTGATCCACGTTCCAGCCTTTCGCAGCAAGTGTGACCATTTCTAAACATAACTTATTCACTTTCATTTCAACTTCAGGTGTTGCATACACCATCACGGGTGCATAGCAACAGATGTTTTTTAATTGATCCATCGCAATCATCCCCCTTTCAGTATAACAATAAATAATCCTTTCAAACTGGCTGAATTCCCCCAAGATCTTTTAAAAAATGAAAGAAAATACAACGGACCTACTCTCCGTTGAACTTTTGGCGTTTAAATAATAAATAAGCAAAACTATTCTTTTAATTAATATTTTCTGACACTTTCAAATCATAAAAATCTCCTGATCAATCAACCGGAGATAGAATTAAAAATAAATAATTCTAACCATTCACCTAAAGAAATCACTGAAAAAAATAAGCAGCATTTCTGTAATAGAAATACTGCTTAGTCTCATTAGAGGTAATAGATTGCTTTATCATCGGTAAACTTTATTGCTTATTGGATGGGGTCCTTTATAAGAGCGGATGCTAAAATATTTGACTTTTCACTCCCAAGCATCTTTGATAGACTACTTCCAATACTTAGGTCCTAGCTAGTCGGAGGTCTCAGTTCCTGTGAATTTAGTTATTATATTCATTTAATTGCTCTTGAAACCAAGCAAGATTCACTTCATGATGGTGCTTTGAATTTTCCATCATTTTGACAAAGTTTCTTCGCAGTGAATTTGGTGTTTTCAGTGCGTCATCAATCAATTGAATTTTTTCTTTAGTTTGATCAATCTGTTTGGCCAAAATTTCTTTCATGACTTCCGGCTCTACTTGATCAACGAAGACCATCGGCGTATAAAAAGGAAAGGTGATGGGTTCGCTTTTACTACCATACTTTAAAAAAAGACGTTCGAATTCTCTCTCCCCTAATTCAGTGAGAAAATAACGATTTTTTCCCTTTTCCTCAAGGTTCGTATTTGTCACTACTTTTTCGATCATACCTTTTTCTTCTAGTTGCTGCATATTATAATAGAAGGAACCTTTCGTAAAACGAACAAAATATTGAAAGTAATTGGCTTCCATGTCTGCTAATAATTCATAACCATAAGATTCTGGCCGTTCCTTTAATAACCCCAAAATCAAAAGCGGGATCATTCTTCCACCTCTTTCAATTATTTGACAATCTCAGCATATTTTTCCATGAACTTCTGATAATTGATCTTTCCAGTTGCAAAATCACGACTCAACAAGTAGATTTTTTCATTTTGGGTCGTTTCTCGGCCATAGATTTTACTCAATCTTTCGTCTTCATCCCCCATAGCCTGGAGAATATCTGCTCTTTTTGAAAATGCTTCGTAATAACGAATCCCGAATTGTCTTTGTGAATCTGCACTGATGTGAATTCCATCCGGATTCGCTGCTAAATTTTCTGCACTGACTAAATAACTATTTTCTTCCTCAGACACAACTTTTGCTATTTCTTGATTGATTTCAGAAAATTCTGTGGCACTTAATCCAAAACCATTTTTTCCAAGGAAATCTGGCAATTTGCCAACAATAATAGGTAACTTAGGCAAATCCAGTTCCTCCCGCAGATGTTTAAACACGGCCTTCAATTTTTTCCCATAGTTTGTATAATGCTCATTTAGACTATCATTTTCACCTTGATGCCATAGGATTCCAATTAGTTCACTTGTTTCCATCGCGAACTTAGCCTCAGAAATAGCATGGCGCATCAACATTTGATTGGCCGCCCATTCATCTATTGAACTGCCCCCTTCCGCACAAGGAATTAATCCAAGTTTTTCTCCTGGATGATCTTGTGACCAAGCTGCGGCAAACGATGCGGCGGGGCCAACTCCCGCCACTTCACGATCATTATGAATCGGTTCAGCCATCATTTGCCAACGCCCATTTCGTAACATTTCGATGTTTTCGTTATAAATCGCCGGAACTTCATTCAGAAATCCCCGACCAGCCATATTAGATTGGCCAATTAATAAAATTGATTTCATTTCTCCACCTCAAATATCATTATTTTAACCATCATAGTCTAATTAGACTAAAGTGTCAATTAATGAACTTTCTGATCTTCAAAATAAAAAAGAACTTCACAATAAGGAAGTTCTTTAATCGGATTTTCTATCTATCAGCCTCATTTTCATCTCTAAATCAGTCGAAATAGCCACGAGCAAGCCGTTGGTAGATACTACTCTTGCGTGGATCAGGCATAAATACGTTTTGCGCTTCTGCTTCTAATTGCCCAGGCTGCTCTAATAAATAATATAAACCAAAAATCGGTTCATTTTGCGGCGCGTAATAGCAATCAACGCCAAAAATATCGGCCGCCAATTGACCTAATGCGGGTGTTTGGAAGAATCCCCCACTAACAGATAGTGATTCATCTTGTGCGACAAGTTCCACCAACTGGCGAATGTTTATTAGAACTCCCTCGATTACACTTCTCAACATATCCGAGCGTGTGTGCTGCAACGTCAAATCACGGAAGCCTCCTTTGATTTCGTTACTCCAATAAGGCAAGGCGCCCGTTCCCCGTTTAAATAGGGCCAGAAACGCAGACCTTTCGCTCCTATCGTCGTTTCTTTTAATAAAGTCGGTAGCATCTGATAAAATTGAGCAGGATGGTCTGCTAGATGATTGGCCGCCCACGCCAAAACAACACCACCGTTATTAGACGGTGCTCCACTAACCAGCAAATCCTCATTTAAATAGTAGCAAAAATTTTGTTTCTCCTGATCCAAGTGAATTGCATTAGTGATCTGACGTACCGCCGCACTTGTTCCAATCGTCAAACTAGCGGATCTACCAGTCGAATAATAACTGGCATACGCGGCTAGTGTCCCATCACTTGCTCCGATAACGACTTGTGTGTCAGCAGAAAAATCAAATAGATCGCGTATTTTAGGCAGCAGCTTAAATGCCTGATTGGTATCAACTAGTTGCGCTAACTGCTCCGCATTAATTCCGAGATAATCAAGGATTTCATCACTCCATTGTTTTTTCTTCAAATCAAACAAACCTGTAGCTGAGGCGGTAGAGTAATCAATAACAAAATTTCCAGTAAAATACTCCATAATCAATTCTTTGAGGCCGTACCAATGAGTTTCTGCTGGATACAATTTCTTTTCTTGGAAATAAAGCAGCTTGGCAAACGGAGACATTGCATGAATCGGTGTACCGGAAATCTCATAAAAATGTGTCGCTAAATTCGTTTGCTTAAAGCGATCAATCGTTTCCGCCGCCTGCAGATCCGACCATAAAAAAATTTGTTTTTTACCATCATCGGGCATTAAACTGTGCATCGCAGTACTGAAACCAATCGTTGTAATCTGCTGTCTGAGCTGTTGTGGCATTGCTGAAATTCCTGCCTGTAAACTGGCTAAAAGTTCTTCACCAGCTTGATATTTGATTCGTTCATCACCATAAGTTTGCAGCGGCAATTCACTTGAGTAAATTAGCTGATTTTCCTGAATTATACCTAATTTAATCGCGGTTGTTCCGATATCTATTCCTAAAAAAATTGACAAAATTATTCATCCTTTACACAGGCGTGCTCGCCAAACTGATTGCGCAATATCACGATAAGTTCCTCACCTATCTTATCATAATCCTTTTGAAACAAAACGCATCATATGCAATTGTGGAATCATGGGTAGCTTTACTTTTAAACGTATAACTTCTTTCATTACCAAAAAGGAGGCACATAATCACTGAAATCGTTGATTTATGTGCCAATCAGATTTAACTAGACTGTTGCTGATAGCGGGAAAATTGTATTCGCTTAACGAGAATAGTATATTTAAAGAAACCATTACTTTTAAATCTGTCTCTATCATGTTTAATAGCAGGCAGATTCATTGGAGGAATTATCATGACTTTTTATGGCATCGAGTATTTAAAGAGCCAATCTGGTCTCAATAATTATTTTAAATATTTTTTGATTTTTGGGATCTTGATCTTATTGGTTATTGCATTTAGTTTATATTTGCGTCATCGGCTGGAAACAAAATATCGGGACTTATCGCTGATTTCCTTGCTATTATTATTATTTATTTTGGGAGTTCAATATTCAGACTATAATCAAAATCAATCGCGCACTTCTCAATCTTCTCAAATGGTAGCCGTGGTAGAAAGACTAGCGCAAGAATATAATGTTCCCACAAATGATATCTTGGTTAATTCAACTCAATTAACCGATGGTACAATCGTAAAACTTAAAGATAACTATTATCGGATTACTCTGAATGCCGATGGCGCTTCCTTTATTCTACAACACACACATTTAGTAAATTCGGATACTACGACTGTCTTAAAATAACGGGGGTAAAAACAATGCAATTATATGAACCAATTATCTTAAAATTAGGCTTAGGTATTTTATGCCTGATTTTTCAAATCAATATTATGGGAAAAGGGAATCTTTCGCCTTCTTCTGCAATGGATCAAGTTCAGAATTATGTGTTGGGGGGAATTATCGGTGGTGTCATTTATAATGATGCCATCAGCACCCTACAATTCGTTTTGGTATTACTTATTTGGACCTTGCTTGTCTTAACGATGAAATTTTTTAAAGAGCACAATCGCTACGTTAAACAAGTTATTGACGGTAGTCCGACAATTTTAATCAAAAACGGCAAAATCAATGTAAAATCCTGCTTACGACGTGGCATCTCAGCCAACGAGTTAATGTTTAAACTTCGGGTTAATGGGATTTACGAAATTGAATCGGTGAAAAGTGCTGTATTAGAGCAAAATGGTCAACTAACGGTGATTGAATTTGGCGATGAAAATATTCGATTTCCAATTATTGTTGATGGTCAGGCGAACTATGATGTCCTTGAATTGATCAACAAAAACATTGATTGGTTAACTACCCAAGCCCAAGAAAACGGATTTTCACAAATTGGGGAAGTATATCTGGGAGAATATAACGCTGGTGAGATAAAACTTTATGGCTACAATGATTAGATTGAAGGAATCGTCACAAAAATATTTTTGCTAAGGCTCTTTTTGTTAACAAAAAAAAAACGAGCTCCCCATAATAGGAAGATCGTTAAAATCTGCTTGAACAGAATTTTGATTATTCTGCAGCGTTTGTATCCTTGAGACCGTATTGAGAGCTGGACTGCTTTCTGATAGTACCTGACAGTTAGAAAATAGCTTTAATACTAGGTTCTTGAAGAATTACAAAACCTAATAAACTTCAACGAAATTTGATTGATAAGGTCAAAAGCATAGTAAAAAATGCACGCCCGTATATTTTTGAAAATTTGAGACATTTTACGTGCTTTCTTAAGACTTAGCTCAGTTTCCATTCTGTTCGATTAAATTCAAAATGATTTGATATCACTGATATTTAAAGCCCAAATTTATAAAATGACTTCTAAATATTTGAGTGTAGTCTATATTTCCAATACACGAATAGTTTTTCTTTCGACAAAAATTAATAGATTGTTCAACAAAGATAAAGTACTTTTACCTGATTGTTAAATTCATTACTTTTAATATTTTTGTTACTAAAACCCTATACAAGTGTGATATTCTTTAACTAGATTAAAAATTATATGGAGGGTGCTATATTGGAACGGGAAATAATTAAGTTATTTTCTCCACAAGATTTAATTGAACAATATAGGCAAACTCCTTATTTTAAGTTTAGATTCGGTGCCGTCAACTGGGAGAACAAAAAGAATTAGAGCATCATATCGATTGCCAGATAGTAAGGATGTTTTAGTACACTTTGCTGATCAGCAGGTAATTTATTTGCTTTTAGAAAACAAGATCAACAGGGCAAAGTTAATGATTATAAAGCCCCATCTCCGTAAACTGCATAAGCCTCTTCGGTTACTGTAAACATTTGAAATAACGAGGTTATCCCCATCAACCCCGAAATATCGGTTGTTACCAACATGACCATATTCCATTTTTTGCTTTTTTTAAATAGTTTTTCAGCTCTTTCATTTCCTTCACGCTGCATCTTTTCTTAGCTATAATAACCGTTTGTGATTATTATCACCAATTGTGCCACAATTTATGAATACTTCCAATTTTGTTAGAGCTTGTTAATAAACTTATGGATAAAAATATAATTTTTGTAAGCAGCTCAGCTTTCTTTATTTTTATAATAAGTAAAATAACTAGCTAATCTTGATAACTTTTTTGACCACTGTGCATTTCACCCAGAAAATTTAAGCAACACAAGCCACCCACTAATCACTAGCGTTTCGACAATCGATAAAAATCCGAGGTCTTAACCGATGTCATTTAAATACCGATTAATAATCCCCGTCACTCCTAAAGCTGCAATTACTAAAATCCGACTCAGGCTGCTTTCCAGCCAGAAAACGAGAAAAATACCAAGCACTGTTAATAGCAGAACCACGAGTAGATTCAGTAGATAATTGACATCAAACCTAAATATCTTGGCTAAAAGCTGCTATAAACAGATAACCTACTGGATTAATGATCAGAGAACCTTGTGCCGGAAAATTATTCATAAAAAAATCTCAATAATCATTTCGACATATTTATTCTTACGCTATTCTATTTAATAGCAGAACCATCCAAAAAAACAGCGGCAAAAATTAGTTTTTAGACTAACATTTGCGGCTGTTCTGTTTAGCTAATTATTTGATTATGATCTTTGTTTTTTGAACCAGATAAAGCCAGTAGCCAGAACTATCACAAGTCCCATACCCAAATATAGTGGCATATTTACGTCGTTAGTTTTTGGATAGTTGTTCCCGTGTTTGGTTCCCGGTTTGGTTGGTGTTTTTTCTGGTAGCAATTTATTGATAAAGCGTCCGGCAGAAACTGTTGCTGGTTGACCTGCAGCTTTGTCAATGATTGTAAAATCAATTGGTTTAGTATTCAAAACATATCCAGTCGGT
>NZ_BCQF01000039.1 GCF_001544295.1 Enterococcus pseudoavium NBRC 100491
AACCTCCGTTTCAATTCGTTAGCAATTATGGTTTTGGAAGCATTCAAAACAACATAGCTCTAAAACAGCCTTCTGGCACTGCTACTGGAACAGTCAGTTTTGGAAGCATTCAAAACAACATAGCTCTAAAACCATCGCTAGTTATTGTGCTACCACTAATTAGTTTTGGAAGCATTCAAAACAACATAGCTCTAAAACAACGGTCAAGCGTTCATTCCACAAGGTCAAAGTTTTGGAAGCATTCAAAACAACATAGCTCTAAAACACACGAAGCCTCTAAACAGTTCTTATCTATGTTTTGGAAGCATTCAAAACAACATAGCTCTAAAACAATAGGTCATCCCCAACAGCGTTGTTGATAGTTTTGGAAGCATTCAAAACAACATAGCTCTAAAACCTCGTAGACCATTTTGGTTTTCAAAGATTTCGTAATCGCGCCACTCATCCATAGCAAGATTTCAGCCTTGAATGCTTCATTTATGAAACATATTTTTTTGTCAAAGATCGTCTAGAAAGATCACTCTTCGGAAATAGTAGTCAAAAAGTAATCTTCATCTAATACATATTGTTCCGCTCCCTCAACCTGTCTTGGTTCCAAGAAGAGCACCGTTGCGTTGTATAAAGAAATATAATTTTTCAATTCAACGAACTCTTCTTTTGTTAAATAGGAGCACACGTTTATTAATACTAGTAATTTTTTCTTGGTCAGATTTTTAAAGACTTGGATGATTTCCACTAATTTTTCAAAAATTGTATCACTTGTCGTTTCGATCTTGATTCCTAAAGCTTTAAATAGTTCTGTGACGGTAATTTCATCACTTTCCAGATCAAGCTCGTGTTCCAACAGCTCATAACCGATCAATTCGCTAATCGTCGACGTTAACTTATCAATCATCGATTTTACTTCTGGTTTTTCATTTAATTGATGTTCTAAATCCGTATAGATCAACTTTAAAATAGCTGTAGAATTAATCTCATAGCCTAATACATCAGTAACTAGCATCAATTCCGTCATCTTAATCGATTTTTGCTTTTCATCAAACAACCTCAGCTCTGAGTCATCAGTATATTGATAAAAAAGTTTTGTCAACAACGCAAAAATTTTAGTGTCCTCAATAGTTAGAATCGTTGCCGAATTCAATTCAAGTGGTTGGTCCAACAGTTCAAAATTAAGTTTCATCATAATTATCTCCTAAAAAGACAATTCTGTCATCCGTATTGCCGATACATGTGTCATACTCCCCACATAAATAGACCATTCTAGAAAATTGTTTTTCTGTCACCGTCAATAATGTCACCAACCCTTTCTTAGGGTTATTTTGTTTCAGCCTAGCCACCATCGCCTTCGAAGCCGTTCCATTCAATAGGATTTTGCTATACACCGAAAACTGATGCATAATGAATCCTTCGCTCAATAAAAACTTGCGAAAATTACGATAGGCTTTTCGTTCCTCTGCCGTTTCTGTCGGCATATCAAACATCAATATCATCCTCATATAACGATAACTCATATCCTAAACTCTGGGATCCTTTCTGTTTGTTCATTCAAGACCTTCACGACCTTTTTAGTATAATCACTAGCGATATTGGTCAAAAACATCACCTTCGAATTATAAGTGTATTGATTGGTAAATAATTCAAATAGACAGCGTTTGATTACTTTAAATTCAGCATTGCGATTGGCATAGACAATTTGATCAACGAGTGGTCGAAAAGGTTCCATCAAATCGCTAGCCAAATTGAAATCATTAAATTGATTGGCATGTTTCAATCCAAACTGTGTCATACAACCACACTTGACGATCTCTCTTGCAAAAACACTCATCAGCAATGTGTAGCCATAATTCAAACCTGCATTGATTGTATTTTCGCTATCTCGGGAGAAATCATTGCCAAACAAGGTATTGAAATAAATTCTAGCCGCATGCCCTTCTCGGTTCGAAGGATCAAATATTTCAAGTTCATTGTGTAAATGGGTAATCGCTGCGGCTTTTTCTTGAAATTCTAGTTGCGTCAGAAATTGATACTGGTTCAAGATTTTTTGAGAAATGATCTCTGTCCAAACAATGCCTTTTCGCTCTAACGTCCAATTCATTTGACGGCCTAATTGCAAACTACTGTCATGGCGACCATAAAAAGGAAGTAATTTCCCAATCGGCAGACGTTTATCATCACAAAAAAGGATCAAAATATTCTCATCCACTAACCGTTTAATCAGCATCGTCGTAATCAAAATATCGGTCGTTTCTAAAAGTAAAACATCGATTTCCGATAGATGGATCATTTCATTTTGGGCGGCTGATTTGTACACTAAGTGATTATTTTTGTAGGCTAATTTAGAGTGTGTATTCACCACGATCGTTCGCCAACCCATAATTACTCACCTAGTTTCCAATGCGTTTCATATAGACCGGTGATGGATTGGTGAATGATGGTGGCAGTTAAAATTTCTTTGATACTCGTGTAGCGTTTGCGCGGTATCGTAGTATCGAAAAATTTAAAATCGGCCGGTGCTCCCATTTTATTAAACTGTAACAAATTCAAACAAGCTTGCGCGAGGATTTTACTATCAGCTTCCTGATTTTGTTCATACAACGATGCTAATGTTTTCAAATTTTTATCTGCTAAAGTATAGCGGTCCGCAAACTGGCTGACGTATTCAAATAATTCGTTGAACAGGTCTCTATGAGTATTCAGATAGTTTAAACTCTTTCCATCTAAATCCTCACAATGTTTGGCATGATACAACAATTCCACTAACTGATTGGGCAGTACCATCTGATTTCCTTTTTGGGCTTCCGTAGCACTGGCAATCAGTCTGCGACGACCATTTTCCAATTCATACAGCGTATATTTAGGTAATTTGGCTAAGACTCGAGGATTTTGATAGCCTTTATCTGCTAAAAACTGATGCTCATTTTCCTCAAAGCGTCTCCGCTCCATAATCGTGATTCCCACAATATCTTTGGTCAATTTTCTCTGTTTTCCCTTTTCATGATTGATCACAACGGAGTATGCAATATTAGGACTATCAAAACCACCGTATTTTTGAGGATTCCACTCTTTTTTCCTAGCAATCAGTTTGGCTGAATCGCCTTTTGGCAAGATTGATTCTTTAGAGAAGCCGCCTGTCTGAATTTCCGTTTTCTTCACGATATTCATTTGACGGTACGTCATGACTTTTTTGACCATCGCGATATTTTTTTGATCCCAAAGAATCTCACCATTTTCATCCACTTTAGGCTGGGTACTTTCGAAAAAGTGCATCAAATTACTATAAAAATTCTTCTTGGCCGTCGCTTTATTTTCCTTAAATAGATTAAATTTCTGGTAATCCCCATAAACAAATTCAGGCTCCAAGCGCGGATAAACTTTTAGTAAAGCCTGCGCCACAACTCCATTTAAATAAGCATCTTGAGCATGATGGTAGTCATTGATCTCACGAACCTTATACAGCTGATAAATTTGACGAAATTGACTCGTCAACGCGGCTTTCAAGGTAATAATCCGCGTAGTGTCCTCGGCCTCCGCATTGTATTTTTGATGTAAAATCCGTGCAACATGTTTGGTGATTTGCCGTGTTTCGACTAGTTGACGCTGAATAAAGTGGGCTTTATCTGCGTCAGTCAAGCTGCCTTTCGTTAAATTATCAAATTTGCGTTGACTAATCAGATTGGCTTTTTTTAGTTTTTCCCAAAAATTCGTCATATTGCTGACTATTTTTTCATCCGGGACATCATTCGATTTCCCGCGATTTTCTGTTGAACTAGTCAAAACCAAATTGTCGATTGAATTATCTTTGATGAAACTTTGTGGAATAATATGATCGATATCATACTGGGAAAGCTTACTGATATCGAGCTCTTTTCCGGTGTACATATCTTTACCATTTTGCAAATAATATAAAAAGAGGCGATCATTTCTTAAATTAGCATTATCTAACGGATATTCTTTTAAAATATTACTGCCAAATTCTTTCATCGCCTCTTCTAAGACCTTTTGCCGTGCTTTGGATTTGTCTCGACCCCTAGACGTCGTTTGATTTTCCCGAGCCATCTCCACTACGATATTGGTTGGTGGATACCCCATGATCTTGACGATTTCATCGACCAGCTTCAAACTTTGTAAAATTCCTTTTTTAATGGCCGGACTGCCAGCCAACTCCTTAACTACTTCATGGAGATCTGCCGTTTGATCGACGGACTGGCGCTGCTGGATGATTTCTTTAAACGATAGATTCTCATCATTGATCAACTGCATCAGATTTCTATTTTTATTTACCGGCAGATCGTCGTCCCGCATCAAATAATCTAAAATAGTTTTCTTTGATTGTTGATCTCGGATACCATCAATCAATTCCGCAGACAATCGTCCCCAGCCGGTGTAGTGCCGGCGAACGATTTTTTTCAGTACATTCGGTTCAAAATAGTCCGCATATTTACTTAGCTGTTCCTTGATCATTTTTTGATCTTCAAAAACGGTCAAGATTTTAACAATCTCTTCAAACATCGGTTCATTAACTGGATCATCCAACATTTCTTGACTGATGCCTAGTTTGATTAAATCATGATAGGTTCCATAACTCGCATTGAAGCGCTGCTCGATTCCGCGGATTTCGGCCGTTTCGATCATATACTGATTTTTCAAAAAATGTTCGAGCAGGGCATACGTCACTTTGCGATTCTTCTTGAATAATTCGCTGAAAATTTCCTTTTTTTCAACACTTGAAAAATTGTGAATCTCCCCTCGATCATTAAGATAAGAAACCTTCGTCAATTCATTGAAAACCATATATTTTTCATACAACAAACTATGTTTCGGTAAAACTTTTTCTTGCGGCAAATAACTATCATAATTAGTCATTCGTTCAATGAAAGCCGTAGCCGATTTCCCTTCATCAACAACTTCTGTAAACGTCCAGGGCCTTATCGCTGCATCAGTTTTTTTACTCAACCAGCTAAACCGACTATTTCCTTGTGCCAACGGTCCCACATAATAGGGAATCCGAAACGTTAGAATTTGTTCGATTTTTTCTTGATTTTCTTTTAAAAATGGATAGTAATGACCCTGCTTGCCAAGAATCGCTCGTAATTCCTCCAGATGGATTTGATGCGGGATGACCCCGTTATCAAACGTGCGCTGTTTTCTTAAAAAATCTTCTTGGTTTATTTTGTCAAAAAAATACTCTGATCCGGGGATATTCTTCAAGAGTTTCTCTAAATACTTATAAAACTCCGCTTGAGATACTTTGGAACTGTTTTCGATATACCCGGCATACCCATTTTTCGTCGAATCTCGAAAAACTTCATAATATTTCTCTGGCAGTTCCTTACGAACAAATTTTTTCAATTTTTCCAAATCTGTTTTGTGTTCTTCATAGCGCTTAATAAAACTAGCCGATAGCTTCGCCTTCGTTTTGATGTCCTTAACCGTTAAAATCCCTGATAACTCAACCGCATCGTATACATTTTTAGCTGCTGCAAAAACATCCGCATAGTCATCGCCGACGGCACCCAAAAGATTCTCCAGTTCTTCTTCATACTCTTCTTTAGAAAATTGTAGTTTCGCATCTTCACTTAGACCAAAGGTCTTTTTAAAATTACCTTGATTGCCGACAATCAGTTTTAAAAATTGCATAAAAGTCCCATTTGATTTTTCATTGGGAAATAATTTAAGCGCATTTTCGGCTTTTCTTTGACGCGACACTCGTTCTTGTAGTACCGGACTAACGTCTGTCGTTTCTTTTACCGGATTGATCAAACTTCCATTTTCTTGCACAGTAAAAGCTTGGTTGTAGGCCTGTAAAAAAACTTTAAACGTTTCTTTCACCGAGGAATTCTCCGTATTTAATTTCCCTTCAATTAAAAAATTCCCTCTAAACTTAATGATATGGGCCAAAGCCAAATAGACCAGCCGTATATCAGCTAGTTCGGTGGAATCGGCCAAAAATTTGCGCAAATGATAAATCGTTGGAAACTGTTCATGATAAGCGACCTCCTCTTCTAAAGTCGCGAAAATAGGATGACACTCGTTTCGTTTCTCTTCAGGAACTAAAAAGCTATCCTCTAAACGATGGAAAAAATTTTCATCGACTTTATCCATCTCTCCTTGAAAGATTTCTTGAAGGTAAGAAATTCGATTACGACGTCGCGTATATCTTCGGCGGGTCGTCCGTTTCATTCGAGTGCTTTCTGCCGTTTCGCCCGCCTCAAATAAACGAACGCCCCAAAAATTCTTTTTGCTTTTCTTCTTGTCGCCATTCCCCTGGATCTTCATGTTTTTCTTAATCAAATCATAATTTGTATCCAACACTGCCCAACCAACGGAGTTAGTTCCAATATCTAGTCCAATCGTATATTCTTTAGCCATCCTGTCCTCCTCAAATAATTTTTCCCTCAGACTTCCACTTTTTTTATATTTTTGTTATAATCAAATTGTTGGAAGTATTCATAACAACATAGCGAGTTAAAATAAGGCTTAGTCCGTAATCAACTTTTTAAAGTGGCGCTGTTTCGGCGCTTTTTTTGTGCCCTTTTTTACGCGCTTCAGTAATCGCTTACTAAAAGTTTATCACTCTTAGCCGTTATAATAAATCGGAAATAGTAATAAAAAATATTTTTTTGCGTAAGATAGTTTTGATTACTTTTTTTGTATTTATCCACAAAAATCCTAGGGAACAATCACTCAGACTCTTTTCGATAAACGAATATCCAAGCATTAAAAGAGCTCGAATGAACGTATTGCAAAAGGCTGGCAACAAGATCCTCAACTCAGATCTTCTTACCAGCCTTTGACAAATTAATGTCCTCTTCGTTTTTCACCGCTTTTTCGTTTCTGTACACATCTCTCAGCTTGCCGTTCCTTATTTCTGTTGTTCCTGCCATTCAGATGCTAATAAGGAGTAATACAAGCGCCCCACATACTGCCCATTGATATAGAAATAATCCCTTAGCATCCCTTCATAGACGCAACCGCAATTCAAGATGACCTTTTGAGAAGCGACATTGCCTTCCTTGTGACAAATCTGAATCTTGTGAACATTGATTTTCTCAAAAGCAAAACGCAGGACTGCCTTGGTTGCTTCCGTGCAATACCCTTTTTTCTGAAATGCCGAGCCGATACAGTATTCCAATTCACCAAAATGGTTTTTGTTGTCGACCGAGAAAATTGCAAATTGACCGATGCACTGATTCGATTCTTTTTCAACAATCGCCCAGCGATAGTAATCTTTCTCCACATATCTGGTGATATAGTTCAGTAAAAGATTGTAGACCTCATCATAAGTATTGTAAGTTGGTTCTGAATAGAGCGCTTGGATCTTTTCATCACTCGCCCAGTTTTTTAACACGGCTTCTGTATCCCCCAACTCAAATCTGCGCAAAAGTAAGCGTTCCGTCTCGATAGTTTCCGTTCCACAATTTGTCAGCATTCCTTGTCCTCCTTCATTGGTTCTCGCTATTCATTATAAAGCAAGGATTGGGTGAATGCACAGCGCTTTCGTACTGTTAGTACCATGGATTATAGTCAAAGAACCTGTGCTAAAAGTGATCAGCTTAAAGAACTTTCGGCTTATTTCGGAAGAAGCTCCTTGAAAACAGCGCTTATTCGCAAAAAGAAGGTGTGACAAAAGTTTTTTGTCACACCTTCTTTGATTTTATTTCTCAGGCACATCTAAGAACTCACCGTGCATGTTTTCATAATGTTTAACACTTAAAGTTTCAAAAAGAGCGATTACGGGATGCTCGTAATTCAAATCCTTTTGAAATTCATTTAGTTGCGCGGCGAGTTTTTTGTATTCTACCAACTCTTCAATGAAGAAATAACCTTTTAACGAGATGCTTTCATGTTTTTCTTTATCGACACAAAACAATCCGCCAGAACGGTTTTGGCGAATATTTTCTGCCGTTCGGCCATCGCCGTTCAGATAAAACTTGAAATAGTAAAAGCCGTTTCGTTCTAACGGTGGGGAAACCGCGATGGTGTGGGGAAAGCCGCGATTGTCGATTGTGACCAAGGTAAACGTCTCTGCATTTGCTAATAAATTTTCCATGTTCTTATCCATTTTTAAAACCCCCTAAGTATTTTTTGGTACATATAACGATACAAAATCCGCTAAAAATTCCACTGTCAAAGGTAATGCTGGTCCTTTGTCGCCATCGATTCGCGAATAGATCGGTTGATCCGTCAGCGGCTTCATCTCCAGCGTATTCGTTTCTAAATAAGTCAAGGCCTCGGAATCTTTCAGTCGTCCTGTAAAAATAAAACGCAACAGTTGCAGTAATTTGCTGAAACGCATATTATGCAAAATACTCACATGCAACTCATCAGAATCAGATGCGATATACTCGCGCCCGCCAATCGAATGAGTCGTCGTCACTAAGGAGAACCAGACCTTCAATTTTTCGTGATAGTCCGCAGCAGTTATCTCAACGGGATAAGAGCGATTCTTACCGAGTTGTTTCAAAGCTTTTAAAGGATAGACGATCAAGCCGAATTTTCGCTTTTCACTTTGTCGGACTTCATTAGAGATATCCGCAAAAGAACCGAAAGTAAAAGAACTGATGACCGCTTTTTGCCGATCTTGACAGGCTGCAATCCCGACTTTTCGCTGATGTCCGGCGAGGATCACTTCCATCGCCGCATCTGGATCCAGCGGCAAATGCCAACGTTTGGCAAAGTTATTAATCGTTCCACCGGGAATGATCCCTAAAGGAAGCGTTTTTCCGGACTGGACAAAAGCTGTACCGACAATATTCAATGAGCCGTCTCCGCCGATTGCTATGAGACTATCCAGTTTGTCGAGGGACTCTTTTATTATGTTTACCGCTTTTTCTGGGTCTGGTGCCGTCAAAAATTTCGCTGAGTGTCCCGCCTGTTCCAATTTTTCTCGCATTTTTTTGGCGATCGTCTCTGCGTTACCATCGCCGGCGTTTGGATTGAAAAAAATTCCATAGCGCACGTTTTTCACCCTCATTCACTCATAAATCTTTGTTTTTTAAGCCACTAAATTGATTGTTTCTACCCTTTCACCTTATCATTTTTAACCTAAAAAAGCCTTTTTAACGAACTAAATTTCAAAAAAACGATGTCCCACACTTCTTTTCTGTATAAAACCTGCTATGATAGGCACAGAGAGGACTGAATAGTATGTTTGAACCAAGCAAACCGCGTCGCAGCGAAGTGCCTTTTGAGAGCGTCCCTGAACAGATGCAACAGGAGATTTGGCAGCTGATTTTCATGCGCCCTATGAAAGGACTGCCCTTGACTTCACCTCAGCGCTTTCATTTTTTTAAAAACAAACTAGACCATACGTTGAGTCTAGTCTACTCGCAAAGTGATCCGTATTTTTCAGAGGGAATCTCAGCTCCTTATATAGCAGCTTATGAAGAGATTGTTTTTCCAAAAGTGCTGTACGTTTATGATACCGGCAGTGAACTGCTGATGACTTTAAATGAAAAAACCATTTGACGCGATCGTCAAATGGTTTTTTCGTTTTATTTTACCACCATCACATTACAAGGTGCTTGATTGACCACGTATGCGGTCGTTGAGCCCACGAGGAATAAAGACAACGCCCCCAAACCGGTCGCCCCCATCACGATTAGATCGGTCTCTAATTTTTCTGCGAGTTCAACGATTTCTCGTTTCGGGTTGCCGGCTATGATTTGAGAAGTCAAATGAACTTCGGTTTCTTCTGCCACTCGATGGTGCTCCAAGTCGGTAATGATCTTTTGGGCCTTTTCGTGGACTTCCTGCATCAATGGAATCGAATTTCCGCCAGTTGTTCCGCTGAAACTAGCCGTATCAATCACGGTTGCCAAGGTCAATTTCCCTTTGTTTCGTTTTGCAATATTGATCGCTTCATCAAATGCTTTTTTGGATTGTTCTGAGCCATCCACAGCCACTAATATATTTTTATATTCATCCACCATCTTCGCCACCTCTTTCATCCTTAGTTTATCATCCTAGCCCCTTTACGAAAAATAATAATCCTCCTTTCTCTTCATTTTTTTACTTTTAAAATCATTAAATCTCCTTAAAAGCCAGCAAGAAAAATTGTTCTTTGAAGGACAAGGTGCTAAACTTTCTTCAGTGACGAGCAATTAATAACTACATAACTCTTTCAAATAAAAAAGGAGCTAACAATGAATAAAAAACAACGTAAAAAAGCCCATTTGATTATCCATGGCGCATCGACCGCTGCCGCAGGAGTTGGTGCCGGAATGGCGCAACTTCCCTTTCCCGATGCTACGGTTTTATTACCGATCCAAACCGCGATGGTCATCGCTCTAGGCAAAGTTTTCCATATTAAACTGGAAGAAGGCGCCGCTAAAGCCCTCGCTACCCAATTTATGGCGCAAAAAGCTGGTCAAATGACCGCCCGTTTCTTGGCAGGAAAACTGCCCGTAGCCGGAAATATCATCAACGGCTCCACCGCTGCCGCTATTACCGAAAGCTACGGCTGGATGATCGCCAAAGAATTTGCTGAAGACGAACAAAAGAAACACGGCCGCAATTAATGATTGACCTGAGACGAATCTACTCAACATAGCGCCAAAAAATCAGCCCACTGAAAATAGTCGGCTGATTTTTTTCATATGGACCCACCCTTTTCACGAGAATTTGCTCACGCGCGCTTTTTAAATTTTTTTAAACCATTCATGGTTATCTTTTCAAGCCGTTCCCGTTTCGCTATACTATAGTTGTGGATGAACTTGGTGTTTTACTCGTTCAATGATGTAGTCCGCATTTAAGATAGAGGACTGGGGTTCGATTCCCTGCATCCACATTTAGTAATACAAATGCGAAACAAATAGAAAGCACTGTTAAACCAACGTTTATGATGGATTAACAGTGTTTTTTTATTATAAAAATTCCAATTTAATTATCGATTAAATAACGTTTCCTATGAAAAATAAAACTTTATAAAATCGCTCATTTTTAAAAATGTTTAGATCTGTGTTTAGATTTAAAAAACTTCAATAAGCCGTGATGGCTATTTACTATCTCTAAAGAACCACAGGATTACATCTATATCTCTAGGAGTCCAACAATATTGGTTAAACGCCTTATTCAATTCAGTGGCTTTCTTTTTAAAAATATTAATCAGGTATACTGCTTCGTCAATTTTTATATTTTGAGAATTTATTGATTTAATAGTTTCATCATCTTTATATTCATCTGTTGTAAGCAACGCCCGAACGACCATATCATCTACTGTTCCAAAATAGCTCGGGTACAATAGAGATAGCAGACCTGAACCACCTGCCACACCCAATCCTTTAATTTGAACTGCCCTTTTTAACCCTATTTTTGCATCTTCTAAATTAAAGTCAAATAATTCTTCTTGTATCTTTTTCAGTTCCTCAACATTACTTTCATACTCTTGTAATTTTTTTCTAGTCGTTGCTAAACGATTTTTCGCTGTGTATTTCCATAAAAAGTATTCATCATGTAAAAATTTATAAAACTCACTTGCTTCTAAATTTTTAATATATTCTACATTTAGTTTTGACATTTTTGTTTCAATAGAATTATCTCTACCGGTTTCTTTGTTCGCTTGGAATAGAGCTTCATTCCATACATCATTTTCCTGTGAATTCCAAATATCATTAATATTCATTTGACATCCTCATAAAAGCGTTTTCTTTTATTATATCTTATATCAAGATGAACTTTTCAACCAAATTACATTTAATAACTCTATACAACAAAAAAGCAGACTATCCCCAGCCGATTATTAATCATTCGTATTTTTAGTATATCAAACTTCCACATCTATTCCATAATTTCCAACGATTGGCAGAAATCGCCTTGTGCGGCTTCTACTTCGTCAGTTGTCACTTTGACCAACTTATCAATTTGTTTAAAAATCTGAATTGCATTCAGTTCATAGAACAATTTTAGTATGAATACCGTTAGCATAAAAATGTAGTTTCTTGATCATTTGCACTGATTTCCGAGCATTTATTTCGAAAAAATTTCCTAGTGCCTTTTTAATCCATCAAACCCGGTCAAGGATTTCATAAGACCCTCATTGTCCAACTGTGCTAAAATAATCTAAAAGGGATGTGACCAGATGTTGGATAACCTTAAAAAAGATTTTGATAAAGGAATGCCTGTCATCACTTATATCAAAAAGCACTTTGGTTTTGAATCGGTGGCTGAATTTGAAAGTTACATCAAAAATTTAAAAGAAAAAGCCGAAAAATATGATCAACTAGTTGAAGAAGAAAAAAAACAGAATTAATTTATGCTTCAGACTGTAGACAAAGTCCAGTTTATGGATGCTGTCTGCAGTTTTTTTATAATAGATCTGTTTTTTCGTGATTCCTTGGATTACTATTTTCCTGTGATAGAAACAGCTGGTGGTTGCTTACGTTTTACTTACGTTTCCCCGGCTATTCACATTCAGCTCCTTTAAGGTGTTATGTTTAAGTAGTACCACTGAGGATGTGAAAACAATGACCAACTTTTATCCCGTACATGTCTATGTTTCTAACTATCGGATGTACTCTTCTTTAGAAAAAGCAAAGTTTAATACTTCTAAGGATAAGTCAATTGTTAGCCTGTTTGCTGTTTTGAATTTAAAAGAAATCAAATCGCTGAGAATGAATTTATTTATCTACGACCTTGATATAAAAAGTTTCAATACATTAGCGGCGGCTACCTCCGATTGTAAAAAAATATCTTAATCACTGACACCGAGTAATCAGCGGGGTGTCTTTAGTGTTTTAATAGGTCGCAATAGAACTCTCAGCTAGTTTTAGCAAATTGTGTTACACTCAACGCAAGAGGTGATTTTTATGCTAAGAACACAAATTGATGTTGTTTCTCTAATGAAATCCGTTTCGTTACACGTCGCCGATTCTTTTGATAGCGCTTCGGTGATTGCAGAATTTGAAACACCGAAAGAATTACTTGATTTTTCTGAACAAAATTTTGATGCCCTTTCAACAGAATTTCTAAACAGCTTTCGTAAGGATTTTCAAGATGCTTATGTCACTGAATTGATTAAACAATTAAAAGAACAAAGTGTAACTTTTGACTAGACTCGATCATGGAGTCTTTTTTTTTCAGCAATTCTTGCAGCCCGCCCTTTCTTGCTAAGAGTCCGCATGAGGTGGTGTTAAAAGTTTTTTTCGGATGTATAATTAGCTAAGCTTTTAAAAGACCAGCTAGTTTACTATAAAGCAACTATCGTAAGCGGAATATTATTAAGGATCGGAGGTTAATCGTCATGTTTTATTTTTTTAGCGCACTTCCCATTATGGTTCTGCTCGTTATCTTTCCACCCCTATACAACTATCTATCAAAACATGATACATACCGGACAAATTCGGTCTTCGGTTTTAGATCGACCAAAGCCGTGAAAAACCCGGAAAATTGGCGCGATGCTCAACGACTCTGTTGTCACACATCCCTCATTTTAGGCTTTATTCAATTGCTTATAACCCTTGTGATCAAGCTAATCCCTTCCTTTTCGGATGACGTGGCCTTACTTATCGCAGTTCTCTTCTTCTTTTTCTTATTGATAAGCCAATCTATCTATGTCAACCATAAATTGCCCTGAAAAAAAGTGGCACGTAGCTCAACTTGGGGAATTTCCACAAAAAGTGTGCCAATTATTATCAACTATTGAGGAAAAAATGTTTAAATCAAGGTAAAATGAAGAGAAGGCGTAACCTTCTATTAACAGTTTTTTTTACATGAGTTACTTCTAAAATAATTATTATCACAAAGCAAGTTTAACTTAATACGCAAATAATCGGAGGTAAAGGGATGGTGTATTATTATATTTGTGCGGCATTTACGCTAATAAGTGCCGCAGTGAGTTTTGGATTTTCTATCGCTGCTTATCTAAACGCGCGGGAACAAAATGGGAGTGCTTTGACCAACGCAAAGTATGCTGTGTCAAGAAGCCTTGCATTACTACTCGTGGGGATCGGATTGTTCTTTTTTAGAGAGGCTTCGTTCCTAATTGCCTTATCAATGGTTATGATCGGTATTCAACTATTCGATGGCATTATCGGTTTAAAAATAAGCCCGTTTAAAACTTTGAGACCCTTATTTACCGCGTTAGGAAACACCGTTGTCTTGATACTCTTTTTATGCAATCATTAACGCAATAAATGTTTTCTCGTTGCCTGACTAAAGCTAAAACTAGGAGGAGGAAGAAATGAAAAATGCCGTCTGTTTGTGTGGGAAAGTATCTATTCAAGTCACAGATTTTCAACCTGAAGTAGGGGCCTGTCATTGTTCGATGTGCCGCAAGTGGGGATCTGGGCCGCTTCTAACGATTGAAGCAGGAACGTCCGCTGATATCACTATCCATAACGAAGCGTTCGTCTCAAGATACCAATCATCGGAATGGGCCGAAAGAGGATTTTGTTCAAATTGTGGCTCAAATCTTTTTTACCATTTATTACCCACGGATGCCTACAGCATTCCGATTGATCTATTTGAAGAGCAAGCAGAGGCCGCGTTATCACTCGAAGTCTACTATGATCAAAAACCGGCTTATTATGACTTTGCCAACCCAACAAAAAAACTAACGGAAGCAGCTATCTTGAAAATGGTTCAAGAAACTTACTTTTCCCCAAAT
>NZ_BCQF01000040.1 GCF_001544295.1 Enterococcus pseudoavium NBRC 100491
ACGGATTGATTGGTTATAAAATAAACGACTTGATCCAAATCAATAATAGTGATTTAAATCAAGTCGTCTTGTTCTTGTATATCTGATAATTATTTTAACTGCTCCTTCAATTCATCCTGAACTCGTTTCAATTCACTAGGGTCAATCCGTTGATAAGAGACCCCATCTTGCATGAAGCCTTCACCTTTCATCTGATCGGTTTTGATATTGCCAAACGCTGCTCGGTAGTCTTCCATCAATGTCCGCATATCTTGGAAGCTTAAATCTGTTTTTACATTCTCACCCATCGTTGTCAAGATCGATTGATAATTGGTGAGCCCTTGAGTACTTAACACTTTCTTAGCTACACCGGTGATGATTTGACGTTGTCGTTCTTGCCGACCATAGTCGCCATCGGGATCATCATGCCGCATCCGCGAATACTTAAGTGCTAATTCACCATCCAATTCTTGTTTACCTTTGGGAAAAGTGGTCCCTTCATAGGTAAATTCAAATGGATTATCCACTTCGATCCCATCAACCGCATCAACTAATGATTCAATTCCTTGCATATTAATCGTGATGTAGTGATTAATTGGAATGCCCAATAAATTTTCTACCGTATCCATCGACATTGCGGCTCCACCAAAGGCATAAGCATGGTTCATTTTATCCTTAGTATTGCGTCCAATAATTTCTGTATAAGTATCTCGAGGCAGACTGACCAATAACGATTGATTCGCCGTTGGATTCACTGTTGCTACCATCATTGTATCTGAACGGCCTTGTTCGGTTCGTCCAAGCGCTCCAGTATCCACTCCTAAAAGCAAAATACTGAAAGGTTCTTTTTCAGATAGATTCACCTGACGTTTATCCGTTGACCCTTCACGTTTCACAGTTTCATATGCGTCATCGGCAGTCGATTTTACATCGTGGTACATCTTTGCTCCAACACCAACAATTGCTAAGATGATCGCTATCAAAATTCCTAACAAAGTAAATAAGACCTTTTTTGACGTACTCATCTTTTTAACACCCTGGCGCTTGTGCTTTTTCCTTTCAGACATTTAGTTCAACTCGTTTCATTTCAATTTAGTTCTTTAATAAATAGTAGCAAAATTTGCCAATAAAAACTATATCATCTGATTATTTAAATAGAAAACTGATCCAGCATATCGTATTTGGCTATCAAAATTTCTATACTTTCAGATCACAAATTTATTTATATTGAAAAAAACAATCCCTATCTTCTCCTTAACAACCAAAAGAAAGAAATAGGGATTCATTTATATTCAAGAATCTACACAAGAATTTTTTTCTGTAAATCTAAATAGAGTAATACTTTCGCCATTTTTTTCGAAGTGACTTTTCGGACTTCCCGCGGAATAAATTGGTGAATCTCATCTTCATTATATCCAACTTGAAATCTCGTCGCATCAAAAATGATGGGTCTTCTTAATAAATTCGGATGTTTTTCGATAATAGCAACTAGTTCATTAAAAGTTAATTCATCGAAGTCGATATTTAGTTTTTCGTAAACTTTCGATCTTGTTGAAATCAACTCTTCTGTACCGGTTTCCGTCATGGAAAGAAGCTCCGTAATCTCATCTTTTGTTAGCGGTTCGGACACAATATTTCTTTCCTCGAACTCCAATTGATTTTCTTTCAACCAAGCTTTCGCTTTTCGACATGAAGTACAACTAGCAGAGGTATATAATTTAATCATTTTACAATTCACCTTTCGCATTATCATTTTTAAGTAACGCAAGTTATTCTACAAGACTAACAATACAGCATTTTGTGATAATTGTTAAACCAATCCGATAATTAAATAGCAAAAAGGAGACTTTCCAAGGTGTGAAAGTCTCCTTTTTATAACCAAAAATAGTATTTTTAACAACCGGAGCATTTTATAATATGCTTGAGAAGCTTTGATTCAAGCGAACTTATTTGACAAATTTATGTGCAAGAAGATCATGTTCTATAACATTGATGACTTTGACTTCCACTCATTACTCAATAATTTCTTCCACAATACAAAAGATGATTGTACAGGAAATATCACTAAATAGATCTTTTTCCTGTATTTATTTTACCGGAAGAACCTGTCCAGAATAATCAATACTTATTTGCTTTCATCCTGTCTAATAAAAATTATTTTTCTACTATACTAGATGATTCCGGAGCTTTTCTTTACATAAAAAAAGACCAGAGAAGATACTCTCTGATCCATCGTTGATTAATTGACTTAGCTAATTACCGTTACAGTCACTGAACGACGTCCCCATTGGATACATTGTTCAACGGTCGGGAAATGGCAATCGATAATATTTCCCTTGATCGCGCCGCCAGTATCGCCGGCAATCGCAATACCGTAACCGGAAACTTCAACCATTGAACCTAATGGGATGACACTTGGATCAACTGCTACGACTTGCGGATTTTGTCGCAGGTCGATTCCCATCGCAGTAAAGTAGGTATTGACTGATTCAGCACATGAATAGCCTGTCGATTCCATCTCAATGGTTCGTCCTGATGTGGTCGGTGTGCTTGGTTCGGCTGGTTTAGTTGGTTCTTGTTTTGGTTGCTCGCTTGTTTGAGTAGTTTCTTGTTGTGAGCTTGAAACAGATTCAGCTGGTTTGGCTGCTTCCTTAGATGCTTGTGTTGAAGCTTGCGAAGCTGCTTTTTCCGCCTGAGCCTTTTCTTGCGCCTTCGCTGACTGAGCTGCTTTTTCAGCTTCTGCCGCTTTTGCAGCGGCGACTTCTTTCGCTTCTCTTTCTGCCTGCTCTTTCTGGGCTTTTTCTGCAGCTTGACGCGCTTTTTCGACTTCTTTATCTTGGCTGATTTTTTCTAAACTAGTTTTATTTTCTGCTAATTCTTGTTTTAGGTTAGCCATTTTGCTATCCAGCTTAGTTGTTTCAACTTCAAGACTTTGACTGTCTTGTTCTAATTGTTTTTGGGTATCTTCTTGCATTGCCTTCAGTTCAGTCAATTTTTCTTTGGCTTCACCCAGGCTGGCAACTTTAGTTTTTTCGGCATTTTGGATGACGGACATCGCAAAGGCCCGGTTCAAAAATTCCCCAAGATCTTTTGATTCTAATAATACGCTGACAGAACGATCGCTCACGCCACTGATTTGAGCTTCTTTCATGCGCTCTGCAATCGCCGCTTTACGCTGCTCGATTTTCTCTTCTGTCTCCGTGATATCGACCTTTGTCTTCGCTAATGTCACTTCATTTTGACTGATTTTTGTCCGAATCTCGTTGACTTCTTGATATTTGGCATTAACATCATTCAATGCCAACTGCAATTCTCCGCTGATCTGATCACTTTGACGCGCGATCGCAGATTCTTTTTTATCTAACTCAGTTAGTGACTCTGCCTGTGCAAAGACTGGTAAAAGTACGTTCACACCTAACAATAATGTGGCTACAGCCCCAAACATTTGCTTTTTCACTTAAAAAATCCACCTTTCTAATTACCCTTCGCTATTATACGAAAAAAAGGAAGACTTTATGTTTCAGTCAGATTACATTTCGTTACAATAAAAAATATATTGGTAACATTTGTTATATTGCGTGTATAAAGACAAAAAAGATAGCCCCTTCAAGCTTTAAAGGAACTATCCGTTGTCATTTTTTTGTAATATTACTTTTTCCTTAGTTCTTTCGATAACTGGCGAATCTCTGTTAATGGGCTCTTAATTTCTTTAGATTTCATATTAGGGAAGCTGTTCAAGAACCGGCGCTCTTGGAAATTCAACCTTGGCAACTGTTTACGCCATTCAGGCTGTTCTTTGATCTCGGATAACCATTGACGGTTTTGAACACGCTCTTCGGCAGCTTCTTTTAGTTCGCCAAGATTGGTTTGCAATTGCTCTTTCTTGTCTTGAATCGTCGTACTCATCTTGTTTAATGCTTGACGTAATGACGCTAAATTAGCCAAAGTAAAGCCTAGATCAAAACTAATCAGCATCAATAAAATCAGTGGTAAAAAGATTCCAAATCGCTGCTGCCAGCTGCTAACCACCGTCATTAAATAGGGATTCAACACCCGAACGATAAAAACACAGGCCAAGCCCCAAAAGATTGATACCGGCACAGCCACACGACCGTTGATATTTAATGGCACCTCTTTGTAATCCCATAAGGTTAGATGGAAAATCTTTTCTAGTAAAAAACTAGTAAGATATTCCAGCGCAGTTACCAAAATCAGCGCCAGAAAAAATAGTAACACAATATTCTGCTGATAAGGCTCAATCAGATAGAGCACGCCCACCACGCCAAAACCATAGATCGGTGTAATCGGACCTAGCAAAAAACCGCGATAGACGAAATGTTTCGCCTTGATCGAACAATAGAACGTTTCCCACAACCAGCCAATAAAGGAATAACAAAAAAATAAAAGCACTACTATCGTAAAAATTTGTTCCATTTTATCTCCCCTGCCACACTCATATTTTTTTCAATTATTCCATGAATAATAAAAAAATGCCAGCCGAACCATTTTTCCTCGTAGCTTAGCCAAAAGTGACAAGCCACTTACTTGTTGGATAAGAAGCGGCGAATCGCTCTATCTTTTTTGACAAGTAAGTTACAATAGTAGCGATCCTAATTTTTTATTCGCTACTTTATATATTGGAGGAACTTATATGTTTCAGCTTTTACGTTATGCCAAAGATTATCGTAAGCAAATTATTCTTGGTCCTTTTTTCAAATTTTTAGAAGCCGTCTTTGAGCTGATTTTACCGCTGTTTATGGCACGTTTAGTTGATGAAGGCATCGCGAAACACGATCAAAGTAAAGTGATTGAAATGACGATCGCCATGCTAGGACTCTCGATCATTGGACTACTCTGCGCTTTAGTCTGTCAATATTACGCTTCAATTGCTTCTCAAGGCTTCGGAACGGTCTTACGCAATCGTTTGATGGAAAAAATCAACAGCTTCTCTCACAATGAGTTGAATCGCTTCGGGACTGATACCTTGATCACCCGCATGACCAATGACATCAACCAAATGCAAGGCGCACTGGCAATGTTGATTCGCTTAGTCGTTCGTGCACCATTTCTTAGTATCGGTTCAGTCATTATGGCCTTTTACATTGACTGGCAAATGGGGCTGATCTTCTTGATTCTACTACCGCTTTTCTGTTTAATCCTTTTTTTGATCATCCACTATTCCGTACCTTTATACAAAAATATCCAGCAGAAGCTGGATCAATTAAATCAATTGGTCACTCAAAATTTAAGCGGTGTCCGGGTGATCCGGGCCTTTGCTCGAACCAAGACAGAAACCGACCATTTTAATGCAGAAACTGAAGAAATCTCCCACTTAAATCAGCGAGTTGCCAATATTTCTGCGTTGCTGTCTCCTAGCACCACCTTGATTATGAACGCCGGTGTGGTTGCTTTGCTGTACTTTGGCGGCTTTAAAGTCAATGTCGGTCATTTGGAACAAGGACAGATCTTGGCTTTGATTAATTACATGAACCAAATGTTGCTCGCCTTGATTGTCGTTTCCAATTTAGTGGTTCTTTTTACGCGAGCCGCCGCTTCGGCCAATCGAATCAACGAAGTTTTTGCAACAGAGCCAACCTTGACAGCTAACGGTACCAACCAGCAAATTGACGAGCACGCACCGTTACTTGCTTTTAATGCCGTTGACTTTCGTTATACAGAAAAATCCGGGCTAGCTTTACAAAATATCAGTTTCACGTTAGAAGAAAATAAAATCCTAGGGATCACTGGTGCAACCGGTAGTGGGAAATCTACCTTGATTAGTTTGATCCCACGTTTTTATGACGCATCTAAAGGAACCATTAATTTCGCAGGGACCAATGTCAAAGATTGGTCATTAGATAAACTGCGCTCAGAGATTGCGCTAGTTCCCCAAACTGCGGTTTTATTCAGCGGAACGATTCGGGAAAATCTTCAATGGGGCAAACCAAACGCAACGGATCAGGAATGCTGGCAAGCCCTAAGAATCGCCCAAGCTAGCGAATTTGTCGAAAACTTACCAAAAGGCTTAGATACCCCGATTTTAGAAAACGGTAAAAACTTCTCCGGTGGACAACGGCAACGGTTGACGATTGCTCGCGCCTTGATCCGAAAACCAAAACTATTAATCCTAGATGATTCCTTATCGGCCTTAGATTATCAAACCGATCTAGAGTTGCGGCAAGCTTTAAAACGCGACCTTGATTGTGGCGTGATCATTATTTCTCAACGCCTGCGATCAATCCAAGAGGCTGAAACGATTCTTTTGATGGAGAATGGGAAAATCGCGGCCCAAGGCAATCATGCGGCTTTATTGAAAAATTCGCCACTTTACCAAGAGCTGGTTCACTCACAAGCGGAAGGCGGTGTAGCGGAATGATTAAACAAAAGAATTTCTTTCGCTCGTTAAAATTATTTCTTCCTTATCTGACAGCTTATCCGAAAGAATTGATTGCCGCAATCGTTTTAGGTATCGCCAGTGGGATCACTTCCGTTTTAATGACCTATTACATCGGGGTGGCGGTCGATCAGATGGTCAGTCAAGGTGCCGTTGACTTTACGAGACTCTTCCAGATTCTGCAATTGTTTGTGGGGATTTTCTTAGTAACGGTCGTCAGTCAGTATTTTATTCAACGTTTAGGCAATATAGTCGCTTTCGATTCTGTAGCTAAGCTGCGGGAAGAGACCTTTACTCATATGAACAAATTACCATTAAGTTATTACGATCAAAGTTCAAAAGGGGATATCGTCAGCCGTTTCACCAATGACATGGACAATATCTCTACGGCTATCTCAGCAGTCTTCAATCAGGTCTTTTCTGGCATGACTGTCGTCTTAGTCGCCTTAGTCTTTATGCTGTATCTCAGTCCGTTGCTGACGTTCGTCGTGTTGGTGGCAACCCCAATCATCTTTTTAATTACGTATATCGTTGCTCGTACGTCACAGCAATACTTTACTAGTCAGCAGCAATTAGTTGGTTCGATTTCTGGTTTTATCACCGAAATGGTCGGCAATCAAAAAATCGTCAAGGCCTTTCAACGGGAAAAACAAAACCAAACGAATTTTGAAGCCTTGAACCACGAACTTTATCTCAGAGGACAAAAAGCCCAATTTGCTTCTTCCCTAACGAACCCTTCGTCACGCTTTGTCGATCATCTAGCATATTTGATGGTGGGGTTTGTCGGTGGTTTGCTCTCTCTAAAGACCGACAGCGGAGTAACGATTGGAATCATCTCCAGCTTTACGATCTATTCTAGCCAGTTTACGAAGCCGTTTATTGAACTTTCTGGAATCACGATTCAGATTCAAACGGCGATTGCCGGGCTGGACCGCTCCTTCGAATTATTGAAGGAACCTGTTGAACAAGCGGATGATCCTTACGCAATCACCTTAACTGATGCCAAAGGAAACGTCGTTTTCGATCATGTGAGTTTCGCTTATCAGAAAGATCAACCATTGATTGAAGATTTTAATTTAACGGTTGAACCGGGCGAAACAATTGCTATCGTCGGAAAAACCGGTGCCGGAAAATCGACTTTAGTCAATCTTCTGATGCGTTTTTACGAAGTTGATCAAGGCAAGATCTTGATCGATGGGACTGATATCCGTCATTTTACGCGTGATAGTTTGCGGCAACAATTCGGCATGGTCTTGCAAGAAACGTGGTTGATGGACAGCAGTTTGCGAGCCAATCTGCGCTACGGCCGTAAATCAGCGACCGATGAAGAAATCTATGCCGCCTTGAAGGATGCTTATATGTATGATTTCGTGATGCGTTTGCCGGACAAACTAGATACGATCGTCGGTGAAGCAGGTATCAAGCTTTCTGATGGTCAACGGCAATTACTTACGATCGCCCGGACCATGATCAGTCGCCCGGCGATGCTGATCCTTGATGAAGCAACCAGCTCCGTGGATACCTTGACCGAACAAAAGATTCAAAAGGCCTTTTTAGCAATGATGGAAGATCATACTAGTTTTGTGATTGCCCACCGTTTGTCAACGATCCAAAACGCCGATCAGATCCTTGTACTAGACCATGGACAAATCGTCGAAATCGGCAATCATCAAGAATTACTGAACAAAGATGGTTACTACAAAAAATTGTATCAGGCCCAGTTTTCACAGAGTTGATGTATTTGCTAATGAAGGTTGAACCCACTGCTCCCATCAAAATACGCTGAGAAATTAACCACTTATTAAAAAGAAGGAGGTGTGACAAAATATTGTCACACCTCTTTTACATATCTATAACATTGACTTTTATGCTAATTCGAAGAATCTAGCAGTCCTTGAACATGACTGTCGTATAAGTTTTCAACATTTTTAACCAATAAATGAAAGTTTTCTTCCGCTTCTTTTGAATAAGTTCCCGTCCCTGTTTGAAAGAGCACCCATTCTTTTTCTAAATCATTCTTGAACTTTGTCAAAACAGCGATTTTTGATTCATAATCAGTTAGTGTATTGATTCCTTGAACAATCGAGACCATCGCACTGATAACAGCAATCAAAGTCAGTAAGTGAGGATTATTGGGAACCAGCGGTACTAAGACCGGAATGGATGCTGAAAAAATTAATTTAAAAAAGCTGCTGGAAAATGTTACGAATTTTAATCGACGAACTCGTTTGCTGATATGAGCTAGTGGTTCTAATATTCTAAGTCTTGAATATTCTTCAACTTTAGTAGCCACATTATTATTATCCATCTATCTCACCCTTGATCATTTAGTAAGTTGCCAAATTATTTTATCACGCATCACTAATATTGAGTTAAAAAATGTTAGAAAATATTTTCAAATCCGAAATCTAAGGATAAAAGTATTAGCCTCCCAATCATGTAGAATCGGAAAAATAAAGATTTCCACGCTGCTTTATAGGGATCTTTTTACCTTGGATTCGAACTACTTTTTTTGATTGACTTTTTTTAATTTGGCCCGACGATAAAACACGAGACACAGCAAACTAAAAACTAGCGTTAAGATCCCCGAAATCAAAAACCAAGTAGCGATCCCAAACTTATCCGATAATGGTCCCGCTAATAATAACCCGATCGGCATCGCGCCAGACATCACACTGCCAAATAGCGAAAAGACCCGCCCTAATTTTTCTGGTGCAACGGTTTCTTGTAAATAGGCGGTAAACGGAATATTGTACAAGTTTCCCACGCCCCCCATTAAAATACAGAAAAAGACAAAGAGCCAATAACCGGTGAGATTCGCTGGTGCTAACCCACTGCCGATAAAAGTGATCGCTAAACCGACATTAGCGAGTTGAGCAGCTAACAGCTTTTCTGGCCATTCCTTTTTCATGCCGATTAAAAAAGCACTGACCATCATTCCGACTGCATAAGAAAACTCCACTACGCTAGCAAACCAAGCGGATAATTCAAAATAAACATTGGTCATCAGTGGAAAGAGGATCCCCAAGGGCAAGAAAAAGATCATAATAAAAAAGGAAAAGAACATCACGACTAACAGCGGCTGATCTTCTTTAAAGACGTTAATGCCATCTTTTAATTCTTGTAAGTAATGTTGCATGCTCTCTTTACTGCGAGGAATAGTTGGAACTTCAACGATTGCTAGTGACAAACAAGCGGCCAGCGCACCAAGTAAGTCCGTCAATAAAATCAGCCATAAAGGCATTGCCGCAAGCATCGCGGCACCTATTACTGGACCAAGCATGAAAGCTCCTGATTGTAGAAATTGATTCCAACTATTGGCTTTGACTAATTCTTCCTCAGGAACTAGCAGAGGGACAATCGATTGGATCGAGGGCGTATGGAAGACATTGGCTAATGAGCGCAAGAACAAGGCCGCGATAACGACCAAATAACCAGGATCCCCCCATAAAAACCACAGCGATAAAATCAGAGCCACTACACCCATGAATAAATCGGCAACGATCACGACATATTTTCGGTTCAAGCGATCTAACCAGACACCCACAAAAGGTCCTAAAAACAGTTGCGGCAAATAAGCAGACAATCCTGCTAACGACAGCATGATTGCCGACTTTGATTCATTAGTCAGCCACCAGATCAAAGCAAACTGAACAGCAGAACTTCCAATCAAAGAGATCGTCTGACCAGATAAAATCGTTAAATATTTTTTTCTCCATTGTTGTTTTTCCATAATTGCTCCTTTGTTTGTCGTTTGAACAAACAAGCAGTTCGTCAAACGTTGATTTATTTGGCGATTCGTTCACTTTTCAAACGCATTGAAGCACACATAAAAAAACCTCCTCATACTATAAGTACCCATTATTATAGCCAAAAAAAGTCAAATCAGCTATTATTCAACTCACTGATTTGACTTTTTTCTATGTTAGCTTAAATCAAGCCTAATTCTGCTTTCCATCTCAACAAGCGTTCCACTGACTGATCCAATTGTTTTTCACTGTATTCACCTTTTTGGATAGCATCCAAAATATAAGGAATCTGTGAGCTATAACTAGAAGACAGGATCAGATCATTACCGGCTTGTAACGCCTGGAGACCAGCTTCTTCTTGAGAAGTGAAGTTAGCAAGGCCGGCCATGTCCATATCATCCGTCATGACCACCCCGTCAAATCCTAGTTCATTCCGAATAACATCATGGACCGGTTTTGAGATGGAGGCCGGACGATCACCATCAATCGCTTGGACAATATTATGAGAGACCATGATACTATCTGCTCCAGCTTTAATCCCTGCTTCAAAAGGCAAGAAGTCATTTTTTTGTAATTCAGCCATTGCTCGATCATCTGTTACAATCTCCACATGCGAGTCCCGATTATTGCCGTAACCTGGAAAATGCTTCAAGGTCGAACCAATTTTTTGTTTCTTCATTTCTTCCACGCTAAGTTTTACATATCGACTAGTTCCAGCCGCGTCCATTCCAATCGTTCGATCATAAATAAAGGACTGCGGATCGGTAGAAACATCGGCATCAGGAAACATTCCTAGTTGAATGCCTAATTCCTTAAAGACTTGCGCTTTACGGTCAATCTCTTGGGTGATCCCCTTCCAGCCATCTTTCTGATAAGAAGTTTGCGGGCTTTCAAAGGCCGGTGAGACAATTTGATTGCGACTCAAGCGACTAACCGTTCCGCCTTCTTCATCTGCACCGATAAACATTGGTGTCTTGCTGGCCGCCTGATAACTTGCAATCGTTTGTTTGATCTCACTTTGCCCTTTCCCTTCCATATCCCGGTCAAAAAGCAGGTAGCCCCCTAAGTGATAATTTTTAATGTCCTCCACTTGATTCTGCTCGGGGACACGCACCATAAATAATTGTCCGACTTTTTCTTCCAGCGTCATTTTTTTCATGGTTTTATTAGCCTTTTCTTTTGCTGTCAGATCAGCTTGTGCTTTCGTCGACTGTGTTTCTTTTTTTGGTGATTCACTAGTCTTAGTACCTTCGCTAGAATTTGTCGCTTTATTGCTAGAACTTCCGCAAGCAGTCAATATAACCATTGCCGAAAGAAATATCAGACTGACTAACATCCTCTTTTTCAAATCTATTCACTCCTTCATGAAATTAGTTCTGCTATGCAAGCGGCTAACGTTTTTGGCCGCCAGTTAGATTTACAGTTCATTTTAGCATAGCTGGTGAAAGGAAAGCAGATTTTCAAATTTTTCCACAAAAAAATGTTGAGAAAAGGCCTTTTAGCTCTTCTCAACACTTCGTTCACTTATTTTGGATGGTTGTATCTTTCTGAACGCGATAACCTTTGCCCCAAATAGTCTGAATAACTTCTTGATCCGCTTCAAGCGTTTCCAGCTTCAACTTGATATTCTTCACCAACGAAGAAAGCTGGGCTAAACGCGATTGGGAAACATTGCCCCACAACGCCCGACATAGCTCATCGCGAGAAACAATCTCTCCCGGCTGGTTACGTAATCTCTCCAAAACTTGCAGTTCAAGTGAAGATAGGTTGATCAAGGTAATCATCGAAAGCCCTTGATTCCTCTCGACAGCAGAACAATTTTTAGTAGCCACCGACTCCAACCTTTTTCCTTGAAATTTCTCTGCTACTCCGGCCAGCTGTTCCCGTAGCAATTCTACTGAATCACTACTCTGTACGGCACCAGCCAATCCTTGCTCTTTCAAACGGGCTCGTTCATCCTCGCTAAGCGAATGATCAACTTCTCGGAAAATGCTTTGACCACGATCTGTCAGTTTCAGCATCAGTCTTTCCATCTCATAGCTAGAGATGGTCTCACCGATGATAACGATCGGAAAGTGATCAACTAATCCGGGAACTTCCAGATTTTTTTGCATCTCATCCAACACACTTGTAGAACAAAAAACCTCATAATTCAAATGTTGCAATTTATTTGTAATCATTTCTTCTGCTAAAATATTTTTTGTCAAAACTAAAACTCGAAACATTCATATGCCCTCATTCTTTACTCAATAATGCGTATGAATAGAATATAACTTAAATCTAAGCAAATAAAAGTTCTTTTTTTAGATGATACTAACTAAAATTATGAACATACTGAACTTTTTTTGTTTTTTTTAATTTTAAACAAAAAAAA
>NZ_BCQF01000041.1 GCF_001544295.1 Enterococcus pseudoavium NBRC 100491
AGATATCTTTTAGATTGTTAATGATTACTTCATAATTTCCCTTCGCCCAGCGTTTTCTTTGGCGATAATAAACCGATAATGTTTCTGGTTCTTGTTGGAACGCTTCGGCTTTTGACGCAAGGGCCACTAACTTACCAATTTTCATAATCCGAAAACTCAAAGCAGTATCCTCAGTCAGCGCACCGTCATCCCAACCACCCATTTCACGAATCAATTCGGTTTGAATAATAAAGTTGGTTCCAGGAATCTGACCGATTTTAAAAAGCTGCCACAATCCTGTATGAATAATCCGTTGACTAGTTATGATCTCTAAGTTAATACAGCGGGTTAAGAAATTCCGTTTATAATTTCGCGTCTTATTTCTGCCAAAGACCGCGGCGTAGCGTTCGGGATCTTCCAGAACTTTTTCGACTAAAAAATAAAGCGCATTTTGCTCAGGCATCGCATCAGCATCATAGACACATAGATACTCACCATGAGCAATCTTTAACGAGTCGTTTAAAACACCAGCTTTGCCACCCGTTCCTTTTCGATCAATGACTTTAGTCAAATAGTAACCATTATATTCAGGTCGCTGAAAAAGAGTGTGGACGCGATCATAAGTAGCATCCTCACAGTTATCCGCAAAGACTAGAATCTCCATCTTATCTCGCGGATAATTCATTTTCAAGATAGCTGTGACGGTATCTTGAATAACGAGCTCTTCGTTATGAGCAGGAACAACAATCGTAATCAATGGATACGAAGAAAGTGGATCTAGATATCTTTTGGGTGGTTTAATATTTTTAAATAAAAAATAAACGGCTCCGAATAAGATTATCAAGGTAATTAGTAAAGATACCCAGATAGAGACAATTCCTATTATTAATAAAATGGCACTCATTAGTAATCTCGCCTCCTAAAGTAACGCCAAATCCGATCTTTAATAATGACCAGACAGATAAATAGAATGAGGGCGGCAACAAAAAAGATCCCCGTGATAATTTTACTTGCTTCAAAGAAGTAAAGGAGTAGTTGGTTCATTAGTGATCTCCTCTCTATAAGATATATTCATCTGTCAAATCGGCTTCGGACCGCCGTTTCACCCGACTGATTACTTGTTCAGCTGTCATTTCTGTAGGTCCTTCAATTATAATTTCACCAAAACGAATGACCGTGTCTTGAATGTGTTCATAATTTTTAAAGGGGAGTAGTGATAATTGTGTCTTAGTCACTCCGTTTAGCTGTTGGATAAATTCGATGCTATTTCCAGATTGATAAATCGGCGATATGACAACGAAGGTCCCATTGCCTAAATAGAATTGGTCTTCTTCCGGCAAGCGAATATCGCTTAGTTCCTGTGACAGATCTGATAATAATTGATCGGTAGCTAGGTCATTTTGATACCTTAGTTGTTCAATGAAATCGACCGTATAAAAAGAGACAATCAGCCCGCGTCCCGTGTTAGTATACAAATTCATGGTACATTTAAACTTTTCAAAACGATTTTCAAATTCGGCTTTATTATAAAGTCCCGTGGAGTCATCTAGGGTAGCTAAATACTTGCGCATCCGGGGTTTAAAAGTATTCACGCGTTGACTGGAAGTCACACTACTTTTAGCAATCAAACCTAGAACGGCAAAGATTGGGATGACCACAATCAAGTAAATTTTTTCTGCGCTAGGCATGATGATCGGCGTATAATACAGCAGAAAGGTTCCCGTAGCCATCACTAGCATAGAAAAAATAGCTACGGTAATCGTATTACTCAAATAACCGACTAGTAATCCTAAGAAGGCTAACAAGGAGATACTCAAAACGGAGACGGCTCCTAATTGTGTATTTAAGATAAAGTTTTGAATCAAAAAGATGATAGCTAGTAAAAGAGCTATCCATTCGATGTGAATGCGGCGTAAATATTTCATAGCCTTTGTCCTCCTTACTGACTGAAATCTTGTGGCCGTTCCCCTAATTGAAAATAGTGGGCGATTGCTGCGGCAATTCGTTCGCTAGCTTTTCCATCACCGTAAGGATTATTCGCTCTTGCCATTTTTTCATAGGAGTTCGGATTATCAAAGAGCTCCTTTATAGCGCTGTAGACAGTTTGTTGATCTGTCCCAACTAGACGTAAAGTTCCGGCAGCAACGCCCTCTGGTCGTTCTGTCTGATCGCGTAAGACCAAAACAGGAACGCCTAAAGAAGGAGCTTCTTCTTGTACACCGCCAGAGTCAGTTAAAATCAAATAGCTTTGTTTTGCATAATTATGGAAATCAACTACATCCAACGGCTCAATCAAAGAAACATTGTCTAACGCACCTAGTAGTTCTTGTGCGGCTTTTCGAACGGTCGGGTTTTTATGCATCGGAAAAATAAATTGCGTGTCTGGATAATCAACAGCAGCTTGTTTGATGGCTTTGAAAACGGAGTGCATTGGCTCGCCTAAATTCTCACGACGATGCATGGTGACTAAGACAATCCGTTTTTGTTTTTTTGAAATTGCCGCAGGGATTTCATAGTCTGGGCGAACAGTCTTTTTCATGGCATCAATCGCCGTATTTCCCGTAATGTAAATGTGTTGCGCAGGGTGATTTTCTTTAATCAAATTGTCTTTACTTTGCGGTGTGGGCGCAAAATAAAGCTCAGTTAGATCATCCGTCAATTGTCGGTTCAATTCCTCGGGAAATGGCGAGTATTTATTCCAAGTACGTAAGCCGGCTTCCACATGGCCAATGGGAATTTGTTGATAAAAAGCTGCCAGAGCGGCTGAAAAGGTGGTGGTTGTATCACCGTGGACCAATAAAATATCTGGCCGGTCCTTTACTAGAATCGCTGTGAGTTTTTCTAAAACACGGCTAGTAATGTCGCTTAATGTTTGGCCTTGATGCATAATGTTCAAGTCATAATCAGGAATAATCGAAAAGGATTGTAGTACTTGATCAAGCATTTCTCGGTGTTGACCGGTGACGATGACTTTGGTAGAAAAACGTTCATCTGAAGCTAGTTGTTTAGCTAAGGGTGCCATCTTGATCGCTTCAGGTCGGGTACCAAAGACTAAAAAGATTTTCTTTTTCAATTTATTTACCTCCTTAAAGGGCTAAATATTTTATAGGTAACAGTTTGTATCCAAAATCAAAGCTTATCAAGTATATCACCGGAATGAATGAATTAAAAATAATTATACTAGAAGATGGTTTCCGATTTAATTTTTCTTGTAAAAATAAGTCAAATATGGTTTTTGCAAACAAGTAAACGCTATCAGCTACTAGATTTTCCGATGGGCCCTCCGCTAGTTCACTGGTCAATTTAAATCTGAGCTTTTTAGTTGAAATGGCTATTCCTATATCCATTGAAATAACGTAAACTATTTTATGAAGAGTGAAGTTGAAGTGCAAGTCAAATGTTTGTTGGGTATTATAGGATGTTAGGGTAAAAACTGAAGGAAGAGGAGTTAACGGGTGAAGAAAATAGTAAAAATAAGTTTGTTGCTACTGTTGATTTTAAGCGGTTGCAGTGCTAAGACGAGTAGTTCTAAAGCAGAGGATGCCAAAGAAGCCGTGACGCAAAATGATTCGACAGTGAAGCTTAATTTTTCTGCTGTTGGGGATAATTTGATTCATGATTATATTTATGAGCATCTCCAACAGTCGGATGGCAGTTATCGCTTTGATGAGATGTATGAACCTACAAGGTATTTGAATCAAGATCGCGATCTGGCTTACATCAATTTGGAGACGATTTGTGCGGGGGAAGAATTGGGTCTGTCAGGTTATCCGGCTTTTAATGGGCCAACGCAAGTATTGGATTCATTACACACCGCGGGATTTAATTGGTTATCGGCAGCCAGTAATCATACCTTTGATAGAGGCGAGGACGGGATCGTTAAACAGTTAGATTATTTGGCTAAATATCCTGATATCACTGTGACTGGTTCGCAGCAATCAGCGGAAGTTAAACGGCTGAAGATCAAAAAAATCAAAGGGGTAAAAGTCGGTTTAATTTCCTATACCTATGGCTTAAATGGCCTTACGCTACCGGAAGGAAAAGATTATTTAGTTAATCTAATCGACGAGGATCAAATCAAAGCCGATCTGAAAGCTTTAAATAAACAAAGTGATATTCAAATCGTTAGTATGCATTGGGGCGAAGAGTATCAGTTTGTACCGAATCAAGAACAAGAGCGGCTGGCTCAGCTATTAAGTGATGCGGGAGTGGATGTCATCGTGGGCGGTCATCCACATGTAATTCAGCCGATGGACTATTTGACTGGGGAAACGGGGAATCAGACGTTAGTGATGTATTCTTTAGGAAATTTTATTTCCTCTCAGGCAGAAAATGATCGAATGCTTGGCGGGCTGGGACGCTGGACGATCGATTACGATAAAAGAAAAAAAGCGCTGAAATTTGAAAAAGTCGAGTTTTTACCAACGATTACTTATATTGGTGATAATTATCAAACTTATAAGACGTATGCCTTAAAGGATTATACAGATGAATTGGCCAATCAACATATGATTCACGTTAACCAAGGCCAAGATTTATCCCGCGAGTATTTCATTGAGCGAACAAATCAGATCATGAACGATAGAGTAAAACTTGTTTATTAATTTATCACTTGAAATATAACTAAAAAAAGCAGCTGGCCAGAAAGGCCGCTGCTTTTTTTTCAAGGAATGATTTACGAATTAAACCCGGCTCATGGATGATTTTAGAAACGCTTCATCATTAGGATCACCGGAACCGCGTTGTTTTTGGTCGATTGTAGCAATCAGTGCCATTTCTTCCGCGGTCAAGTTAAAGTCGAAGACATCAATATTTTGGGCGATTCGTTCCGGATGAACCGATTTGGGGATCACAATGATGTCGCGTTGCAAATGCCAGCGCAGAATGACTTGAGCGACACTCTTGTTGTGGGCTTCAGCAATTTTAACTAGCACAGGATCTTGTAAGACATTGCTTTTTCCTTGACCCAGCGGGCCCCAAGCTTCATGGGCAATACCTAAGTCTTTCAAGAAGGCATGCAATTCTTTTTGTTGGAAATAAGGATGAGTTTCCAGCTGATCAACGGCCGGTTTCACTTTTGCCGTAGCCAATAATTTTTCTAAATGGGGCTGTTCAAAGTTTGAGACGCCGATGGCTTTGATCAAACCGTCATTGTATAAACTTTCCATGGCCCGCCATTTTTCGTTATAACCCTCACTTGGCCAATGGATCAAATACAGATCCAAATAATCTGTTTTTAATTGTTTCAATGATTCATGGAAAGCATTGATGGTGTCATCATAAGTGGTATTATTGTTCCAGACTTTTGACGTAATGAATAAGTCTTCCCGTTTCACATCACTTTCAGCTAGTGCTTCGCCTAACAGGCTTTCGTTATGATAGATCGTTGCGGTATCAAAATGACGATAGCCATTTTGCAATGCGGCTGCTACTGAACGCTTTAATTCTTCAGGGTCTTCCATTTTAAATACCCCTAGTCCCAGTTGCGGAATCATTTGACCGTTATTCAATTTTAACTGTTCCATGAAGCAAACCTCCTAGTATTGTTATACAGACTAGTATAACGCTAGAATGACCAAAGTGTAATGATTTTGCCTATTCCTCCGCTTTTATTCGTAACTTGAAAAATCTCTAGGGGCTAAAGACTAGGCGATTACTAAAACTGTTTTAGCCGCGCAGAGAGGTATTTTTTTCCTGTACAAAACGATTTAGCGTAAACTAGAAAAATTAACGATCTGATTATCGGTTTTGGCGAACCAGTCTTTTAACTCAGCGGAGGTGAGTGTTACCAGGTCTTTGCAACGTGGCAAGGTAAGGCTGCTGTGGTCTAGCAGGTATTGATCGATAAATCCAGGATGTAGATGCAATTCGACCACGATTTCTTCGGCTAAGTTTTGATAACCAAAATGGTCTTCTGAAAAATCAGCTAAAGTCGTACCGCGATTCAAGACCGTCATTAATTTGCTAAAATCGGGAATTTGCGCTGCTTGATAGGGCAATTCTTTAGGTGGTTGATACCCATAAAACAGATTGGCATGAATCCCATATTTTTTGGCTAGCTCATACAATGCCTGACCGACAGCTTCATCGCCGACGGAATGAGTTTCCATATGAACAGGTAAATAGCCTAATAATTCTTGGAAGCGCAAAATTTGCGCTTCCATTTCCTTTTTGATTTCTTGATAGTCAAAGCGTAAAGTTCCGCCATTTTTATAATGACTGGAAGATAAAAATTCGCCATTTTCTGTGAGTAAACTGGCAATTGCTTGCGTGTCTTTAGAAACCGGTTGGCCTAAAGTAAAGTTGATGTGTAAATTGATTTCAAAATCGGGATCAATTGCTTGGACCAATTGGACACCGGCTGAGGCTTCCGGCAGATTGACCATTAATGATGTGCTGTTCACTAAGCCATCTCGAATACTTTTGGCGATCCCTAAATTGATGGCTTCTGACAAGCCTAAATCATCGGCATTTAAAATAAATTTTCGCACGTTAATTTCCTGCTTTCTTTACTTGGATTAATTGATCAGGGCTAGTTAAATCCACCGTGACTTCTGAATAGTCAAAGGTATTGGTTAGAATCACGGCAGTGGTCGTATCGTAATCAACTAATTGGCTGAAATCGACTTGTCCGATTACTTGCCCAGCTTGAACAGAATCACCTTGAGCGATCGTCCAAGAAAATCCTTTTCCCTCTAATTCTACTGTATTTAAGCCGATATGAACTAAAATTTGTTTGCCATCATCGGCGGTAAAACCAATGGCGTGTTTTGCTTGTGCGATTAATTCGACTACTCCAGTGACCGGCGCATAAACCGTTCCGTCGCTGGGGTGGATTGCAAAACCTTCCCCCATGCTTTTTGATGAAAAGACGGGATCGTTAATCTCAGCGATTGGCAACAGCTGGCCTTTTAATGGGGATACTACGGCTGAAGCGTCAGCTGTTATAACTGATTTACTAACAGTAGGGACAACCGTTTGGGGGACATCAGCTGAGACAGTTTCTTTTTTCAGCAAATTCCGCATCCATAGGGCCGTTCCTACTAGTGCCAAGACAAATGAAACACCATTGGCTAACATTTGTGCCGCAAAGTTATTACCTGGCCCCACGTACATTGAAGCGGTAAAGATATTAGCAACTGGAGTGAAAGAATATGCCTTGGTTTGGAAAAATCCGCTGATCCCTCCACCAACGGCAGCTGCTACGGAACCAATGATAAAGGGCATTTTATATTTTAAGTTGATCCCATAAATCGCAGGTTCAGTGATTCCAAAAAAGCCTGATAACGCAGAAGAAGCGGCGATTTCTTTGTCTTTACCTTTACGTAAGAACAACCATGCACCGACTACCGCACCAAATTGACCATAGACACCATTTGAACCAATCGGTAAAATCGTATCGGTCCCGGTATTTTGAATATTGATCAAAGCGATCGGTAAAATTCCCCAGTGTAATCCCACCATAACTAGTAGTTGGAACAAGCCCGCTAGCAATGCACCAGCTAAGACGGGACTGAAATCGTACATCGTAAAATAGCCTTGACCGATCAAAGCCGCTACTCCATTACCTAAAGGTCCGATGACAGTAAAAACAGCGATTCCTGTAAGGATCAAGGTAAAGAAGGGAACGAAAACGGTATGGGTTACTTTTGGTAAGATTTTTTTAACCCAACGTTCCACATAACTTTGTGCCCAAATCGCTAAAATTGTTGGTACTACTGCGCCGCCATAGCCTTTAAAGCCAATCGTTAAACCGAATAGCAGACCACTGTCAGGAATGGCAGCGTCCGTCAAGGGATAAATCATCGCAGCGGCTAAAGCTAGTGCGATAAAGCGATTGGTCTTGAAGCGCTCAGCAGCTGTCACTGCGATGAATAAAGGTAATAAGGTAAAGACGCCTGAAGAGAGCACCGCTAAAATCTGATAAAGTGTATTTTCTACAGGTAAAATATTATATAGCGAAAGCGGGATCAAAAAGCCCTTCAAAACCCCAGCAGCAGCTAAAACACCGATATATGGCGTGAAAATGGCAGATATCGTCGCAAAAAATTCATCATACCATTTTTGTTTTTCCTTTTTGGGTGTCTCGGTTGGTTCAGTGTCAGGTAATAATTTCACGACTTCATCATAGACATCAGCGACATCGCTCCCGATGACTACTTGATGCTGTCCGCCAGATTCGACAAATTGGATGACACCTGGGATATCTTGGATCTCATTAGCTTGAACTTTTTCTCCGGTTTTTAATGAAAAACGCAAACGGGTCGCGCAATGGGTCAGAGAAGAAACATTTTCTTTACCGCCGACTCCTTGTAAAATCGCTTTGGCTCTTTCTTGATCATTCATTTATAATTCCTCCTAAATTTAGTGAATAAAAAAAACCAAAAAAACACTATCTCCTTGTAGGAAGATAAGTTTCTTTGGTTATGCCTGGTCGAACCAGTGACACTCAAATCTCACTTATTTTTTTTATGTGGATCAATAGATAAAGCAAATCTTCTTCATCTAAGACCCAATGATAAGACTCCGTTAGATACTTTTCGATTTTTTTCACTGCTTGTGCTTCAAAGGGGTATTCTTTTTGTAGTGTTTGATACAGGTCGCTTTTCCGGTACTCTGTCGTCTCATGATTGAGTTTCCGTGCGATAAAATATTTTAAATGGGTGACAAAACGCAAATAGTAAAAGGAATCTTCCGGAAATTCTTTGCGAAAATGATAGGTAATAATATTGTTGATATCACTAACGATCTTGATGTAGGGATCAATCTTAGCGCGCTCACCTAAATTGGCTTGACTGTTGATCAAGTGTAAGGCGTATGCGTGAGCTTCCTGCCGTGGAATCTCCAAGCCGGTTTCTTCCGCTAAATAATTCACTGCCCAATTTCCTAGTGCGAATTCTTTCGGAAAGAATTTTTCAATCTCCACACGAAAGGGGGCGCTTAAGGAAATCCCTTGTTTCAAACGTTGAACCATATAGTTGGTGTGATCGGCAATATTTAGAAATAACAGATCTGTTGTAGGCAGGTTCAGTTTTTTCTCTGCTTCTTGAACGATTTTATGGGAGTAATTCATAACTTCAGGTGAAAACTGTGTAAAGTCGATGCCTTGTAAAGCAAAATCATTCAATTCATAGACTTTTTCGACGTCATTTTCCGCCACTTGTTTTGGAAATTTTCCAAAACCGATGCCATTTTGAGCTACAATGACTTCTTTGCCATTCCGTTTGGCTAAGGCAAAATTATTATTGATCCCTTTAAAAACCTCCATCTTGTCACCTCCTAACTTAGAGAATAAAAAAAGCCAACATTAACAAACTGCCTCTGCAGTCTATTAGCTGTTGGTTGATGCCTGGTCGAACCAGTGACACGCCTATCTAAGCCTATAATAACGACAGCAAATCAAAATGTCAAATAAAAAATGTAACCGTTTTGTTAGGATTTGACTGAATTTGAAAATCTGTTTCAAGCAAGAATCCGAAACAGTGATTATTTTTCCTCATCCTACTAATGGAATGCTTTATTATAGAAAAAAAGATTGTAGACCTAAGTCGGAAATGGGACTTGGTCTACAATCTAAGCCAGCATGATTTAACGATTAACGCCAACCTAGCTCAGGAGCGATATCTTTAACGATTGTTTCCAATAGATGCATATTGTATTCAACGCCTAAAGTGTTGGGGATCGTTACTAATACTGTATCGGCTTCTTTGATCGCTTCATCTTCAGCTAATTCTTGAACGATTTTGTCTGGTTCACCAGCAAAAGTTTTTCCGAAGATGGTTGGGTTTTGATGGTAAGCTAAGAAACCAACTTGATCGTAATTAGCATCATCGCCTTGATGACCAAATAATTGGCGATCAAAGTCAGTCGTGATTGGTTGAATCGATCGTGTGACTAAGGTACGCGGTTCAAAATCGTGTCCAGCGGCTTTCCAGGCTTCTTTATAAGCCCGTAATTGTTTGGCTTGTTGTACATGGAAGGGTTCATTGGTTTCATAGTTCACCAAAGTTGATGATTGCAAGTTCATTCCGTGTTGAGCTGCCCAGACGGCAGTTTGAGTTGAACCAGCCCCCCACCAGATTCGTTGACGTAAGCCTTCTGAATAAGGTTCCAAACGTAATTTTCCGGGAGCTTGTGGGAACATTGGTTGTGGGTTTTGTTCAGCGAAACGCTCACCTTCCAATAATTTCAAAAATTCCAATGTTCGTTCGCGTGTAATATCCTTAATTTCTTCTTCGCTGTAGTCATAGCCAAAATATTTCCAACCATCAAGTACTTGTTCCGGTGAACCACGACCGACACCTAATTCCACCCGTCCTTGCGTAATGATATCTGTTAAGCCAGCATTTTCTGCCATCATATAAGGATTTTCGTAGCGCATATCAATTAGACCAGTCCCGATTTCGATCTTACTAGTTTTAGCACCGATTGCTGAAAGTAATGGGAATGGGGAACCGATTTGATCAGCAAAATGATGGACGCGATAATAAGCGCCGTCGATCCCAATTTTTTCTGCTTCAATGGCTAGCTCAATCGATTGCAAATAAGCATCTTGGGCTGTTTTAACTAAAGAGCCCTGTTCCATCCAGTGACCGAAGCTTAAAAAACCAATTTTTTTCATGATGAATAACCTCCTTAAAGCTATCAAAATTTACTTACTTTTAATAAGTTAAGCTGATTCTACACTTTTCTTTTTTAAAAAGCGAATAATTGTTCTCGGAGATGCTGAAATTTTTCAGAGGAATTGTTGAATAAAAAAGGCGTTTTTCTAATTCTCATTCACAATCTTTTGAATCTCTTCTGCTAGCTGGCGGATCACATTCGCCGCGCTAGTTCGAAAATCTTCAGTAAACGAACCAGACAGGCTAGCGACCATACCGACTTCTTTGTTCATAATGTCAAAAATGGCAAGCGTCTGATTTTCTGACTGCCATTTTACTTTCCAATACGGACCTTCTAAATCACCATCTAGGATTTGTTGAGCATTATCTAGTACCGCTTGCCGAATGATTTCTTCCTCGGTAATCTCTTGGCCTTTTTCCTTGAAATAATTTAGTTTTTGTTCGACTTCATACATATTTTCGGGAACTAATGAATACATGGTTAAAACTTCCTTTCTACTGGTTTTCCTCTCTTTCAGTTATACTTAAATTCAAGTAAATCTGCAAAGAAAGGCCTCTTTTGCATGTGAAAATTTTTAACTAGTTAGTGAGGGGAGCTACCAATGCAAGAATTAGATAATTATCTTCGTGAAATGGACCCGAAGTGGCAGACCGCTTATCTTAAATTACTGAATACACTTCAGGAGCATATTCCTGCCGGCTTTGAGTTGGTTTGGCAGTATGAGATGCCCACTTTTGTCGTTCCGCTGGAAGTTTTTCCAGACGGCTATTTGGGACGAAAAGATGAAGGGGTTCCATTTATTAGTTTAGCGGCGCAAAAAAGACATTTATCACTCTATCATATGGGCTTGATGGGAAATCCGGAGCTGTTGGACTGGTTTCAAAAGGAGTACCAACAAGTGATGCCGACCAAATTGAATATGGGGAAAAGCTGTATCCGGCTAACCAATCCTAAAAAAATTCCCTATGAGTTGTTGGGGGAATTAGCCGAAAAAATTAGTGCAGAAGATTGGCTGGAGCAGTACAAACGTTACGTCGCTAAACGAACACCGCATTAAAGTAGTAGAAATGCGCAAGCAATCAAAGAAAAACCTTTGATTGCTTGCGCATGAATTATTTTGTCGCAGGATAAATATTCGCTTCAATCGCTGCTCGCTGATCTGCTAAGAAGGGTGGTAGGGCAAAGTGTTCACCTAGTGATTCTAGTGGTTCATCAATGGTAAAGCCTGGAGTCAGCGTAGCGAACTCCATTCGATTACCGCCGGGTTCACGAATGTAGAGACTCTTGAAGTAACCGCGAGAAACCATTTTTTCGATCTGCCAGCCTTGTGTTTCTGCTCGTTGATAAAGCTCTTCTAACGCAGCATCATCTTTGATGGCAAAAGCGATATGATCGGCACTGCCGCGTCCCATCCGACTTGGTTCCGTTGATTCAGTTGGTAGGATGTCTATAAATTCCGTCGCATTTAATTGAATTCGTTGGTTAAGTGTTTTCCAGCCTAAAAAAGTCTCAAAAAAAGTACTGGTAGCTTTAGGATCGGCCACATGAATCTGACTGGAATTCAAGCCTAAAATTTGTTTAGCGGCTGGGATCTCATTTTTGACTTGATGATCGGGAGCTAGTGGCGACAAATCGGTCTCAGTCAAAATAACTTCTACTTGATCAGGATCAGAAAACCGTAATTGCCGATCACTTACAGTATAGTCGACCGAATAGTGATTTAAGCGTTCTTGCCAATATTTCAAACTATTTTGAGGCAGCTTCAGACCAATCGTTGAGATAAAATTTTGCTGCTCATAACGCTGTCCAAGATGTGGCACAATAAAAAAGT
>NZ_BCQF01000042.1 GCF_001544295.1 Enterococcus pseudoavium NBRC 100491
GAAGTTTTTTTAATTTCAATTTTCATTGTTCGGCTTTTGCTGTATCAGCAACGTTTATTAATTTACCACTTAATGATTCAGCGGTCAACTATTTTCTTCAAAAAAAGAGAACTTATTTTTATAAGCTCTCTTTTTATCGACTATTCGAATAATGGTACACCTTCAATTTCAATGGTTCCAAGGATTTTCCTTACACTTTCCGGACTTTCCCAGGCAAAACCTTCAGGCAGTTCTGTAACTTCAGTACTAGCCATTTCAAAAACATAGAGTGGTAAACTCATGCCATGTGATTGCGTGTTGGTTAATTCGACTAAACGAATATTGTTAACATCAATATGTAGTGAGGCTTTCAAAAAATTCAAAAAACTAGCTAAAACTGTATTTTCAGCTTTGGTATCGGCGCGGGCAAACTCTTTATCTTTTCCTGTTTCATGAACTAAAAACCGTTTTGATCCATCTTCTAAATGCAACATGATTGTTCCAGATACTTGTTTCGTCACAATTTCCACCTCTGCAAAAAGCTAATTGTAAATCCTACTTATTGTAGCATGTTTTCAGAAAAAAAGATATTCTTTGCATGAAATTGAAAACTATTTTCCATTCTGCTCTTCTACTAAATATTCCACGGCCTCTTCTATCCAAATCGGCATATTTTTTTCAAGCGTCCGAAACCCTATGTTCTTATTTCGATTTGTAAAATAGCGTTTTCGATGATACGGTGTCTCGCTTGAATTCTCCATTAATGTTCTTAACGACAAGCTAATTTTTTTGGTATATTCATCAATATCAATGACCTGAACTTTGACAGTTTGTCCTACTTCCAAAAAACTATGAATATTTTTTGTGTAGCCAGCTTGGACTTCCGATACATGGATCAACCCTTGCGTCTGTTCATCTAACGAAATAAACGCCCCATATGGTTGAATCCCTGTAACACGTCCCTCAACGATCTCTCCAATTTTATATTCCAATTTATTTCCCTCTTTTCGCATGTTTCATTATACTGTATTTAGATAGAAAATAGAAGTTTGCAAATAGGAGGACGTAGTATGACGAATTTTGAACAACCGGTTAATCGGCTTGGTTCTAACAGTATTAAATGGGATACCATTCTTAAAACATACAATGAAAAAGAACTTTTGCCTCTGTGGATTGCCGATATGGATTTTAAAGCACCGACTGGCGTGTTAACGGCCTATCAGAAATTATTAACTCATGGCATTTTAGGCTATACAGACACACCTGAGAAACTCTACACAGCGATCGTTAACTGGGAACAGTCGAAACATCAGCTTACTATAAACCAAGAAGAGATTATTTTCTTTTCAGGCGTACTGGCAGGAATCACTACTGCTTTGCAAGCTTTTACTAAACCAAATGATGCTATTTTGATTCACGACCCTGTTTACCCACCGTTTGCAGGCATCATTACTAATAACCGTCGACAATTGGTCCGCAGCACATTAATTGAAGAGGATGGGCGTTTTGTGATGGATCTGGCTGACATAGAAGAAAAATTTAAACAGCATTCGGTGAAAGTCATGATTCTATGCAATCCCCACAACCCTGGTGGTAGAGTATGGACAAAAGCGGAATTATCTAAATTGGGGGAACTTTGTAAAAAATACCAAGTACTTGTCTTCAGCGATGAAATCCACCAAGACTTGATTTTTCCACCTAACATGATGACTTCTTTCTTTCAAGCAGGAGAAGACTTCAGTGATTTTAGCCTGCAGTTTACTTCCATGACTAAAACCTTCAATTTAGCCGGCATTAAAAATTCTATTGTCTTTGTTAAGAATGATCGTTTGCGGAAACAATTACTTCGTAAACAAGCAGAGAACTTTCAGCAAGAAATCAACACGTTTGGTCTGATTGGAATGGAAGCTGCTTATGAAACTGGTGAAGAGTGGCTGGCAACCTTACTACCTTATCTCCAAGGAAATATCCATTACACCTTGGACTTTTTCAAAACACATTTGCCCAAGGTGAAGATCATGCCACCAGAAGGAACTTATCTATTATGGCTAGATTTTTCAGCCTATCCTCTTTCTGACGATGAATTGGAACAACTCCTCGTGCACAAAGGCAAAGTTGTTTTAAATACTGGCATAAGTTACGGTCCTAGCGGTAAACAGCATATGCGTCTGAACATCGCTTGTCCGCGTGTGATTCTTGAAGAAGGGTTGAAACGTATCGTAACTGCTCTAAACTAAAAAAAGACGGCCGAATCGGCCGTCTTTTTTATTCAGTAATCTCGATTGATTCGATCACGATGTCGTGAACCGGTTTGTCTTGTGCACCCCGTTTTGCAGCTGCAATGTTATCAACTACATCCATTCCTTCGATCACATGACCGAAAACAGTATGACGGAAATCTAGCCAAGGCGTTCCACCTTGTTTATACGTTTCAACGATTTCACCTGGAAAACCAGCTTCTTCCAATTGAGTCATCATGTTGGCTGGAACATTTTGGTTGTTGACGATAAAGAATTGACTGCCATTCGTATTTGGACCAGCATTCGCCATCGATAATGCTCCACGCAGGTTAAATAAGTTCCGTGAAAATTCATCTTCAAATTTTTCACCGTAAATACTTTCCCCACCCATACCGGTACCAGTTGGATCGCCACCTTGGATCATAAAATCAGGGATTACACGGTGGAAAATCACTCCATCATAGTACCCTTTTTGAGCCAGTTCAATAAAGTTCTTAACTGTTTTAGGCGCTTCTTCAGGGAATAATTGAACTTTAATGTCCCCCATATTGGTTTTAATTGTCGCTTTTGGACCTTTTTCTTCTGTCAAATTTAATTGTGGAAATTGAGTCACGTCAATGTCCTCCTTTATTTTTTACTGTGTCTATCATAACAAACTTTGCTTGTTTTGCCACCTCTCGAAGTCAAGCAGTTCTTTCTTTTTCATTTTTTTGTTACAATCGTGGGGAAAGAAAGGGTGATCAAATGGATATTTTCGACATTACCATCGTAGGGGCCGGGCCAGTTGGCATGTTCGCTGCTTTTTATGCAGGGATTCGCCAAGCTAAAACAAAACTGATCGACAGTTTACCACAACTAGGTGGACAACTGACGACGCTCTACCCTGAAAAAAACATTTACGATATCCCCGGTTTTCCTATTGTAAAAGCGGCAGATCTAGTGAACAACTTAGAAAAACAGTTACGAACTTTTTCCCATACTTATTGTTTAGAAGAAGAAGTTCTAGAATTAAAGCAGCACGAGGACTATCTTGAATTGGTCACTAATAAAGAGACTCATTATACCAAGGCGGTGGTCTTAGCAATCGGTAACGGTTCTTTCCAACCAAGACGATTAATGCTTGACGAAGCCGAGCACTTTGAAAATCATGGCATCGATTATTATATCAACGACTTGATGAAATATGCCGGAAAGAAAGTCGTGATTGCCGGCGGTGGCGATTCCGCAATCGATTGGGCTTTGATGTTGGAACCCATCGCTGCAGAGGTTTCAATTATTCATCGGCGCGATAATTTCCGCGGGCATGAACACAGCGTCCAGAAATTAAAAGAATCCACGGTTAATATCTATACACCTTATATTTTAAAAGAACTGCATGGGAATGAAGCTTTAGAAGGTTTAACTTTACAAAAAGTAAAAAGCGATGAGACAATCACAGTAGGCGTAGATTATTTAATCGTAAACTATGGGTTTTCCTCTTCTTTGGAGCAGCTACGTTCTTGGGGACTTGAAAGTACACGGCAAGCGATTTTAGTTGAATCCGATATGCGAACATCTGTCCCTGGCGTCTATGCTTGCGGTGATATTGCTACCTATGACGGAAAAGTGAAATTGATCGCTACCGGGATGGGAGAAGCACCGACAGCCGTCAATAATGCACTCCACTATGTGAATCCCAAAAATCGGGCACAACCTGGGCATAGTACTAGTTTATTTCCACAAATTTAAATTCAACGGAGGTCTAATTATGGTATTCGAAACAATGGCGCTTGAACAAAAAGCACGAGAACTTTTAACAGAACGCGGTGTGACGATTCGCGATATCGCAGACCTAGTCTTTTTCTTACAAAAAGACTACATTGATAAGCTGTCTATTGACGTCTGCATTGACAGCGTGAATCGCGTATTAACGAAACGTGAAGTTCACAATGCCATCATCACCGGCATTGAATTAGACAAATTGGCTGAACAAAAGAAACTGGATTTCCCTCTGCAAGATATTATCGAAGAAGATGAGGGGCTTTATGGCATTGATGAGATCATGGCGCTATCTATCGTAAATGTTTATGGTTCGATCGGTTTTACGAATTATGGCTACATCGATAAAGTGAAGCCGGGAATTTTAAAAAAACTCAATAAGCACGATGACGGGCAGGTCCATACCTTTCTCGATGATTTGGTGGGTGCAATCGCTGCATCCGCAGCCAGTCGGTTAGCCCACGAAAACCCAGGTAAATTAGATTCAATTGTCAAATAAGAGCATTAAAAAAAAGAGCTTACTGCTCTTTTTTTAATGCTCTTTTACCAAAATAAATTGGCAAGAAGTAAAAAATTTCTAGTAATACGAAAAACAGAAGAAAGCAATGTAAGAAAAATGTCTCCGGCAGTACATTGATGATCGGATCTGTCGCCGGATTAAAAATCCAGGCATCGTTATTAAAGAAAACACCGTGGAACATAATAAAGAAGCGATCGAAATTGACTGCCATCAAAAAAGCAATCACTATCGGCGCAACGACTGCGATCCGAAATGGTTGGATCAAGAGCCACAGGTGTTTCTGACCAGCTAAGCGCCGCAGATAGAGCACACTGGGAATGAGCGTCACTAACAATAAGCCATAATTTAATAAAAATAGCTTTTTCACTTCATAAAAGTGCAAAGCTCCACTAGCGGATACCGGAAAATCTGTCATTTCCAACGTCTTCACCCACGGCCGATTCAAATAGTTCATGAGTTGATCAAAGTTATGCAGCAACTCTTTTTCTGAAAGCGTTGTATAATCCAACAATTCCAAATGTCCAATATCAAACTGGTAAAGCCAACGGGCATTGATCGTCAATGTAATCGCCAAGGTCAATAAGCTCAGCAACAGACAGACTAGTCCAATTCTTTCTAGCCATTTATTCTTCATTGAAATTCCATTCATCCAGCGAATCCACTACATGAGTTGGTGCAATCGGCAAAGTCGGCACCTCTGCTTTTTGCGTGAAGCCGGATAAGACTAGTAACGAATCAATCTCATTATTGATCCCAGCTAAGATATCGGTGGTGTAGTTGTCACCTACCATCAAGACCTCTGATCTCTCGACTCCTAAAATACCCACTGCTTTGTCCATAATAATTGCTTCTGGTTTTCCAATATAAATGGCCGTTTGCTGCGTTGCCGCTTCAACCATTGCAATCACTGAGCCCGCACCAGGCAATAAGCCTCGTTCCGTTGGAATATTTTTATCAGGGTTGGTTCCAATAAACAACGCGCCCTTTTGGATTGCCAAAGTCGCAGTCACAAATTTTTCATAGGTAACTGCCGTATCTAAACCGACAACTACATAGTCCGGATCTTTTTCTTCCCAAACATAGCCGGCCGCTAAAATGGGATCGATCAAGCCCGGCTCCCCGATCACAAATACTTTCTTTCCTTTGGCCGCATCGTCCATATAATCAATCGTCGCTAAAGTTGCGGTATAAACCGTTTCTGGGGCAACCTGGATTGAGAATTCATTGGCCAAACGAGCGGCAACAGTTGCAGGTGTTTTCGTTGTGTTATTGGTCAAAAACAAAAAGGGAATCTGCCGCGCTTGCAGTTGCTCCACAAAGCGGCGGCCTGCAGGGATTGGTTCACTGCCACGATAAATCGTTCCATCTAAGTCAATCAAATATCCTTTGTACATATTATTACTCTTCTCTTTGACGAATCACGAAGCGTCCGTCTTTTTCTTTCGTTGTTGTTACGGGTTCTTTTTTCGGTTGACGGTTTTTAATTACTGGTTTTTTCTTAGGTTTATCCGTCACCGCTACCTTCTTCTCTTCGATATATGCTTGTGGCTTATCTTTACGCTTACGCTTACGTTTTTTGCGCGGCTGCTGGCGTTTGCCGCCAGTCCGTTCCAAAACAAAATAAGCACAACCAAAATTGCAATATTCATATAGATAATCTTCTAGCGCATCTATTCGTTGCTCGGGCAAACTTTTCCGATCCTCTTCCCGGAAAAAGCCTTTTAGCCGCAACTGCTCATACCCCCAGTCACCAACGATATAATCATAGCGTGTCAAAACCTCACTAAAGCGTTCACCTAAGCGTTCGGCATCAAAGCCCTCACGATAATTTCTAACTAAGCGATATTGGCGTTCACCAATCAAAAGATTACTGTCATCGACAAATACAACGGGTTCACCTTTTTTCTTTTCTTCAGCGGGAGTCTCAACGATTTCATCTAAGACTTCAGTCAGCTCTGCTGTAACAGTCTTTTCTGAAGTGTTTTTTTGTTCTTTTTTATCTCTTTTTTCTTTTGCCATCGTTTCACCACCTGTTTGCTATTATACCTTGTTTTTATTTGATTGGATAGTGAGTGTGGAGATAGTCTCCCAAAACACTACGGATAAAATCCGGAAAAAGAAATTCATAGCGTCCGGCAATCTCAATCGTGGGAAAGAATGGAACAAACATATAGTGATCCACCGTCGCAAGCGTATACTCACGTTCGGGATCAATCGGTTCCCCCAACCAGCGGACTTGATGATTCACTCGATCGTAGTCAATTCCATCATAAACTAAGTGACCAAAAACTTTTCCGCGAAATCCCATTCCCATTACTGGAAAATTAATCAGAAAATGGCGGTTTTTTTCCATCTCTAAAATCAAGCGGATCAGATTATTACCATCCAGTGTCACCTTGATTAAATGCATCGGATGAGGCAATGTCGTATGCAACTGATCTTGATTGACGATCCCTGCCGACACATCTGTCAGAAATAGACCCGTATTTAAAATCGCTACGTCCGTTTGAGCAGCTTCTTTCACTGCAGCCAAGGTATAATGAATCAATGAATGTTCCGCTCGATAATCGGTACTCAAATCAAAGGGAATCTCGGCGACTTTTTTATCCGCTAAAAGCTGGTGGCCCCTTTGCAAATACTCAGAAATCTCCTCTTGGTCTTCCGGTAATGGTAGCATCCGCTCCGTTGCATAGGTGTGGGCGGAAGTTTTTTTGATACGATGTGCTTCATCTACGGTTAGCTGAACTTCCCCGACATAATAACCGTATTTCCCCGCAGCGGCTAACTGGACCGACCCGATTTTTTCGCCCTCTTCAAACAAGTGATGCGTGTGAGAACCTAAGATTACATCAATCGCTGGGACTTCCCGCGCAATTCTTCGATCAACGCTGATCCCTAGGTGACTCATCAGCACCAATACATCCACTTTAGGACGAAGTTCAGCCACCAACTCGGGTAAAATATCCATCACTTGACGAATATCCCAGCCATTCGGACTGTAAGTTAAAGGAAACGGAGCCGTAAAAGCAATTAAGCCCACTTTGGTACCTTGCTCAGTCGTGATCACCTTGCATTGTTGAGCCCACACGGGAGGTTGCAGCGTTCCCTTATCAAAAAGATTCGCTAAAAGCACATCAAAATTCGCTCGATCGTATAAATGATTCAGTTCCTCTTTAGAATTTCCCACGCCTTCATTGTTTCCGATCGTCGCGGCATCGTAATGAATTTGATTCATTAACTCCACATTCGCTTGACCATTCGTCGCTTCGGTCAACGGATGCCAGCGATCAACAAAATCCCCCAGATCAACTGTAATGATCTTTTTTTCTGGCGTCTCTTCTTGCTTACGATTTAGGAGAAAGCGGCGAATCTTCGGCCAATTTTCTAAATGGGAGTGGAGATCATTGGTATGTAAAAGAATAATTTTTTCCATTATCCATCCTCTTTTCAACTCTTCTTATCCCATCTATAGTAACATATAGCTAAGAAACGCTGAACGAACTCGTTCAGCAGAAAGAGGTACATGATGAAATTCGAATCTACACTCGGCCCCCTTTGGTTAGATGCTAACCAAACAGCTCTAACCCGAGTTTCTTATACTCCCATCGAAGAGAATCCTTTAGCTGACCAAGCTCTGTTAAAAGCTGCTCAAAAGCAGATCCTAGAATTTTTAGCAGGACAGCGGAAAACCTTTGAACTTCCTTATGTTTTCGAAGTTGGAACCGTATTTCAACAGGAAGTCTGGCAAGCTCTTACAGAAATCCCTTATGGTGAGACTTGCAGCTATCTGGCTATTGCAGAAAAAATCAAGCGCCCGAAAGCCGTAAGAGCGATTGGTCAGGCCAATCATAACAATCCTCTGCCGCTTATCATCCCTTGTCATCGTGTCATTGGTAAAAATGGCCAGCTCGTCGGTTATTCTGGATCCAGCGAAGCCGGCTTAACAATCAAAGCTCGCTTACTTGAACTTGAAAACCCTACGAGACAAACAATTTCCCTTTTCTAAATCCATAGGAAAAACGCAGTTGAACCAATCCGCTCAACTGCGTTTTTTGCCGAAAGCAACTGTTCTAATCAAAGAACTAATTAATTTTTTTCATACTTCATTCAAAATTGAAAACAAAAAAAGCAAGCTAGTCAGCTTGCTATAAAAGTCATATTATCAGACACATGCCGGATCCCACTTAGTTGGATTACTGCTAAACAAATGTTTTAAAATACTGCCAAATCAACGTTTTTATCGTTTAATTGATACAGATAATTAGACATTATTTGACAACATCGGCAAACATTTGCCCCTTTTTTGCCCCTTTTTAGTCTTAACAATTTGTTCGCTTTACAAAAGAGAACGTTTGTTCGTATAATGTGGTTAATAAAGTTGAGGAGTGATCGTGTGGAGTCAATAACAGGAACAGTTAGCAAAGTCAAAATATTAAAGTATTCGGAACGTCCGCTTGTCTTTTTTAAGTTAGATGATGTCAGCTGTTTGATCGCTGGTCACTCGCTCAATTTTCTTGCTGATGTGGAGAATGGAATGCGGATTGTAATTGGCGGACACTACAATAGTAGAAAACAGTTTGTAGTGCAGAAATATTCGGTGATTGGAAAGACTAAGATAATGATGGAATTTGAACAGATGGCGATATGAAAAAAAGCTAACGAATTTGCAGATTCGCTAGCTAGATCACGTACATATACAGGCGTACGATATTTAATTTCTGACAATATTATAGCACATTTTCACGTACCTTCTCTAAAAGAGGAGGTATTTTTATGTACCCCGTAGGATTCGAACCTACATCTTCCGATATGAACCGGAGTATTCTACCTATTGAACTAAGGGTACTTTAAATGAGTATTATTATTTTTTAAACGTGTTACAATAAAGAAATAGAACGTCAGATCTTCCCCACAGTCCACTTCCCCAAGTAACTGTATCTGACGTTCCCTTTTTTTTATGGGCGAGTGACTTCCCAATAGAGTAGATGTTACATAGAAACCGATTTCTTTGCAAGCATTATATACTTATAAAAAAAAACTCCCAACTAATTAAGTCTGGGAGACTTCTTCTATCTTAATTACAATTAAGAAAGCAAAAAAATAAGCCCCCTGCGAATGCAGAGGGCCTTTTTTATACGTCTAAATACCAGCGTGTTTCAGTTAAGTCATTAAATCCGCCTTTGGTGTCACCTTTCGGATCGTTCGTGCTACGAATCATAATGATGATTGAGTGACCTTTAACATCTTTTTGATTAAATTCGATGTTGAATCCTGCTACGTCATTTCTGTTGTAGACTTTGGCTGCATCTGCGCGCGGTAAGTCTTTCAACTTAATTCGTTTCAGTTCTTTACCGTTCGTGCGATCTAAGATGAAAGCATACTGATATTTATGAGTGCGTGTGCTCCATCCTTCCGCTTTAATCTTACCAGCCATTGCACCGTATCCGTCAACGTGACCTTTATCATTCTTGACTTCCATCACAGAATAGTTTTGGCCCGCACGGTAGACATCGGTAACTTCTGCTGGATTTGGATCCGGTAATGTTGAATAGCCGTTATCTGTAATACCGGTCAAATCAATGTTTCCATCAAGTCCGCCACCAACATAGGTTGAAGTGAACTGATAGATGCCCACACCATCCATACTAGGAAATACCGACCACACAGGACTTGACGTCAAAATGTATGTGTGGGCTCGTTTACCTTGTGCTAATGCTGACTTCACTTGGCTTTGGTACGTCCACTGATCATACAATCCTCCGGCATTATAGCCACCGATTTGCGCGATCGCGAATTTATCGTGAGCATAACCAAACTGCCCTTGTGCACCTTGATAGACCGCCCAATCGACTCCTTGATCTCCTTTCGCTGCTTGTGCGGAGATAGGAAAAAAAGGCAATAAAAAAAGAGCTGTAACAGCTCCTAGCAAAAATTTCTTTTTCATTCTAGTCCTCCTTATTTTTTAAATTGAATGCAGAAACACCAGTGATAACCCCGAAAAATGTAGCTAATGCGTTAATAGTTAGAACTGCCATATCTGTTCCATTCCAACCATAAGCTTTTCCAAGTGTGCCAACTAAAACAGATGCAGCTGGCAACACCGTGAGAACCGCCCATTTAATAATTTGGTAATACTTGTCCGGTAAAATCATTTCGAACCCCCCTATAATTTCGTTAAAAAATAGCCAATAATTGTGATGCCTAAACCGATCATGTAACCCCATGACCATTTATTGTTTGCTTTAATTTCTTTGATGTCATCAGCATTGTTGAGTGCAATAGAATATGCGTGATCCGCCACATCTTTCGCAGCATCCGCCTTCTCTCTCAATGCCTCGTAATTATCAAGTTTTGTTTCAATGCGCACTAAGCGCTCAATAACATCTTGTGCAGTATCATCTTTCAAAACTCCCCCGCCTTCCAACTAAATAATTAGCCCCGTTAAAAACGAGGCTAAAAAAATAAAGCTTATTCAGCTTTAGCGATAATCTGATCAGCTTCTTCATCAGTGATACAAAGTGGCACGAACTCGCGTACTTGATCATCAGTGAAACAACCCCAATCGTACATCATTTTAATGTCATCAAAATTAAACATTAGGCAGCACCTCCAATTTGAGTTTTGATCCCTTCGATTTCTTTCTTTAACTCCACATCATTCAACATGAGCTTCCCGTTTAATTGTGACATAGATTCTGCTTTCTTTGTTAAAGCTTCGTTTGATTCTTTTAAAGCTTGATTCTCAACTTGGATGGCAGCGGATATGTTTTCTAATAACTGTAACTTTTTCGAATAATCTTGAGTCACAGCTTCTTCCCATTTTCTCTCTGCAAAATTGTAAAATTGAGATTGATCATTTTTAAGTCCTTCTAGCGGCTTAACCTCAACAAAAGGGATCATTGTTGGGAAATCTTCTTCTACCTCGTGTGGTTCATATCCTAATGGATATAAAACCTTATAAATCGTCTTCATAAGTAACCCTCCTAATTTTTTGCTTTATAGAAAATTCTACCTACGTACCAAGTAGATTTCACTAACGTTGTACGTGCTGCAATTTTATTTGGCATGACATTGATTAACGCTGTTACTCCAGCGTACGAGGAAACGAAATCGAAAAAGTCAGCATCGCAAGCTAGATCACTATTTAATCCATAGAAAACGTTTTGATCTTGAGAAATATCGCGATCAGCACGCACTTGGAAATTTAGATAACCGATAACATACGGTCCATACCGTGTGAATTTAATTGATCCTGCTTGAATTTCTGGTGTTGTACTTGAATCAAAAGTTTGACTTGCTGTCTTAGTGGTCATCACTGGAAGACCACCGAGTTGAAGCCCATCCTGAAAATTCTTTAAACCTAAAATTGTTTCATTTCCTGTAGCTTTTACTAATTTCCCTTCAATTCCATCGATGGCATCCGCATGTGTCTTCAAATATTTAGCAACGCCATCTTCTTTTAGCTGTACAATATCTGCCATATTTAAACCTCCCCTACTTTCTCAAATGTAATATTATTAAGCCCATCTAGCTTAGTTTTATCAGCAGCCGACATCAAGCCAGCAACAGTTGTAGTTGCCACACCAGGATTTTTTTGTGCACCAGTTTCAATCCCATTCAATTTAACTTTGTCTGTTGATGCCATTAAACCGTTTGCTGTAGTTGTAGCAACTGCTGTAGTCGTTGCATTTGTTCCGGGATCACCCTTGTCACCTTTTGGAAGAACAAAGTTGAATTTTGCAGCAGAAGTCGTTCCTGCATTAGTTACTGCAGCGGTCGCACCACTTGTTACGGTTCCTACTGTTATTGTGGCGGCATTTCCCGGATC
>NZ_BCQF01000043.1 GCF_001544295.1 Enterococcus pseudoavium NBRC 100491
TTTTTTCTTCAATTTTGTTATGGTCGCTAACACTGGAACGTTAGCCGACAAATTCAAGAAATTTTCTAAAAATATTTGGAGCTTTTGTGGTACCGTTATTTGTGACGGTTTTATTCCATCAAAAAAATGAAAATGACTTGTAATAGAAGAAGCACGATTTAAGTCAGCGTTTTATCAAATACCAAAATACTTGTTGGGCGTTCTTATTTATTATGGAGAATTGGAACTCCGGGAGGTTTCTGATTGTCTGGTTGTTCAGTTTGCTAGAGTTGATTATTTAGAGAAGGATCGATTTCTTACGGCAAGATCTCCAAGAAGAATAAAGTTTTTTCAAAGTCAGCGATGGCGGCTTTTCTTTAAGCAGAGAAGCGTCTATAATGAGACGAGTATATTGGTGGAAAAGGGATGAAAAATGGATAGATTAAGAAGAAATAATGATAATGATAGCCGCATTGATTACGGCATCATTTTACCTGTTTTTATATTATGTTTGATTGGACTGCTTTCTCTGTACGTAGCCTTGAGCCACGATCCAAGAGATCCCAATATTTTTCGTAGCTTAGTGATGCAGACCGTCTGGTATGTTGTGGGAGCTTTGGCGATTGTCGTAATCATTCATTTCGATGCGAAACTGTTGTGGCGTTTGACGCCGTTTCTCTATGTGATCGGTTTAGCCGTCATGTTGGCATTATTAAAATATTATGATCCGACGCTCGCTGCTTCGACGGGTTCCAAAAACTGGTTTAAGTTTGGAACATTAACGTTCCAGCCCTCTGAATTAATGAAGATTGCGTATATCTTGATGATGGCGTTAACGATTACTAAGCATAATGTAACAAACAAACTTCATACGTTGAAAAACGATTTGGTACTGATTGGCAAGTTGTTGTTGGTGACGATCCCGGTTTTAGTTTTAGTCTTGGCCCAAAAGGATTTCGGGACAATGTTGGTCTTTCTGGCAATTTTTGCAGGAATGTTCTTGATTTCTGGAATTTCTTGGCTGATCGTCATACCAGTAATTGCCTTAGCTGCAGTGGTTGGGATTTCGTTAATTTTATTAGTCGCAACGGATACTGGTAGAGAAATGCTAACCCATCTCGGTTTCAAAAATTACCAATTTGCGCGGATTGACTCATGGTTAGAACCATTCCATGATCCGCAAGGGGAAAGTTTCCAATTAGCCCATGCGTTGATGGCAATCGGTTCTGGTGGCTTGTTTGGAACGGGTTATAATGTCAGCCATGTGTATGTGCCGGTTCGAGAATCAGATATGATTTTTACGGTAATCGGGGAGAATTTTGGTTTTGTTGGTGGCGCTTTTGTTATTCTGATTTATTTTATTTTGATTTATCGGATGATTCGGTTAAGCTTTGATATGAACAATGAGTTTTATGCTTATATCGCATCGGGGATTGTGATGATGATGCTGTTCCATGTCTTTGAAAACATTGGGGCGAATATCGGATTGTTACCGTTGACTGGGATTCCGTTACCGTTTATTAGTCAGGGAGGATCATCAATTCTAGGAAATATGATTGGGATTGGTTTGATTTTATCGATGCGTTATCAAAGTGCCGACAAACAACCTGTAAGGAGGACACGCCGTGCTTAAATTTTATTGGTATCCTAAATGTTCCACTTGTCGTAAAGCCAAAGCTTGGTTGGATCAGGCGGGCATCGATTATGAAACGATTGATTTGATTCAGGAGACACCATCAACCGCTGATTTTGAAAACTGGCTGACGACCAGTGAATTGCCGATTCGACGCTTTTTCAATACAAGCGGGATCAAGTATCGTGAGCTAGGGTTAAAAGATCAAATGGCTGATTTATCGATCAAAGAGGCCAGTGAATTATTAGCCAGTGATGGGATGTTGGTGAAGCGCCCATTACTGATTAAAGACGATCAGTTTCTAATCAATGGCTTTAAAGAAGCAGACTACGAAAGCTATCAGGCTAACTTTTAGCGCAAGGTCAGCAGATAAAAAGATTTGTTAAAGTTAATCAGAGAAGTCATTTTTCTTTGGAAAAATGGCTTCCTTAATAGGAAAAAGGAGCGTTTCAAACAAATGAGTTACTTGAAAAAAAATGATGGTTTATGGATCTTACATAATGACAAAGACTATTGCATGGGTTTGACAGCTGAAATGGCGGAAACCTTAGGTGAAGTGACGTTTATTTCGTTACCGAAAATTGGTCAAACGGTTAAATCCGGTGAGCCATTGCTAGAAATCGAAGCAGAAAAAGCGGTGCAAGAATTTAAAAGCCCTTTGACCGGCGTGGTTGCTTCAATCAATGAAAAGGTGGCTGCTGATCCAGCCGCATTGAATGTTGAAGAAGAACTAGATGCTTGGATTTTATCTTTACGTGAAATTGATGAAACCGAGTTTGAAAATTTATAAAATTTTTTTCACTTGATGTTTGACAAGAGAAATTCCGCCTGATATAATTCTTTCATACACATGAGAAAGCGATGAAAAGAAAAGTACATCTGATTAAAGTACAAAGAGAGCTCCGGTATGCTGAAAAGGGGTTACGGCAATGAGATGGAAAATGGTCTTTGAGCAGGATCGACGAGATTGAAAAATCAAGGCGATCACGGGAGTGCCCGTTATAGCACCTCAGTATGCGCAATACGCAAGTACTGGTAGAGGTTGTGATCGTGAGGTCAGAACAAAATTAGGTGGTAACACGAAAGTCAAAGCTTTCGTCCTAAATGTACATTCGTACATTTTTTAGGACGGAAGCTTTTTTGTTCGTCACACTTTTCAATGAATCATTCGTTAATTAGAAAGGGAGTAGTTACATGGTTTTGATTGAGTTAAATCAAGTGGGGAAAAGTTTTGCCGGCAAAACAGGACCAATCCACGCAGTCAATGGAATCAATTTAGCAATTGAAGAAAAAGATGTTTACGGAATCGTTGGGTATTCTGGAGCAGGAAAGAGTACCCTAGTTCGATTATTGAACGGGTTAGAAACGCCGACGAGTGGAGAGGTAGTCGTCAATGGTGAAGATGTCGCTACCTTGCAAGGTGCGACGTTGAGAAACTTCCGGAAAAAAGTTGGAATGATCTTTCAACATTTCAATCTATTATGGTCAAGGACGGTCATCGAGAATATTCAATTACCATTAGAGTTGGCGGGTGTAGCAAAAGATCAACGTCAAAAAAAGGCAGAAGAGTTATTAAACTTAGTGGGCCTTGATGGCAGAGGGGACGCCTATCCAGCTCAATTATCCGGCGGGCAAAAGCAACGGGTTGGAATTGCCAGAGCATTAGCTAACGATCCGGACATTTTATTATGTGATGAAGCTACCAGTGCCTTGGACCCGCAAACAACGGAAGAAGTTTTAGAATTACTTGCTAACATCAATCAGCAACTAGGTTTAACGATTGTGTTGATCACCCACGAAATGAATGTAATCCGTAAAATCTGTAATAAGGTCGCTGTGATGGAATTAGGAAAAATCGTCGAAGAAGGTTCTGTTCGCGAAGTCTTCCGCCATCCACAACAGGAAGTGACCAAGCTTTTTGTTCAGCAAGATCTTGAACCAAAAGCTGATCCATCTGATTTATTGCAAGAATTTATCAAAGAGAATCCGACTGGAACATTAGCGACCCTGCACTTTTTAGAAAATAATGCCAATGAACCGGTCGTCTCTCAAGCGATTCGCGAATTTCCGATCAATATCAGTATTGTCTATGGAAATATTGAACGTGCAACCGGGAGTTCATTCGGTACCTTGACCGTGCAGCTAACCGGAGATGCCAAAGACATTGATCAGGCGCTTGCGTTCATCGAGAGTCAACAAGTTGGAGTGGAGGTGTTGCATCGTGGATAAAAGCTTTTCAGAAACATATTTAAATTTCCAGCAAGTATCGTGGGATACGCTAAAAGAAGCCATCAATGATACCTTGTTCATGACGGTTATCTCGATGCTGATCGTGTTTGTTCTAGGGTTATTATTGGGACTACTGCTTTATTCTTTGGGACGAAAGCATACGACTGCACGGAGTGTCTTATATGGTTTGGTTTCGATCCTCAGCAATATTTTTCGTTCCACACCGTTTATGATCTTGATGGTTTTGATCATTCCATTTACGAAAGCGTTAGTCGGAACTATGTTGGGTGCCAAAGCAGCGATCCCCGCATTAGTCTTATCGGCCGCACCATTTTATGCACGTTTAGTTGAGATCGCTTTTCGCGAAGTTGACTCCGGAGTTTTAGAAGCGGCCGATGCGATGGGGGCGAGCTATTTCCAGACCATCTATAAAGTATTGATTCCAGAAAGTCTGCCGGCTTTGATCTCAGGCTTGACAGTTACGTCGGTCTCGATGATTGGTTTCACTGCCATGGCTGGTGCGATTGGCGCAGGCGGGTTAGGCGCGTTGGCTTGGCAAGAAGGTTATCAACGGGGAAATTACACTGTCACACTGGTGGCGACCGTGATTATTTTAATTATTGTCTTCATCGTTCAAGGCATCGGAGATTTCTTAACGAAGAAAACAGATAAGCGTTAGCAATATTGGGAGTACAGAATTTATTCTTAAAAAATAAAGCAATAAAAATTTAGGAGGAAATATCAATGAAAAAGAAAATTTTAGGTTTTGCAGCGGTAGCATTATTAACAATCGGCTTGGCAGCTTGCGGGAGCAGCAACGATTCAGCATCTTCAGACAGCAGTAGCAAGGAAAAAAACAATACATTAGTTGTGGGTGCTTCACCAACCCCTCATGCGGAAATTTTAGAACATGTAAAACCTTTGCTTGAAAAAGAGGGCGTGAATTTAGAAATCAAAAAATTTGATGACTACGTTTTACCAAACAAAGCGTTAGCCGATAAAGATATCGATGCGAACTACTTCCAACATAAACCTTTCTTTGATAAGGCAGTCAAGGAGAACGACTACAAATTCACCGATGCTGGTGCAATTCACATCGAACCAATGGGTTTATATTCTAAAAAAATTAAAGATATTAAAGATCTAAAAGACGGTGCAACAATCATTACATCGAGTTCAGAGTCTGACTGGGGCCGAATCATCACGATCTTACAAGATGCAGGTTTGGTTAAAGTTAAAGAGGGTGTTGATTTAGAAACAGCGACTTTTGATGACATTGCAGAAAATCCTAAGAAGTTGAAATTCGATCATTCCATTGATCCAGCATTATTGGCAACGACCTATAGTAATGATGAAGGTGATCTAGTTGCGATCAATGCCAATTTCGCTTATGGTGCCGGCTTGAATCCGGTAAAAGATTCTGTGTTACTTGAAAAAGATACTTCGCCATATGCGAATATCATTGCTGTCCGCACAGCAGATAAAGATGATGACCGCATCAAGAAATTAATCAAAGTCTTACATGAAAAAGATGTTCAAGACTGGATCTTAGAAAAATGGGACGGTTCAGTAAAACCAGTTGAAAAATAAATTTATATGTAAGGGTGTGGCTTCGGTCATACCCTTTTTTCGTCATATTGAGGAGAATGATGGCTTTCTAAAAAAATTGGTCAGAAATGCCGATAGGAGAAGTAAACTAGTTGAATTTATAATAATTCTAAATAAAGAAGGATTTTATGGAAGAAAATAGGTGAATCGGTTTGTATTCCATTCTCATTTAGATTAAAATGTGTGAGAACGAGAAAAAAATTTTGGAGGTACTTTCATGTCAGTTTTAGAAATCAAAGACTTGCACGTAGCCATAGAAGATAAAGAAATTTTAAAAGGTGTTAATTTAGTAATGAAGACTGGCGAGATCCACGCCATCATGGGACCAAACGGGACGGGGAAATCTACTTTATCCGCTGCGATCATGGGCAATCCCAATTATGAAGTCACAAAAGGCGAAATTCTTTTTGATGGCAAAAATATTTTAGACCTAGAAGTCGATGAACGTGCCCGTCTAGGCTTGTTCTTAGCGATGCAATACCCAAGCGAAATCCCCGGAATCAGTAATGCTGAATTCATGCGGGCAGCGATCAACGCGCGGCGTGCGGAAGATGACAAAATTTCTGTCATGCAGTTCTTAAAAAAATTAGATAAAAAAATGGATCTGTTGAACATGCCAGAAGAAATGGCTGAACGCTATTTAAATGAAGGGTTTTCTGGTGGTGAAAAGAAACGCAATGAAATCTTACAATTGTTAATGATTGAACCAACTTTTGCGATCTTAGATGAAATCGACTCAGGGTTAGATATTGATGCATTGAAAGTTGTTGCAAAAGGAATCAATGAAATGCGCGGGGATGACTTTGGTGCCTTGATTATCACCCACTACCAACGTCTCTTAAATTATATTGTGCCAGATGTGGTGCACATTATGATGGACGGTCGAGTGGTCTTGACTGGCGATGCAGAGTTAGCAAAACGTCTAGAAGCTGAAGGCTATGCAGGAATCTCTGCTGAATTAGGTATTGACTACAAAGAAGAAGTTTAGGAGGGCAAGATAGATGAAAAAATGGACAGAATATCTTGACGCCGTAAAAACTTACTCTGCTGAATGGGCCGAACCAGAATGGATGACCGATTTGCGGGTCAATGCGTTAAGTAAAATCGACGAGTTGCCATTACCGGTGATTGAAAAAGTCAAATTTGCTCGTTGGAATCTATACAATGTGAAGCCTGAACATCAAGCAGTAGCTGGAACGATCCCAAGTTTTGATCAAATGAAGGACAATCCCATGGTGGTTCAAGCAGGTGAATCGACAATTTTTGAACAAATTTCACCGGAATTAGTCGAAAAAGGTGTCATTTTCACCGACTTAGTGACTGCGTTGCAAGAGCATCCAGAATTAGTTAAAGAATATTACATGACGAAAGCCGTGCCGGTTGAAGAAAATTCATTGACAGCTTTACATGCGGCCTTTATGAACAACGGGGTTTTCTTATACGTACCGAAAAATGTCGTAATTACTGAACCGTTAGAAAGTTTATTCTTGCATAATGGTGATGAAGACGCTCATTTCTTCAAACATGTCTTGATCGTCGCGGAAGACAATAGCGAGTTTTCTTACTTGGAACGCTTTGATTCACATGGAGCTGCGGCGAAGAAACTTTCGGGAAATGTAGTTGTTGAAGTGATTACAAAACCAGGCGCGCGGGTGAAATTCTCAGCAGTTGATTCATTGGGTGCGAACATTGCGACTTACATGAACCGTCGCGGTTACTTGATGCGCGATTCGATGATTGATTGGGCACTAGGAATCATGAATGACGGCAATGTCATCGCGGATTTTGATTCTGACTTAGTGGGTGAAGGCTCTCATTCAGAAGTCAAAATCGTAGCCATCAGCGACGGCAAACAAATTCAAGGAATCGATACTCGGGTAACCAATAAAGCGCCCCATACGATTGGGCACATTTTACAGCACGGTGTGATCTTAGAGAAATCAACCTTGACCTTCAACGGAATCGGGCATATCTTAAAAGGTGCAAAGGGTGCCGATGCGCAGCAAGAAAGTCGTGTGCTGATGTTGTCTGAAAAATCGCGCGGTGATGCCAATCCGATCCTTTTGATTGATGAAAATGAAGTGACTGCCGGACACGCAGCCAGCGTTGGCCGGGTCGATCCAGATGAACTTTTCTACTTAATGAGTCGCGGCCTAGAAAAAGCCGCAGCTGAACGTTTAGTTATCCGTGGATTCTTAGGACCTGTGATTACTGCTATTCCAGTCAAAGCGACTCAAGAGCAGCTAATCGCTACGATCGAAGGGAAGTTGAATAAATAATGAGGGATTTTTCGACGATTAGAAACGATTTTCCGATTCTTTTCCAAGAAGTAAATGATGAACCGTTAGTTTATTTAGATAATGCAGCCACTACCCAAAAACCAACGCAAGTCTTAGATGTGTTGCGCCATTATTATGAACATGACAATGCCAATGTTCACCGCGGTGTGCATACGTTAGCTGAGCGGGCGACGGAAGACTATGAAAATAGCCGTGAAAAAGTTCGAACTTTTATCAATGCGCAGGAAACAGCGGAAGTTCTATTTACCCGCGGAACTACGACTGGCTTGAATTGGTTGGCCCGCAGTTATGGCGATGCTTTCATTAAGGAAGGCGATGAGATCGTCATTTCTTACATGGAACACCATTCCAATATTATTCCGTGGCAGCAATTAGCGGAACGCAAAGGGGCCACCTTACGGTACTTGCCATTAACGGATGAAGGTTTCCTTGATATGACCGCTGCAAAAGAAATCATCAACGAAAAAACAGCGATTGTCTCGTTGGCCTATGTCTCTAATGTGCTAGGTGTCATTAATCCAATCAATGAGTTAGCAAAAATGGCTCACGCCCATGATGCAGTGATGATCGTGGACGGCGCGCAAGCCGCACCGCATATGACGGTCGATGTCCAAGCGTTGGATGTAGATTTCTTTGCCTTTAGCGGTCATAAGATGTGTGGACCAACAGGAATCGGTGTCTTATATGGCAAACGCCAATGGTTAGAACAAATGGAGCCAGTCGAATTTGGCGGTGAGATGATTGATTTCGTGAATCTTTACGACAGTACTTGGAAAGAATTGCCTTGGAAATTCGAGGCCGGTACGCCGAATATTGCTGGGGCCATCGCATTGGGGGCAGCGATTGATTACTTGAATGAGATTGGGATGGAAACGATTCATCAATACGAACAAGAATTGGTTGACTATGTCTTACCTAAATTACATGAGATCGGTGGCGTCACAACTTACGGCCCACAAGATCCTAAAGATCATACGGGCGTGATTGCTTTTAATCTAGAGGGCATCCATCCCCATGATGTGGCGACCGCGCTAGATATGGAAGGGATTGCGGTTCGGGCCGGCCACCATTGTGCACAACCCTTAATGAACTATTTGAATCTGCCAGCGACGGCGCGGGCCAGCTTCTATTTCTACAATACGAAAGAAGACGCGGACCGTTTGATCGAAGCAATTCAGGCGACGAAGGAGTTTTTCAAAGATGGCGCTATCTAAATTAGATAATTTATATCGGCAAGTAATCTTGGATCATTCTTCTCATCCGCATCATCGCGGCAAACTGAATGAGTCTATGCAAACAATCGAGATGAACAATCCCACCTGCGGTGATGTGATCGAACTGGAATTAATCCTGAAAGACGACATCATTACAGATATCGCATTTTCCGGCAGTGGTTGTTCGATTTCAACCGCGAGTGCATCCATGATGACTGACGCTGTGATCGGCAAGCCGGTTTCAGAAGCTGAACATTTAGCAGTGATTTTTGCCCAAATGGTTCAAGGCAATGAGATTCCTGAAAAGGATGAAGAAGCCTTAGGTGATGCGGCGATGCTCAGCGGGGTCGCAAAATTCCCCGCCCGGATCAAATGCTCGACCTTAGCATGGAAAGCCTTAGGCAAAGCGCTAACTAGCGAACAAGGCAAAGCCACTGAAGGACAATTTCATAAAGATTAATCGATGAGGATGCCAGTTCTACTTTCTGCTTTAGCAGATTTAGTAGAATGGTATACGGCATGAGAATCAAACTTATTTTTCTGTAGGGAAAATAAATACATTAATACGAATAAGGAGCGGGGAATACATGAGTGTACCTGAAATGCAAGAGGAATATCAATATGGCTTCCACGATGATATCGAACCCGTCTTTACCACGGGTGAAGGTCTATCGGAAGAAGTTATTCGCGAAATCTCCCGCGCAAAAGGAGAACCAGAATGGATGTTGGATTTCCGTTTGAAATCGTTAGAAACATTCAAAAAATTAGAAATGCCTGGTTACGGACCCGATTTGTCCGAATTGGATTACGATAAAATCAACTACTTCATTCGTTCAAGCGACAAACCAGCTCGCGATTGGGACGATGTACCAGAAGAAATCAAGACAACTTTTGAACGCCTAGGGATTCCTGAAGCAGAACGTGCCTACTTGGCCGGCGCTTCTGCCCAATACGAATCAGAAGTGGTGTATCACAATATGAAAGACGAGTTCACCAAATTAGGCATCGTCTTCACCGATACTGATTCAGCTTTGAAAGAATATCCTGAATTATTTAAAGAATACTTTGGTACATTAGTACCACCATCAGACAACAAATTAGCAGCGCTAAACTCAGCGGCTTGGTCTGGGGGAACCTTTATCTATGTACCAAAAGGTGTGAAGACCGATATCCCGATCCAGTCTTATTTCCGAATTAACTCGGCAAACACTGGTCAGTTCGAGCGGACACTGATCATCGTTGACGAAGGTGCCAGCATCAACTATGTTGAAGGCTGTACTGCACCAACGTATTCTTCTGACAGTTTGCATGCCGCAGTCGTAGAAGTTTTCGTAAAAAAAGACGGCTATTGCCGCTATACGACGATTCAAAACTGGTCAAACAACGTTTATAGCTTGGAAACCAAACGTGGACAAGCCCAAGAAAACGCGACAATGGAATGGGTCGACGGAAACTTGGGATCAAAAGTAACCATGAAATACCCGAGTGTGTACATGGAAGGCAAAGGCGCCCGCGGTACCATGCTATCGATCGCTGTAGCCGGCAAAAACATCGTGCTAGATAACGGTGCCCGCATGATCCATAATGCACCAAACACATCCAGCTCGATCGTTTCAAAATCCATCGCCAAAGATGGCGGCGCAGTCGACTACCGCGGAACCGTCCGTTTCGGTCGGAACAGCGCTGGCTCATTCAGCCACATCGAGTGCGATACAATCATCATGGATGATCAATCAAGTTCGGATACGATCCCATACAACGAAATCTTGAATGGGAATGTTTCTTTAGAACACGAAGCAAAGGTTTCAAAAATCTCCGAAGAACAATTGTACTATTTAATGAGTCGTGGAATCTCTGAACAAGAAGCGACCGAAATGATCGTTATGGGATTCGTTGAACCATTTACTAAAGAATTACCAATGGAATACGCTGTGGAGTTGAACCGTCTGATTCAGTATGAGATGGAAGGTTCTGTGGGGTAAAACTCAAATAATTGCTCGAAATGATGATATTCTAACATTTCGAGCTTTTTTTGAATTCAAATTGGATTATATGAAGAATTGCTTGAAAATAGCCATCAACGTCATTGCCTCAATCAGGCAATGGCGTTTTTCTGTCGTGCTTTTAAGTGAAAAAGAAAAATTTTTAGCAGGTCTTTATTAAATGAAGGATAAATGATATAATAAAAAAAGTTATCTAATGAAATTTAAGCAACAATTATTATAAATAAATAATTTTAATAATTATATATGTATAAAATAATCGTTTAATGTCAGATAAATGGATGAAGGGGGCGAACGGACTTATTTTTAAGGGGTTGTGAGAAAAAAATAAGGAGAAACATTCAATTTGAATGTGTGGTGAAAAATGATTTCAGAAAAACAAAAACAGTTGATCGTTGCTTTAGGAGTTTTATTGGTAGGCGAAGTGATGGCTGTAATCAGTATTGGGTTGATTTATTTTAACAAAGATTTTTTCAGCGGACATATTAATGTCATAAAAACTTTTATCAATGCGTCAACGGCTTTCTTTGGCTGCTTCTTTTCTTTTTTAGCGGCGTTGCTGATGTTTCAATTTTTGAAATATCATGAAAAGCAAAAGGAAGTCAAGCGAACAACACGCTTGTATAAAAAGTTGAAAAAAGAATACAGAAACAATTATGCTGTGTTGATAGATTTAGGCAAGGAAATTACCAATGGTTCAACTGAACTGGCGAAGTTATTAAGAGAAAATCAAAAGATTCGCGAGTTATTCGTTCTAGCGGTCTATCGTTTAGATTTTGTGATGTATGATAGTTACTATCATATGACCGATTGGCAGCCGATCCACGTAAATGAAAAACATAGCGAAAGGTATTTGGAGCTATTCGAGCAGAGTCACCAAATCGAATATTTATGCCAGGCCATCGTAGAGAACAAGATCAGTACAGAAGAAAGTCTAAGACAGTTGTTAGTCTTGATCACGCAAAAGATTGATTGTCTGCATCAGCGTCAAACTGTGCTAGATTTAAAGGAACAGCCAGTTGAATTGGACAGTGAATATGTCTTAGAGACAGAGCCAGCTGGTGTTGAGATGGTGCAGGAATAATGGAAAAAAAGAGACCTTTTTTGAAAGGGTCTCTTTTTTTATAGGTAAATTTCTACGTACATATAGAA
>NZ_BCQF01000044.1 GCF_001544295.1 Enterococcus pseudoavium NBRC 100491
CCACATCGTAATCATATAAGTAATTGGAATTATCGTAGATGCCCAATAAAAAAGCCCCACAAAGATAGAGGAAATATACAGATGGACCGCTCCTTGAGCCAGTGAGTAAGTAAAATAGCTAATACAAAAACCCATAACGCCGACCACTTGCAATACTTTCATCTGGCCAGAGGCAATTCGCTTCGATACGATGGGGGATAAAAAGATACCGATCAGCTGAACAATGGTGTTTACCAGCATAAACTGGCTACGACTGATTTGTAGTTCTTCAATTACAGCTAGCGCATATTTTCCCGACAAAGACATAACTAAAGGGACCATTGTCGCCGTAATTACGACACAACCAGCAACAATCCACCAGCCATAAAAAATGTGTTTTCCTTCCTTCATATACTGTCTCCTTTTACTAAAGATTGATGTAACTGTGTCCTTTTTCATAACTTAGATCGAATAAGAAACAAAAAACTAAGTACAAAAGAGAACGGTATAATTTTTATAAATAGTTTGCTGCTTTCAATTGATTTATTGCATTTGTTAAATGCTTCTCGTTGACTAAAACTATCGGACCTGTGCACCCCATTCCGCTTTCTGCATAAATATCATTTGCCCATAAAACCTTCACTGCATCCTCCAGTTCCATGATTTCGACACCGGCGATCTCACTTGTCACGATTTCCTTAGCTGGTGGCTCGATCTCTTTTGCAGTTTTTGTTTCTGGCGTTGCGGTCAGTTCCGCACAAATTTTCTTCAAACCGGCTTGATCAGCTTTTTGATATTCCATTCGGCTGATTTTCCCCAGCTTACCTTTGGCTAATTTATAGGCGTATTCCAATGCATTAACGATTACGGGAACGCCGCTGGCACGGGAAATAATGCAGATGTTACGCTCGTAATTCCGGCCAATTCCTGGACCGTAACCAGCTCCTAATGTTTCGTAATTTCCTCCACTAGAACCGGCAGAGAAAAGCTTCATTAGGATATTTCCGGTTAAGCTGTCACAGACCACGACATCAACACTGCCTAACAATAAATCATTGCCCCGTAGGACTTTCCCGCCATCCTCACGTTGACTTTCGCCAAAAATGAGAGCATAGCCGTTTTTCTGAAGCGTGGTTAATGAACGAACGATCAACTGTTTTTGCTCCTTCGACGTTCAAAATACCAACGGTTGGCTCTTTGATACCGCAAGCTTTGGCCGCAATGATCCCATTGACGGCATTCAAGACCATCGCTTCATTTCGAACCCCACTGGTCGTTCCAGTTGTAGTCGCGATATAAAGTTCACGACCTAATGCCGGTGTAACAACTTTACCAACGGTGGAGACACCGATTGGAAAGCTATAGTGTAATGTCACACACCCCTGCAATTCTCCGCTGTCGAGTAATTTCTCCATCAACTCAGAGGCTTCTTTTTGACAATTAGTCGTTGAATAATGCTCGAAATCCTCGGCCCAATCTACATCGCTACCGATCAATACCAAATCAAAAAGATTTTTCTGCTTGATTGTGTACGCCGCCTGTTTCATGACCTCCATGCTAAGTTCGCTTCCGTCAATGGTCAAGCCGATTTTAATTCTAGGTTCCATTCGGCCCTTTTCAAGACTAGTAGCTAACTCTTCAAAAATTTTTTTGACTGTTTGTTTTACTTGATCAGACATTGGCTCCACCTCTATTCTACTGAAAGATTGGCAACAAAGCTTCTTAAGGCCTGCGCAACTTCTTTTCTGACTAATTCTTCTAAACCTTGCTGATTTTCTTTCGATACTTTGCCGCTGTTGCGTTCAATCAAGATCGATACACCATCAAACAGGTTGGTCATCCGACCTAAGAAAAGCGAGCCTTTTCCGACGATCATCGCACGATTCTTATCACCGCTGACTAAGTCCTCTGCCGCAAAGCCTAAATAAGGAATGCCGCTTGGAATGTGCCCTTGGGTGGGCGCCCAGCCTACTAATGATTTTTCATTAACAAAGGCCATCAGATCTTTTTTCTCGATATCTTTACGCAGCACGCCGATTGCACCAATCATTTTCAAGTTGGCTAACGGTACATCCCCGGCACCTGCTGGTTTTGTAATATCCGGATTTTGCATTTCGACTGAATAGACATCCACATCTTTGATCGATAATTGAGCTTTTTCTAAAATACTAGCGATTAGCGCTGTCGTTACAGCCTGCGGACTCGATCCGCTACCGACTTCGTGTTTCCCTGTTAAATCATGCCGCAAAATTGGGTGTACACCATCATTTTCACTGATTAAGGCCGCAAAACCACCTATTACATCTTCTAAAATCGGCAAGCCCTTACCTACGTGGGATTTACCATTCATTCCTAGTTTTGCAGTCGCTCCACCAGCTACAAGAACAACATTTTTATGAGTTCCTGCCGCTACTAGGGAAGCCGCTGTGATCAAAGCGTGAGTCGGCCCCGCACAGAAACTGCGAATATCTGAACCCGTTGCGTGTTCGCAGCCACATAATTCAGCAATCGCTTTGGCAAAGTTGCCGCCTCCTCGCTGATTCATATCACCACAAGCCTCTTCACTGCATTCAATCACATAATCAATCTCTTTCGGATCGAGCCGATGCTTACTGATCAATTGACGTAAAGCTAATACTCCGCTAGCCTTCACTACTAAATTTTCCAACATCACATGGGCATTCAAATTCACATCGATCTGGTGAGCTGGGCTCACACATCCAACTAACTGACGCTCATAATATAATGGTTCCGCATGGTTTTCAGCGACATCTTTTTCGATCCACTCAAGTGTTTTTCCTTCTTTGATTTTTTCAATATCCTCCTTGAATAAAGGATGAATACTTAACGCTTCACGAACTACTACCGCAAAACTTTCTTCTAAATGTACTAATTCAAATACATCAGCGATCTGCAACAGACCATAAAATTCCAATTCCGGCATAATTTCGCCGTATTTCCCTTCGCGTTGCCCTTCAAATGTCTGATTGACCCAAGGCTGTGGTAATTTCTTCAACTCTTGATAGCTCAAATTACCAATATAAGTCTGATTTGGTGCATAGTTGACCACTTCATCATAGCTGCGCAAATTATCATACAGATTCGCTAGATAGGGGCTGTCAGGGGTCGTGATTTTCTCTGTTGTTTGGGTCGTCCCATTATGTTCAATCATGTCTGGTGTATGAACCAAGACATAGCTCGCACCTCTTAAAGTCGAATAATTCATGGACATTCTCCTCGCCTATCATTCTCACAAACTGAGATCGTTTCAATTCATAAAACGGATTGCCAATTTGAAAATCTTTCCATCGTTATGCATACCATCCTGTTGATACCGAGCTTAACCACGTATTTTCAAAAACAGCAATCCGGTTTAAAAAATCCAGTCAAAAATACTATTAGAAATATTTTTTGATCATTTCTTCAATTGCTTCTTTGGTACAATCATCTTTGGCAACTTCGTCTACCTTTTCACCGTTTTGATAGATTGAAATGACCGGCAAGCCTAGTACCTTATGTTGAATACAAAAGCGGCGAACTTTTTTCTGGGAGGTATTGAATTTAGTAAAACGAATTTTTTCTCCATATTGTTCGTACAGTTCTTCCACATCGGGCATCAAAGCTAAACAGTTTTCACAGGTTTCGCCCCACCAGTCGACTAAGACAGGGCTGTCTTGTTCTAATACTTCTGCACTAAAATTATCAACAGTTAATTCAATCATGTGGTTGGTACCTCCCTTTTAATTCTTTCAACATATTTCTGCGCTGAGAAGGCCGCCGTCGCACCATCTCCAGTAGCGGTTACAACTTGACGTAATACTTTGGGCCGCATATCGCCAGCTGCAAAGACACCTTCAATTTCGGTGCACATTGCTTCATCAGTAATCATGTAACCATAATCATTCAACGGAATCTTTCCTTCATACAACTTCGTACTTGGTACATTTCCGATAAAGACAAAGATACCAAATAAGCCATCCTCCTCATCTGCCTCAAAACGTGTCAACTCACCAGTCTTCGTATTGCGAATCGTCATCGCTTCCACCATGTCTTCGCCTTCAATACTTTCTACAACAGAGTCAAAGATATAATCAATCTTGTCATTGGCTTGGGCTTGTTCTACGGCGATCGCATCCGCCGTCAGATCGCTCAAATTTTGAATGATGTGAACTTTGCGGGCAAAAGTCGTGATGAACATCGCTTCTTCCACTGCGGAATTCCCGCCGCCGATCACATAAACCTCCAAGTCTTCAAAGAATGCACCATCGCAAGTCGCACAATACGACACGCCTTTTCCTGCTAATGCTCGTTCACCGACACAACCGATTTCTCTAGGAAAAGCACCGTTGGCACAAATAACTGCATGAGATTCATACATACTCCCATCTTTACAGATGACTTTTTTGACTTTTCCATCAAGCTCTAAATCAGTCACTTCTTTACGTAATTGAATTTCCGCGCCGAATTGCTGAGCCTGATCTGCCATCCGTTTGATCAATTCCGGGCCTGAAGTTTCCTCTTCGGTCGATTTGATTGAACCCGGGAAATTGGCGATTTCATGGGTCGACACGATTTGTCCGCCTAATTTGGTTTTCTCTAAAAGTAATACGTTTAAACGTGCTCTAGCATTATAAATAGCAGCGGTTAATCCAGCCGGTCCACCGCCGATAATAATCACATCGTACATATTTCCATGCTCTCCCCTCAATCACTGCCTGAAAGAAGGCTCACTCAGGCAGTCAAAGATTATTCAAATACCGTTTGTTCGTCGACTGGTGTCGTCATCGCCTTCAAAGCCTTCTCAACGATACCGCGACGCAGTTTTTGTTCTTCCTTCAAGCTTAGGCTTGGATTACCTAATGGGTGAGGAATCGCAATGGCAGGCACGATTCGATTCGCGCCAACGGTTTGCGAGATTGGAACAACTGTACAGATATGAACTACAGGCAAGCCTGTTTTTTCAATTTCCTTAACCATCGTTGCACCGCAACGAGTACAGGTTCCTCAGGTGGAAGTCAAAATGACTGCATCAACACCATCAGCAAGTAGTTTTTGAGCGATCTCAGCCGCATACTTCTTAGCATTGGCGACCGCCGTTCCATTTCCAACGGTTGTATAAAAGTAATTGTGTAGACTACTGATTACGCCTTCTTTTTCCATTTCTCTCACTATATCTAATGGCAATACCCGGTTTGGATCTTGATTCGCATAAGAAGGGTCATAGCCGCCATGAGCTGTTTCATAAGAATCCGCAGTTAATGTATCGACATTTTCAATCGAATACGTTCCGTACTTCGAAGCACTGCTTGATTCAATACGTTCTGGATTGCCTTTAGGAACAATTCCACCCGAGGTTACAAGCGCAATCTTCGCTTTCGATAAATCACTTATCGCAGTGGCTGGTGCGACGTTATCAAATTCAGGCATGGGATATTCTGTCGTAAATTCTTGTTCATTCAACTTACGTATCAGCATATCCACCGCTCTGGCAGAACCGCGTTTTTCATCCTGAAAATTCTTTCGATAACGAACAAAGTAATTATCCGTTTCTGGTGAAACTTGTTCCTTCTTCAACAATTTCAACGCAAGATTAGCAATCACAGGCACTGCTTTTCTCATACCTGCCGCACTATTTCTAGTCGGCACGATGTAAGCACCCTTTTTGTACATTTCAACTCCAGGGTTTTCTTCATACATCCCTGTTACAGCTGGGATATCCAGTTCAGTCATGACTGCTTGGGCAACCTCCCCGCAAGCAATACCGTATCTACCGGCATTAAAGGCTGGGCCTGCGATAACAATATCTGGTTCAAATTGTTTGATCCGATTTAATACATCTTTTTTGGCACTATCCAAGTTCTCATTAAAGAAACTGTCGCCACACACTACAGTGCCAACGATTTCTGCTTCATCGCCAAATGAATTCATGAAAGCAAGACCTGGCCCTACTACTTCGGCTTTCGAGAATGATTGGATATCCGCCTTTTCTTCACCACCGATCCCAGCATAAAACTGGTTGATGTAGTGAACAACTTTAAACTTAGTCATAAGATGCTCCTTTGCTGGTTAGTATTTGGCGTATTGATTCCTCATTTCGGACACTTCTTCAATGATGTCATCAACATCTAAAACCATTTCCATCATGCCGATCTGCTCTTCAAAAACATCTGAGTCAACAACTTCTTTAAATTCTGGCTCTACAGCGTGATATACAGCTAAACCTAGCTGTTCATTGGTCAATGGACCTGCATACGTAGGATCTCCGTTTGTTACAGTTTCAGCAGCTAACCCAGCTGCTTCTCCTTCGGCAGCACCGATCAGAACGACCACGTTCTCTGCTCCGAAGTTCTCTGCTGCTTCTTTTACTCTACGTTGGTTTTCTAAGTCCATTGCACCAGCGGCCGTTCAGACGAAACATTCTGTTGATGAGAATATTACTTCTGATCCCGTACCCTCGATACAAGCTTCAATTGCTTGTCCTGGGATACCATCACGGTCACCGATCACCAAGACTTTTTTGTTTTTTAGATCTAAAGTCATTAGTATTTCCTCCCTCTTATGATTTTAAACGCCTTTTGCAGACATTTTGTTAAAACCTAATTCATTTGTTGCACCGGTAATTGCCTGGATTTCAACTTCAATCATGCCATCTTCTTTCAAGCTGCCGTCAAAGCCGCCTGCGATGACATCCACATAATCTAATTGTCCGATTAAGCGATCCATTTTTGGTAATTGGATCGTTTCATTTGCGTTTCCGCCAGTAACTACCGCAGTTGCTAATTTGTCTGCATCTGCTAAGGACTGGCTAGCACCGTCTCTTCCAGCATATTCATCTGTTACAATCACTGTTTTAATACCTTTTTCTTCGACTTTCTTACAGTTCATGATCAAATCCGTATCAGGATTTCCAAAGCCTTCTTGAGAAATAATGACACCCTCTAATCCAATATATTCCGTTAATTTTGCGACAAAATCACTAGAACGGTGTTTATCCTTTAAATAGACTGTTTCATTTGTTATGATCACACCTAAAAAGTTAATTTCTTTGCCATGCTGTTTGTATAGATCAGCAATCACTGGATTATTCAAATGATGGTAGGTCGTGTTCTTGTCACAAGCGGACACACAGTTTCCGCTGATGATCGCGCCATCCATGACTTCTGTGGGATAGAGGATCGTCGGTACGATGTGCTTCGCATCCGTTCCATAAACATAGGTGTCATGAAGTAAGCCCTGTGTTTGCAACATATAAACATAACCGACTTTTGGCAGATCTGGATATTGCTGAATCTGCTCTAATAAGGGTAATGTTTCAAAGGTTTCAATACTGTCGGGTTCACTTTTTTCACCAAGCTTGCCAATATAATCAGCTGTTTTCAGCCCTGCAAAACGGACGGCTTCTTCATATAAATGAGTATCCAACTCTTCTTGTGGTGTTAAAACTAAACAAATTTCGATCAACTGTGAAAAGGGTGTCAGTTCAGAACCAGGACCTTGCATATCTACGATTCCTTCTTGGAAACCCACGATTTTCCCAACCGTCATAACTCCACAGCCTTTTAATACGTGAGTTCGTCCACTACCAACGACATCCACTTTATTAATGACTCCTGGAAAAATTCCTGTCTCTGAATCAACTTTACATCTTGGTTCGATCACATCTTTAACTGGTGTGATACGAATGCTGTCACCCGGTTTGGCGAGTTCAATCTCACAGGCCGCTAAACGATCATCCTCCAATACGAGTTCCTTAATTTTCGCCGGATCAAGTGTTAGCGTACCGTTTTCGATTTTCTCTTCTCTACCTAAAATAACCTCTTTGATTTCGATGTTTCCAACTTCTAGTTTCATTTATTCACCTCAGTTCTAATTAGTTGCAGATCGCTGAATCTTATCTTGTCACCCCCATTCTATCCAATGTACTTTGGGCGATAGAAAAATCTACAAAAGCAAAATCATTGAGCACCGCTAAGGACCAATTAGGGCGCTGTTTATTTTTGATGAATTTTTCATAGACAGCTATCGCTGATTCAATATATTCCAAACTCTCAATATCAATATACTGAGAAGTGGTCTCTGAAATAAAAATCGTCTTATAATACGTTTCATTCGGTTTGATGCTTCCACTTAATGGGTGACTCACCAAAGAGAGTTTCTCCTTAATAATTAAGGTTTTGACTTTATCCAACACCTGATCATATGAACCCTCAATATAATCAATTTTTCCTATGTTCAGCATTTGCTCCTGAACCATCGGATTATTTGTCACAATCTTCATTTTAAGTTTGCTCCCCCTTAACTGATTGTTGATCTTTTCACATGACATTTGGCTTAGAAATTTGAACATCGATAAAAGAAAAACAGAGAACAACGGCAGTATCTGCAGTCATTCTCTGTTTTTATGCCTGAGAGATTCTCCTTGTTCAAAGGATTGCTCCATCGGCGCACCTCAAAACTGGTGCTTTCTAGAAGTTTTATCATATTACGGTCCTTTTTACCTGAGATTTTCACTACTGATTCCTGCTGATTCAGCAACTTATTCCTTCGGTGGTGAGTTTAGATCAATCACGCTCTCCCGTAATAATCTTTTATTGTAAACGTTTCATTTATTGCATCTTATCAATAGTATGCTGCGAACTCCACTTTTTCTTTTTTTATAAAAATAAAAAAAAAAAATTTTCAATTTGTATCTCTCCGTTTTCAATAAAGAAAATTCATATCATTTTACTATCTATGACGTTTTTATATAGATAGATACACTTTATATATAAATTAATCAATTAGAAATATTTTCATCGTTTTTTTATTCGGATTTAATAAAAAGTCGATAATACAGATTATTTTGGGAATTATTTTTCTAAACACAGTATTACGAATAACGTTAAGATGATTTTATGTACACATTTTATGAGACTTTTTTATCGCACATTGAAATCTCTCATGTCCCTGCATAGCATTTAGTTTTCGAAACATCCAAAAAAAGAGACTAAACAAATGTTTAGTCTCTTCGTTAGGGCGAACGATGGGAATCGAACCCACGAGTGCCGGAGCCACAATCCGGTGCGTTAACCACTTCGCCACGATCGCCATGGTGCTATTCAATTTCAAATAAAAAACTAAGATGAAATAACCATCTTAGCTCTTTATACCGGCGGCCGGGGTCGAACCGGCACGCCCGTGAGGGCACTGGATTTTGAGTCCAGCGCGTCTGCCAATTCCGCCACGCCGGCATGTCAATAAATATTCTAGTACTAAGGCGGTAACCGGATTTGAACCGGTGATGAAGGTTTTGCAGACCTCTGCCTTACCACTTGGCTATACCGCCATTATACTATTGTTTTCTTCTTAGAACAAGTATTTTTCAAGAGAGTTTCCTGAAACTTTTCTAAGAAAAACTGGGGTAGCTGGATTCGAACCAACGCATGAGGGAGTCAAAGTCCCTTGCCTTACCGCTTGGCTATACCCCAATAAATTACAAGGGCGAACGATGGGAATCGAACCCACGAGTGCCGGAGCCACAATCCGGTGCGTTAACCACTTCGCCACGATCGCCATATTAAGAAAAACAGGGGCAGCAGGAATTGAACCCACACTAACGGTTTTGGAGACCGCTGTTCTACCTTTAAACTATGCCCCTGAAACGAATGGAGGAGAGTGGATTCGAACCACTGAACCCTAAGGAACGGATTTACAGTCCGTCGCGTTTAGCCACTTCGCTACTCCTCCATGGTGGCGCGGGACAGAATCGAACTGCCGACACATGGAGCTTCAATCCATTGCTCTACCAACTGAGCTACCGAGCCATATTATATAGTTTAAAGTTTTAATTAAATGGCGGTCCCGACGGGATTTGAACCCGCGATCTCCTGCGTGACAGGCAGGCATGTTAACCCCTACACCACGGAACCGAATGGAGGTTAACGGGATCGAACCGCTGACCCTCTGCTTGTAAGGCAGATGCTCTCCCAGCTGAGCTAAACCTCCATATTTAATTAAATGACCCGTACGGGACTCGAACCCGTGTTACCGCCGTGAAAGGGCGGTGTCTTAACCGCTTGACCAACGGGCCAGTAAAAATAATGTAACGGAGAGTAAGGGATTCGAACCCTTGAGACAGGAATACCCGCCTACATGATTTCCAATCATGCTCCTTCGGCCACTCGGACAACTCTCCAAGATAGGAGCACAAAGGCCCAATACTCTATTATTCTCTTAAGAGAAA
>NZ_BCQF01000045.1 GCF_001544295.1 Enterococcus pseudoavium NBRC 100491
AACTGACTAATCTTTCTACTATATTTAAAACTCATTCACAACTTCAAATTTATTTAGTTATATCAGTAAAAAGAGAAGATATGAAACACTATATAATGATTCTCAACATAAATTACTTTGTCTACAATCTGAGCTGGAATCAAATAAAGATTCCAGCTTTTGGTTTACATCGGTTTTAAATTTTTTTCTATCCGTTCAGTCATCCAAGCCAATCGCTTCGCTCTTCCAGCAGCCGTTTTGGCATCAAAATAGGCGCGTGCATACGTTTTTTGAACAGAGGGCGACATCTTTGCAAAATTCTTTGAAGCCGCCACATTATCTGTCAAGAGCTCTGCTACTTCTGCGATTTGTTCAGCGCTGATCGCCACGGGTTTTGCGGCAGCCGCCCATTGGCCATTTTGTTGCGCTTCAGCGATTTTTTCACGGCCAAGCTCCGTCATTAAGCCCGCCTGTTCCAACTTGTCTACGATTTTTTTGTTTTTTTCAGACCAGTGGCTATTTCTGCGTCGTGGGGCAAAGTATTTAATGTAGGAATGCTCATCGACTTTTTTCATCACACCATCGATCCAGCCAAAACATAAAGCCTCTTCTAGTGCTTCACTGGCTTTTAACGTTTTGATTTGCTTGGTCTTGCCAAATACGAGCCACACACCACCACTTTTTGCCGCATTGTTTGTCAGCCAGGTGCGAAAGTCGGTCCGCATTTCGAAAAGTAACTTATCTGCCATCTTATTTAGCCAATCCTAAAACGACCGGCGTTGACTTGAAGCCGATTCCCATACGGTCGATCCCCAGATCAATCAATTCTAAGAAATGTTCCCGCGTGCGAATTCCACCGCTGCCCTTGATCTTGATCCGGCCTTGGCATTGGTCCATCATGATTTGGATCACTTCATTCGTGGCGCCTTTGCTTTCATAACCGGTGATAAAACCCGTACTCGTCTTAACAAAATCTGCCTTAGCCGCAATCGCACATTCACAAGCTTGCCGAATTTGTTCCTCATTCAATGTATCCGTCTCGAAAATCACCTTTACAGCGGTTCCATAATTATGGCAGGCTTCAACGATTACCTGGAGTTCTTTCGTGACCTCGGCATATTTTCCGCTACGAATCCAACCAAAATTCGCCACAATATCTAGTTCATAAATATCTTCCCGTCGACAATACGTCTCTGCTTGTGAAACTTTAGAGGCAGTTGTACTGGCGCCAAACGGAAAATCACAAACGACACAAATCTTGGTATCCGTCCCCTCCGTCATTTCTGCGGCGATATCCAAAGAAGCCGGATTGACGCAGACCGTTGCACAATGATAATCGATCCCTTCTTGAATATACTTGCGAATCTCCGCTTCCGTAAAATCTGGTTTCAACACCGACTGATCAATATAGGCACCTAATTCTTCAATGGTCATTTCGCTGGCCTTTTTCATGAGTAAATCCCTCCTATTATTTTTATTTCACTGGTCATCTTGCCGCTCACCAAAAGTGATTATTTTCACAAACGAGAATTTAGCAACCTTGCATTTATGTACAAAAAATCCTATACTCACTCATTCAAGTATAGGATATCAACAATTCTTTGTAAACGTTCACTTTGCTAGGTTGCCCGATTTACGACGGCTTGTTTTTCTAATTGTGTTTTTAGTTCCTTTAACGAGACATTTTTGAAGTCTTCATTTTTCATCCGCTTCCGATAAACGCTTGCGGTCTCGCCCGTCAGTTTTTTAAACATCCGGCTAAAAACGACAAGGCTATTAAAGCCAACTTGCTCTGCGATCGTCTCGACACTCTCATCGGTCATCGAAAGCAGGAAGGCCGCGCGATTGATCCGTACGCCCAAGATATAGTCTTTGATACTGATAGCCATATGATTGCGAAACACTCGCGACAGATGACTGCGGTTGACGGCCAAATGATGTGCGATTGCTTCTACCGTCAATTGTTCAGCATAGTGCGCTTCGATATATTCCACCGTAGCGACGGCCAACGGCGAATAGACTTTTTGCTCACCTAGATGGATCTTCCCACCATCGGCTAAAAGAGTGGCTAAAAAACGATAAGTTAGTTCATTCAAACGTAATTCATTCACTAATGTTGCTTCCGCAAAAGGCAGGCAGGCCAAAATCGTATCGACATATTTTTGGATATCGGAAGAAACCATCGTGTATTGATCTTCTCTAAATTGGGAATGGCGGATGATCTCATCTGCTGCTGATCCGCCAAAAGACAGCCAAGCATACATCCAAGGTTCTTCGCCATCTGCTAGATAAAAGGTTGAATCCCCTGGTCGAATCAAGAATAAATCGCCTTTTTTTAAGTGATACTGCTGATTTTTGACTTGATAAGTCCCTTTGCCTTCCATCACGATGTGTAAAATATAATTCTGCCGGATCGCCGGACCAAAGGCATGAAACGGGAGTGTTTTCGAAATCCCACAAAAATCAAAATGAAGATCCGTCTGCAATTGATGCTGTTCCTTTTTCAAAAAAATCGTCTGTTCCATGATCCACCTCCCAGCTTACTTTCCACTTTAAATTATACACGAAAATAGCCCATAATTTTTCTAAAGCCTGAAGTATCCCGTTTTTTTATTATAAATCAAAGCTATTGAAAAAAGGCTTCTTCCAGCTTTCATTCATGCTATGCTTAAAATAAAAAAAGCTTTTTACTAGGGAAAGGAAGGATCGTTTGAAAAAGAGTCTTAAGCAACTAGCCCAAGCACTTCTAATTTGTCTGATCGTCCCTAGCACCCTGCTGCTGCAAAAAAATAATCCTTTTATCGACTATGACATCTCCTATCATAGTATTTTTAATTTACTGTTGATTATAGGCCTGCCAATATTGATTATTTGGTCGCTGAAAGAAGTCTGGCGAATGCTGCGAAAAAAATAAATCAGCTGGACGCTCTGGAGATTTAAGCCTTTTCTTCGCTCATTTTTTCGTAAAATTACCCAGCGCCGCTCATTGGAAAAACGCCGATCTCCTTTTTCATCAGCCAAAGCTTCTCTGGGATCGGTTTTCATTTTTAAGCGGAATAGTAGTTGTAAGGGGAGTGACAAAATTTTTGTCACTCCCCTTACTTGCTTCAAAAACAAAATGCAACAAAAAGTTAAATAGTTCTCACAAAAATACGTTCTAAAGAAAGCGATTTCTTGTTAAGTTAGACTCAAGCACAGGGAATAAAATTTCTAGTCCTTGTCACTTTGTTAATAAATCGCTAAACTAATCAGGACACGATAGATTTTCCATTATACAAAAAGCGAGGTTTTTAGATGAAAATTACAGAAAAAGATTTTGGCGCAGGCTACCAACTGATCACCATCACAAATGAATCCGGTTTCCACTTGGCGGTGACTGACTTAGGTGCCCGAATCGTCAGCCTTGGCCGCGATCAAGAATTGGTTTTAGGGTTTGATTCTGCTGAAGAATATTTGGCAAAAGATCCCTTTATCGGTGCTACCATCGGTCGAACGGCCGGTCGCATTGAAAATGGTCGCTTCACCCTTGACGGCAAAGCCTATCAAGTGGCCGTTGATCCAGCCAATGGTCATTCACTTCATGGCGGAAAGCCGGGCTTTGAAACGAAAAAATGGGATTATACGATCGAAGAGGACGACCAGTCAGCCTCGGTTGTCTTCACGCTAACTAGCCCAGCTGGCGAACATGGCTTCCCTGGTGAATTACAGGTTGAAGTCCGCCACACCTTGACACAAGATAATATTTGGCGCGTAACTACTAAAGGAATCAGCGATCACACCACTTTATTTAATCCGACCAATCACGTTTATTTTAATTTGACTGGCGATGTGACCGAAGCAATCGACCAACACACATTGTGGCTGAACAGCGACTCCTTTGCTTTTCTGAGACCAGATACAATCCCGACTGGCGAAATAGCACCTGTAGCCGGAACAGCGTTTGATTTTCAAACTGAAAAACCTTTAGCCGCGGTCTTTACGAGTGATTTTGCTCAAAAAAATCAATGCAACGGGCTGGATCATCCCTTCTTCTTAAAGGAAAAGGATATACGGCAACCGGCGGCTAAACTGACCAGTGCTGATGGCAAAACTGAATTAACCGTTTCAACAGATTCCTCCAGTGTCGTGATCTTCACGGCGAATTTTGGCGCAGACGGCCCCCTCATGCACGGTAAAAAACTGGCCCATCACGGCGGGATCACCTTTGAGACCCAAATCGCTCCCGGTGCTGAACAGTATCCAGACTTTGGTTCAATCAAACTGCCTGCCAACGAAACCTTTGAAACGACTACCGAATACAAAATCGATTTTAAAAATTAAAAGGGAAAGAAGCGAAAAAGAATGGAAATAAACCGCGCATTAAACACCAAATTTGCAGAGATCTTCGGACCAAGAAATACGACACAATATTTTTCTCCCGGCCGCATCAACTTGATCGGTGAACACACCGATTACAATGGCGGACACGTCTTCCCAGCCTCGATTACTTATGGCACTTATGGTGTGGCGGCCCCGCGAGAAGACCAGAAAGTTTTAGTGTATTCCACCAACTTTGATGATCTTGGAGTGATTTCTTTTGATCTTAAGAATCTAGCCTATGATAAAAAGGACAATTGGGCAAATTACGTCAAAGGCATGATCCTAAAACTAAAAGAAGCCGGTCATGTTATCGACCACGGGTTTGAATTATTAGTTGAAGGAACAATTCCCAACGGTGCAGGTCTTTCCAGCAGTGCTTCCTTGGAATTATTAGTTGGCGTGATGTTAGAGGACCTCTTTAACCTCTCAACTGATCGCTTAGAATTAGTCCAAACCGGGAAAAAAGTTGAAAATGAATTTATCGGTGTCAACTCCGGTATCATGGACCAATTTGCGATCGGTTTTGGCGCAGTCGATCAAGCGATTCTCTTGGATACCAATACGCTGGAATATGAAATGGTGCCGGTAAAACTTGGCGATTATGCCGTCGTGATCATGAATACCAATAAACGCCGTGAATTAGCCGATTCGAAATACAATGAACGTCGCAGCGAATGTGAAGAAGCCTTGGCTCGCCTACAAAAGAAATTAGACATCCAGTCATTGGGTGAGCTGGACGAAGCTACCTTTGAAGCCAATACCGATTTAATCGGTGACGATACCTTGATCCGGCGGGCACGCCATGCGGTGACGGAAAATCAACGGACCTTAGAAGCCAAAGCCGAATTGGTTAAAGGCAATCTGGCCGCTTTCGGAAAATTATTGAACGCCTCTCATCATTCCTTACGTTATGATTATGAAGTTACTGGGATCGAGTTAGATACTTTAGTCGATACCGCCCAAGCCCAAGCCGGTGTCTTAGGCGCGCGAATGACGGGAGCCGGTTTTGGCGGCTGCGCCATCGCCTTAGTCCAAGAAGATAAGATCCCTGCCTTTGAAAACCAAGTCTATGATAAATACTTAGACGTCATTGGTTATGCCCCCGAGTTTTATGTCGCTCACATCGGCAGCGGGACCACTAAAATGGGTTAATCAAAGACTCAACGCCTCTTTCAAATGAAGGAGGCGTTTTATTTTTGGTACTTGACGTATCAATAATTTAAGCCAATCCTAAAAAATTAAATCGCTTTTTTGACTATCACCACTTGTCCTTCCCCAACAAATAACGTAAACTTTTTAATCATACTAACGAGGAGGAAAATCAATGAAATTCAAACACATTGTCATTTTTACGATTAAGGAATACAATAAAAATAAAGAAAAAGAAGGCTACCTACCGCAGGACGGAACCGTCATCAATGCCTTTTTTAATGGTATCTCAGGCTTAAACAGTGTCGCGGTCGGGTATCTAAATTAAGCGAGGACGTTCGGCAATGAACACATTTTATATTCTCTTTAGTTTTTTAACTAGTTTAAGTATCTTGATCATGATCTATGCGTTTTATCGTGATTTCAAAAAATTGACGTTAATGCAAAAAATTTCAATCTCATTGGTTTCCCTCAGCGGTTTAACCCCAATGATCGTTGGTGCAATTGAAAGTTTTTTCCATTGAGTTCTTAAAGCGTTGCCGCTGACGCTTTTTTTGCTGTGCTTTTATTAGAGAGGTGTTTTTGATGATCGAATTCATTTTAGGTTGTTTATTATTGACTTGGCCCATCGCTAAAATTCCCCAGTTATTAAAAAATAAACAAACCCACGGCGTTTATTTTTTAGCCGATCGAAGAATTCTAGTCCCCAAATGGACAAATTTTGGAAATAATCTAAATGCCAATAATAAAATCGGTTTTGCTATCAACCTGCTGCTGGGCATGGCTCTGATCGTTGCAGGGATTGCTGACTTGATTTAAAGCGTCTGGGGATTTTCCTAACGCCTAGCAGGCGAAGTGAAAGGAGCATTTTTATGCCTAAAATCTGTTTTGTTTTAACTGTCAGTACTGGCTTAAGCTATAGTTCCATGTTTTTACCGGTAAATTTCAGCGATACGACAGACTTCAAAAAATATTTTTCACAGGATTATGATGTTTCGATCAACTATCTGCGTGACAAAGATTCAGTCGATTATTTGGTTGTCCCAGACCCCTATTTCCCTTTTGATAACGAAAATAATCTCCCTATCATCAAAGTACCAGCAAAATTATTTATGACCAAAAACTTCAAAGAAATCAAGGCGTATCTTGATACTTATTTTGCTAATAACCCCGCTTGATCAGGCAAGAGTGCTTCTCTTGCCTTTTTTGTATTCGCCACGTCCTCTTAGAACTATTTAGCTTTTCATTAGATGAAGCTTTACGATAAAAGAAAACCGACTGACACGCTATGTAAAAAAAATAAACAGACTGAAAGAAATACACAAAACCCTTAATCACTTCATTCAATTGATTAGCCTGTTTTTTAGTAATCTTGTACAAATTTTTTCCCTTGAGTGAAAACCCTACTAAATCAATCTATTTAAAGCTTTGCAAGAATTTTTTGCGCTATTTTTTCCATTTGCAAGCAAAGCTTTATAGGAATAATGCAATAAATCAAATAAAATAATAGTGAACATAAGGTCCATAGCAAGAATAGGCAATGATAAATAATTTGAATATAGATAGTTAATAAGAAGGTGAGCTTAATGGAGTTAGGAAAAATTATAAAAGAAAGTAGAAAGAATTATAATATGACGCAACAAGAGGTAGCAGAAATACTAAATATCTCAAGGCAAACACTATCAAATTGGGAAACAGGCAAAAACTATCCGGATGTTTTTATGTTGTTGAAACTAGCAGATTTCTATTCATTGTCTCTGGATACAATGTTGAGAGGAGATGGAATACTCATGAAAAAAATTGAGAATGATGCTAAACAGTTAAGTTTCTTTAAGGAGTTCCCTTTCTATTTAATAATCGACATGTTGTTGGTTGCATTTTCATTTGTTTTATTTTTCTCAATAAGAGTACGACCCGAATTTCTAACACAAGTATTGCCATGGCAGATACTTGTATGTATGTCTAGTTTTTCTATGTTAGTTATTTTTTTTAACAGGAACAACCAACTTTTTAAACAAAAGCCTGTCATGATTTCATTTAGCATCTTATTACTTGCTACAATCGTTTGCTTAATATTCCTAGCATTATTTATATTAACCGCTTCGAATACAATAATTATAAATTAACTATGCCCAATATCTGATTTTGCAACAGGGTAACATCCAATCCACCTCTCCTTCACAATTTAGCTAAAACTACTGAATTATTTGTGTTAAAATGATAAAACACGATTCAAACAAGGAGGACTTGATGAAAAAAGATTCTGGGTTGGTTTATGGCTTTGGGGCGTATATTATCTGGGGCATTTTACCACTTTATTGGAAATTATTAGGCAATGTCGGTCCAGTCGATATTTTGTCCTATCGCATTATTTGGTCATTGATTTTTATGACAATTTATTTAGTCGGTTGGCGCAAGTTTCCGACTTTTATCCGGGAAGTTCGCGAATTATTGAAAAGCAAACGCAGTACACTGGCAATCATTGTTGCGGCAATTTTTATCTCCCTCAACTGGGGGATCTACATTTACACCGTCTCAATCGGACAAGTTCAACAAGCTAGCTTGGGGTACTATATCAATCCTTTGTTAAACGTCTTAGTCGGCGCACTCTATTTGAAAGAACCCTTGACCAAACATGCCGTCTTAGCCAGTTTGGCGGCACTTGCCGGCGTGGTCTTATTAACGATCCAAACCGGTGTCTTCCCTTTCAATTCGATCTTTTTAGCCACCAGTTTTTGTTTATATGGCCTGACAAAAAAACAATTGCATTTAAGTGCCGCTACTAGCATCACTTTAGAAACGTTGATCATTGCCCCGCTTGCCTTGATCTATTTATTTTTCGTTTCGCCAGTCGGTTTTATGCAGTACACCGGCTCAACTAATCTGCTGCTGATGGGGGCCGGGATCGTCACGGCAATTCCTTTACTATTATTTGCGACAGCCGTCAAAAAATTATCTTATATTACGATTGGTTTTTTACAATACATCAATCCAACCATCATGCTGATCATGGCGATTTTCCTATTCCATGAGCCCTATTCCTTGCCGCAATTCATCGCTTTTGCTTTTATTTGGCTGGGTATTTTGATTTTTGTCGTCGGCAATCTGATCCAACTCCGCAAAAAAGAGCTTCGAACCTAATTCGGTCGAAGCTCTTTTGCTACACGCTTTCCCATCTACATTCAATAATTAAACTCACTGATGATTGCTCCAGCCTTAAAAACTTTACTCAGCTTGACCTTTTTGTAATTAGTCGCATAGCAAAGCGCTTCTCGATGTGTCTTGAAAGTTTCTTCAGTCATTTCTCCAACAATTGTTTCCACTTGAACCAAATACCACTCTTCCATCGCTCTTCCTCATTTCTTTTCAATTCAGCCAGTCTATCCATTATTTCTTTTTTTAATCATAGCGAGTTTCCGCTCCGAATTCAATAACGCATGTAACAAAAAGTGACATCCAGCGAATATTTTTCTGAAAAAGCAACATTTCATGTGATTTTTTCTGACACAAACACAAAAAAAGACCCAAACCAGCGTTTGAGTCTCCATAAAAAGCGACTATCTAATGATTCTCTTGAAAGTTTTCAATATTTTGAATGACCTTTTGCGCCAAACGAACCTTCGCCATCGAGGTCAAACCAGCATTGGTTTTGCCTGTAAAAACATTCGGCAGACCGATCACGGCTTCGCCTAAGCCAGCTTCCGTATCGCTGAAGGCAAAATTTCCCGGCTGTTCTAACCAGTTTTTCAACGCCGGTACCTCATGCGAGGGCGCGATCGATACATTCATCAAAATTTTCCCGTTGCCAAATTTTTCAAAGGCCGCTTGGTCTAACAACACGACATTTTTATTGAGACAAGTGATTAAGATATCCACTTCAGCTAACAACTCATCCAGTGGCAAGTAGTCCATCGTCAATTCTTGTTCGATTGCCGGTTTGCGGGTACGACTGTAATACTTGACGTCCATCCCGAAAAAATTCATAGTCCGCGCCAATAAGCTGCCAACCGTTCCCATTCCGACGATTCCGACTTTCACATTTGTCAATTCCATCGGTTCGTCTTTCCACATCGCCGGACCGCGCCCCTGCAACAGACGAACCAACTCACTGATGGCATATTCTTTCACACCTTCATCGCCGTAATCCCGCACGCCTGTGACCACGATGCCTTTTTTCTCAGCATGTAAAATATCGACATTGGCATTTTCCGGCGCATACAAGCTGGCACAAATCCCGATGTAGCGAATATTAGGACACGCATCCAAGACTTCCCGATCAACAAAACTGGTGAAACTTAACATGACACAATCGGCATCCCCAATGCGTTCAATAATCGTCGCCGCATCCGTTGGGATATCAGAATAAAAAACCGCTTCTTCTGCTAATTCTTTTAGCCGCTCATCCCACTCTGGCAATAATTTAGTAGGCTCGATCGCCACCATCTTTTTAAATTTTTTCATGTCAGCCTCCTAGATTTCTGTATTCCCTTTATGATAAGCCCTACAAATTCTAGCGTCAATCGAGAGGATTAACTAAAAAA
>NZ_BCQF01000046.1 GCF_001544295.1 Enterococcus pseudoavium NBRC 100491
CCAATTGTGGGATACCGAAAAGAAACAACTCTTGCGGGAAGGGGATGTTAATTCCCTTGGTCTAATTACTTTTGGCGGCTTGCCTTATGGTGATTACCTTTTGGTAGAAACCGCAACTGCTCCTGGCTATACAATTTCCGATGAATTGGTTCGGGGCAAACGCATCACGATTTCTGCTCAAACCTCTAGCCAATCCGCTTCACCAACTGTGATTATCAACCGTAAAACTTCGATCATTTTGAAGAAAGCGGCCGAAGATGGTTCACCATTGGCGGGAGCGCAATTTAAATTAGAAAAATTAGACAAAATCGGTTTATTGAATCAATACCTTTGGACACCGGTGGATTTAGGCGGTCGTGATGTCACAGATGCCAATGGGCAACTGTCAATTTTAGGTATGACGGTGGGCACTTACCGCATTACGGAAATTAAAGCGCCAGCCGGTTATATTTTAAATCCAAATCCAATTATTTTTGACGTCACCATGAATAACAGTCATCAAATTGGTGAGATCCATTTAGCTGTTACCAATTATCAAGGTTCAGCGCAACTGATTAAAAAAGATCAAGAAGGCAATCCACTTGCCGGTGCTAGCTTTAACGTATTGGATAGTGCCGGTAACGTGGTTAACAGCCAACCTTTAGTCTCCAATCAAAACGGGGTCGTCAGCATCACTGGTTTGGCGCCAGGCAACTATTCATTTGTGGAAACCAAAGCACCAAATGGTTATTTACTGAATACAACGCCAGTGTCCTTTACGATTGCCAATCAAGTTTTCGGCAAACCAGCCGTTGTTACGGCAACAGATAATTTTATCAACTATCAAGGTTCAGCGGCTTTCCGCAAAACCGATGACAAAAAAAATCCCTTAGCTGGCGCAGTCTTTGCTTTATACGCCGCTGATGATCAAGGTAAACCAACTGGTGAACCGCTACAACAAAATTTAGTTTCCGATGCTAATGGTCGGGTGCTAGCTGAAAATTTATCACCAGGGCATTATGTCTTTGTGGAAACCAAAGCACCTGCAGGATTTTTGATCAATACCGAAAACTTAAGCTTTACGATTGCTGCTAAACATACGGGAGAACCGAAAATCCTAGACTTAGGAGATTATCTTGATTACCAAGGTGGTTTTATCATCACCAAAGTCAACTCGAAGAATCAACCTTTAGCGGGTGCGGTCTTCGAATTATTCGACGGACATGGCCAATCTACTGGCCGCAAAGTAACCAGTGGTAAAGATGGTGTGGTTAGATTTGATCATTTGGCACCCGGTACCTATTACTTTAAAGAAATCGTAGCACCGAAAGTTGAAGGCACCGATTTAGATTATGTCATCAACGATTCCATGATTAAAGTAACTATCGCCAATCATGCTAAGGGTAATCCCGAAACCGATCAAGAATTCCATTACGATTTAGGAAATTTCCAAAACTTTACTGGGGAAGCCGATGTGACGAAAAATGCTAAAGGTGGTTCAGCCGCCGGCGCAGTCTTCCGTTTATGGGTAATCGCTCCTGATGGGGTCCAAAGACAGCTCAGTGATTTTACCGTTGATCAAAGCGGTAAACTGGATCTCTCCAAATTAGGGGCCGGTAATTATAAATTGCTGGAAATCAAAGCTGCTCCCCATCATATTTTGAACAGCCAACCAATTTACTTCACCGTTAAGGAAAATCAACCAGGAGAAGTCGATAATCTAAACTTCGACAATTACCAAGTTGAAGTGATTGGCAGTAAAGTTAATGCTGAAAAAGAAGCATTGGCTGGGGCAACCTATGAAATTTATCAAGCGGATCAAAACAATCAACCAATGGGGGATCCAGTGAAATTCTTGGATCGCCATGACATTGAAACAAGCTTGATTACTACCGATAAAATTGGTGAAATCTATGCCAAAGGTTTAGAAATTGGTCATTATGTTTTAATCGAAAAAAGTGCACCAAAAGGTTATTTGTTAGATACTACTGTCCATCCTTTTGAAGTAACCGAACAATTGAATAAACCAGAACCAATTAAATTAGGAGATTTTATCGACTATCAAGGTTCAGCGGAATTAATTAAAAAAGATACAGATGGTCATAAATTAGCAGGAGCTGAATTTAATGTTTTAGACAGTTCCGGCAAAGTTGTTAATAAGAAACCTTTAATCTCCGACAAAGAAGGTAAAGTGACGATTGATCATTTAGCCCCTGGCGATTATCAATTTGTGGAAACCAAAGCTCCTGTAGGGTACTTATTGAATACCACGAAAGTTGCTTTCACCATTGCCAATCAAGCAGAAGGCAAACCAGCCGTCGTTTCAGTGGGAGATTTCATCAACTACCAAGGATCAGCGGAATTAATCAAGACCGATGACCAAGGGAATACTTTAGCCGATGCCGAATTCAATGTTTTAGATAGTTCCGGCAAAGTTGTTAATAAGAAACCTTTAATTGCCAATCCAGAAGGTAAAATCAACGTGGATCATTTGGCTCCTGGGGATTATCAATTTGTGGAAATCAAAGCACCAACTGGTTATATTTTAAACACGACGAAAATTGACTTTACAATCACTGACCAAGCCGCCGATGCACCAGCTGTCGTTAAAGTTGGTAACTTTATCAACTACCAAGGTGCCGCTGAGTTGATTAAAACTGACGATCAAGGGAAGGCTTTAGCCGGTGCTAAATTCAACGTCACAAACACCGCTGGCCAAGTCATGAATGCTCAACCACTAGTTTCCGATAAAGATGGGAAAGTCACGATTGACCATTTAGCCCCGGGGACCTATTACTTTAAAGAAGTCGTGGCACCTACAGGCTATATTCTAAATAGCGAACCAATTCGTTTCACGATTGCCTATCAAGGAAAAGGCCAACCAGAAATTCTGGAAGTTGGCAACTTTACGAACTATCAAGGATCTGCTGAGTTGATTAAAACTGATGAAGCTGGAGAAGTTTTAGCTGGTGCAGAATTTAACGTCTTAGACAGCGAAGGTAAAGTCGTTAACGCTCAAGCGTTAGTTTCTGACAAAGATGGTGAAGTCACAATCGATCATTTAGCGCCTGGCAATTATCAATTTGTAGAAACCAAAGCGCCAACTGGTTATGTTTTAAATACAAAACCAATTGATTTTACAATCGTTGATAAAGCAGATGGTCAACCAGAAATTCTAGAAGTGGGTAACTTTACCAACTACCAAGGATCTGCAGAATTAATCAAGACTGACGATCAAGGCAATGCTTTAGCTGATGCCGAGTTCAATGTTTTAGATAGTAAAGGTAAAGTCGTTAATACCCAAGCGTTAGTTTCCGACAAAGACGGAAAAGTCACAATCGACAATCTAGCGCCTGGTGATTATCAATTTGAAGAAACTAAAGCGCCAACTGGTTATGTATTGAATACAACGAAAATTGACTTTACCATCGCTGACAAAGCTGATGGAAAACCGGTCGTTGTTTCTGTAGGGCACTTCATCAATTATCAAGGTTCATTTAAAATCACTAAAGTCAATTCTAATGGTGAAGCTTTGAAGGGCGCGGTCTTCGAATTATTCGACGACAAGCAACAATCCACCGGCAAAAAAGTTACTAGTGACACTGCTGGAAGTGTTATCTTCGATCATTTGGCACCAGGAACCTATTACTTTAAAGAAATTGTGGCGCCGAAAGTAGCGGGTAGTGATTTAGATTATGTAATTAATGATTCCTTAATCAAAGTTGACATCGCCCCACATGCCCAAGGTGACCCGCAAAAAGATCCAGAATATCAATTTGATTTCGGTCATTTCCAAAACTTCAAAGGTCAAGCCGCAGTTACTAAAGTCGGTGAGGGGAAATCAATTGCCGGGACACAATTTGTTTTATGGCGCATCGATAAAAATGGCCAAGAAAGCAAGGTTTCGGAATTGACCGTATCAGCTGATGGCAAATTGCCGATTGATGATTTACCTGTGGGCAATTACAAATTGGTGGAAATTAAACCGGCACCAGGGTATATCAGCAATACACAACCAATTTACTTTACGATAGCTACTGATCATCCCGGTGAAGTTGATAATTTGAATTTCAAAAATTATCAAAGCGAAATTACCGGTAAAAAAGTCGGGGGCAATGGTCAAGCGTTAGCCGGAGCGATTTTTGAAATTTATGCCGCTGATAAAGAAAATCAGCCAATCGGTAAAGCAATTAAATTTATTGATGCAAATGGTCAAACTGCTACTAAAATTACTACCGATGCTCAAGGGAAAGTTTACGCAAAAGGCTTAGAGGAAGGTCACTATGTGCTAGTTGAAAAACAAGCACCAAAAGGCTACTTATTAGATACGAAGGCTCATCCGTTTGATGTTAAAGCACAATTGAATGAACCAAAACCAATTGAATTAGGTGACTTGATTAATTACCAAGGTTCTGTGGAATTAATTAAAACCGATGAAAAGAATCAACCTTTAGCTGGAGCCGAATTCAATGTCTTAGACAACGAAGGCGAAGTGGTTAACGCTCAACCTTTGAAATCTGACAAAGAAGGTAAAGTCACGATTGATCATTTAGCCCCTGGCGATTATCAATTTGTGGAAACAAAAGCCCCAACAGGTTATGTATTGAATACTAAACCCGTTGACTTTACAATCGCTGACAAAGCAGAGGGGCAACCAGAAGTTATCGAAGTGGGTAATTTTACAAACTATCAAGGTTCTGCGGAATTGATTAAAACCGATAAAAATAATCAACCTTTAGCCGGCGCCGAATTCAATGTCCTAGATAGAGAAGGCAAAGTGGTTAATGCTCAACCTTTGAAATCTGACAAAGAAGGTAAAGTCACGATTGATCATTTAGCCCCTGGCGATTATCAATTTG
>NZ_BCQF01000047.1 GCF_001544295.1 Enterococcus pseudoavium NBRC 100491
AAGAAGGTCAGAAAACAATCAGGAATCTTGATTACAGCGATTAACATGATGAAACTAGCCAAACTATCCACCTAAACGCTCTATATCCAGAAAAAAACAAGAATCTCTTGGAAAACACTACGGTTTTCCAAGAGATTCTTGTTTTTGTGGAGCGTAACAGAATTCACTTATGTCACAGCCCCTTTTACCATTCATAATAAATGAAGTCGATCTGACAACAGTCGCTTCATTTCATCAATTTCCGCAACAAGTAAGAAAGTCCGAACCATAGTAGCAAGCTGACTGCAATCGTAATGATCCAACCGGAAGCATTGTGTTCCAACGGCAGTGGCATATTCATTCCGAAAAAGCCTGTCACGATGGTAGGGATCGTTAATAAAACAGACAATACAGTTAAGACGCGCATGGTATCATTCAAATTATTATTCAAAACATTGTTATAGGTCCCAGACAGTTGCTGCAGGATTTGAGAGGATAATTGTGTCATCTCGACTAGCTGCTGTGCTTCAATCATGACATCATCTAGCCTTTCTTTTTCCTGATCACTCAGCAGACGATAAATACCATGACTTTTGATTTGCTGCACTAGTAATACATTTTGGCGTGAAGCTGTCACGAAATAAACGATCCCCGTTTCCAAGTCAGATAACAATAAGAGATTCTGCTTTGTAGTTTTTTCCTTCAACAAATTACTGATCCGTTTACGATCGCGGTCCATCCCTTCAACAAATGGAAAATACTGATCTGAGATAATAAAGAGACTGCCGAATAACAGTTCAAACAAACTGCTGTCTGGGTTTTTCTCTAGATAATTTTTGATTTCAAAATATAAATACTTATTCTGCGGATTGGTCACGGTAATCAAGGTGCGCTTGACCACAATAAAGGGCATCGGTACGGTCTCATAATGATTGTCGATCTTACGACGATTGGGTGCATTAAAAATCAGTAGTAGCACATCTGTTACTTTGTCATAGTCTAAATGAGCTCGTTCATTCCGGTCCAATGAATAATCGATAAATTCACTATCGATCCCATAATCACGATAAAGATTCTTCAGCTCGTCCACATTTTCTGCGTCAATGTTGATCCAGCTGTTCATTTTATGATTGAATACTTCTTTTGTGTACATAATCCTATCTCCTGTCGTTCAGTCCGTCTGCATTTTATCATAGAATTGGTTCACAAAACCACGCCTGGCCTAAAAAAACTGTGCCAGCAGCGCCGACACAGTTTCATTCATTAAAAGATTGGTGTTTCGATCGTTTCGACAAACTTTGCGCTAGTAGCTTTCGTATATAATTGCGCTCCGTCTTTTTCAAAAAGTGCCAAGTCGGACATTCTTTCTAGCTGTTCTTGAATCTCCAAGCTGCTCAGTTCTTTATTCGGTTCGCTGAAGGTCCAGCGATGAGTCTTGCCGAGACTATTCTCAAATGCTGCAGATAATTTTAACATGGTAATTCCTCCTTTTATTTAGTGATCCGAGATTGCTGCGTTAATACGATGCCGTCCAATTGCGTATCTTTCGCTAGATTTACTAAAATATCCCCTAATGCAATGATTTTCTCTTCTGCTGGCGCATCGATCACATTGCTGAAATTGACATTTCGTTTTTCACCTGCACTCTGTTCTAATTGAACTTGCAACTTAGTACCCATCTTTTGAATCATTTAAGACTCCCCCTTATTGGTAGTTTGTAAGGTCGCGACTGCTTACATCCTTATTAACGTGACTTTCCACTTAAATGCACAGAAATTTTTTATTCAAAACGTTTCGCTAATTTTCGTTTCCAATTCAATACCGTTGAGCGGCTGACTTGATAAGTTGCTACGATCTGATTCATCGGCAAGCCTAGATACAGACGCGCGTACAAATAGCGGCGTTCTCCAATCGTTAGTTTTGGCCATAAACGTTCTAAAAAATCTTCCCACAAAATAGACTCTTCCAGCGTCACCGTCTGGTTTAATTCATAGCCGGAAATTTTTTCGATCAAGGCCTGCTGATAGTATTGTTTGCGCTGATAATCCCGGACTCGCCAACACAAAAAACGATACATCAAAGTCAATTGTTCATCCACAGATCCAGCCATTTCCCGACTCTTTTCAAAAAAGCTTAGACGGATCGTCTGTAAATAATCTTCATAATCAGGATTGCTACGAAAAATATGGCACGAGCTTAAAACTTTATGGAATAGCGGCTCATATCTTTGCAACAAGTCCTCTGGGGTCTCTTTTTTCATCATCGCTGCTCCTTCACTTTTATTTCCGGCCGGTGCCTTAAAAATGAAGGAAAAAAGCTTTTTTGGCGAAGCCCAATTTTGCACACAAACGGCCAATTTTACCCGTTCCATTTTCGAAAACGTGATTAAATCAGCTTTTCTGATTTTTTTCCGTGCAAAATTGAGCCAAAATGGTAAAATTGCTCTTTTACTTTTGGGGAGCTTCCCCTCAGAATGAGGGCACATGATCATGTAAAACAAGAGAAAGAAGGAATCCAAATGACTCGACCAATGATTATCGACATCAGCGAATGGCAATCGCCTGCTCAAATCAACTACGCCCTATTAGCCCAACAAATCGATCACGTTATTATCCGTGTCCAATATGGCTCGGCTCATTGCGATAAATTTTACCAGACCCATTTGCAACACTTTCAAAAAATAGGGATCCCTACCGCCGTCTATGCCTGGGTTCGCGGGATCAATCACGAAGATATGGCTCAGGAAGCACGGGTCTTTTTTGAACGAGCAAAAACGTTCCAACCAACTTTTTACTGGCTAGATGTTGAGGAACAAAGCATGAAGGATCTACGTGGCGGCGTAGAAATTTTTCGGCAAACCTTAAAACAACTTTCCGGACAAAAAGTCGGCCTTTATGTCGCTCACCATCTGTACGCTCAATTCAATCTAGCGGTTGAGAATTTCGATGCCCTTTGGCTGCCTAGTTATGGAACAAATAGTGGCAGTTATCAAGGGATTCAACCGACCGTCAACAAAAACTATGATCTCCATCAGTACACGTCAAAAGGACGTCTACCTGGTTACGGTGACGCCTTAGATCTCAATCGCTTGTCTGGCAGAAAACCATTGAATTTTTTTACTGCTAATAGTCAACAGACAGCCGCTTGGGGGATTGCCGAAAAAGGAACCTTTACTCTAAACACAGCGATTCATCTACGCACAGCACCGAATCCGCAAGCTCAAAGCATCGCAGTATTACAAGCCGGACAAACGATCCACTACGAGGCCTTTGCCCACGAACAAGGCTATGTCTGGCTTCGACAAAAACGAGCAAACGGAACGTATGGATACCTCGCTACCGGTCGCTCCGATGGGCAGCAACGAATCGAAGCAAGTTGGGGAACTTTTAAATAGTAAACAAAAAATAAGCGATGGAAGGCTGCTCTTCCATCGCTTATTTATGATTATCTACCTGCATAAAGCCCCAATTCGTCGCCATGTAATAACCGTCTACATTCATGTCTTTCAAATCGCTAGCAACTAATTGACCTTTAATATGGTATATCCGTTTCGCTTTACGTTCTGCTTCGCCAAGTTTTTCCAGTAAACCAGTCAGATCATATTCTGGCATCAAATAATAATGAAAATGATAGCCCTTCAAGCGCTCATGGGTGATTGCTCCTTCGAAGGTCAATAATTTTTGTAATTCTTTATCATTAAACGCTAAATCCGTTGTTGTTATGGTCAAGCCTTTGTATTCAAATGAATCTGTCATTGCGCCACCCCTTTGACTCATTTTACCACAAGCGAAAGGAGCGACACTACTCTTTCAGCCATTCACGAGCACTTTGGACTTCCTCTAGCGTGACTTGATGGCCCTGACTTGTTTTAACTACGGTGACTTCTGCCTCGCGATCACGAAAAGCCGTGACTAATTCTGCAAAGGAGGCCTCACTGACAATCGGATCTACCACACCGCCATAAGAAACCCAGATCTTCTTATCCGCTAAATCAAAGGTTTGGGTGTGGACCTCCAGCGACATCGGGTGGAAAAAGATTCCTTTATTCAACGTTGTCTCACGTTCCAATAATAAATGAGCCGCGATATTTGCTCCATTGGAATAACCAACTAAGATCCAATCTTCTAACGCGATGTTCTTTTCCTCACTAACATCTTGGATAACTGCCAACAAATGGTCGGTTTCTTTTTCCAAACTTTCAAAATCAAACTTATTCAGACCATTACGTTTAAAGAAGCGGTTCATCCCATCTTCTTTGATTTTTCCTCGCAAAGATAAAATCGTGCTGTCTGCATCTAGAACCTTCGCCAGATCCACTAATGAAGTCTCATCGCCACCTGTTCCATGCAGTAAAATAAACTTCTTGCCATTCGGTTTTCCTGTCTGATAAAGATATTCCATTTTCACACACCCCACTTACTAATTGTAAGTTACCACGAACCACCGCTAGAAACAAATTTTTTGTTTGCGCTAAGAGTCCCCCACAACTTTCTAAACAAATAGATTCACTCGCCTTTTTAGCAAGCTGAAAATAGAATAGCCGATTAGACAACCTGTCAAATTAGTAATAATATCCCAAATATCAAAAG
>NZ_BCQF01000048.1 GCF_001544295.1 Enterococcus pseudoavium NBRC 100491
ATCGTTCTCACCTATTTCTTCCCTTCATTTTGATTGTTAGGATTTCCTTGATTTTGCGGGCGTTTTAGCACCAAATCATCCGCTTTGATGAACCAATTGACGGTAGTTCCTTCTCGGAAAACATAATTGGCGACGGTATCCACAATCGGATTGACCAATTCGACTTCGGCATCATAGGCAAACTCGCGCAAGGGCACATTGGCCGGGATACTAACTTGAATCATTCGGCCTTGTGCTGAGGATTTCAAATTATAGGTCCGTTCTTTCACCTCGTTACTAACCGTTCCATCTTCATTTTGTTTCCGTACTTCCCGGCGTAATGCGGAAAAACGCAACTTGCCAAACGTTAATCCTGAATCTACGACAATACCTTCTGTTAATCTCATCTTTTTTCCTCCTATGCTTTCACTAAATCATCGACATACAACACATAATCCGTAAAACCACGGTTCTCAATCTCATACCCTTTGGCAACTAAGTGAGGATTCACGGCTTTTAGTGGTTGGTCTTGATCAAAATCCTTTTCACCAGCTTCCGCAGCTACCACCACTTCAATATCATCTGCCCGTTGTTTACTGGAATACAAATGATAACCACGACCAATTACTGTAGTATTCCGCCCATATCCTTCTGTTAAAACTTCGCCTTCGCCGGCATAGCTTATCTTTCCAAAGGTTTCGGCCATATCTGGCACAACAAATTTCAATTCCATCTTCTTTTCCTCTTTTCATTGTTAGTTTTGGATACAAAAATAGCGCGACTACTTTTTTAGGAGGCGGTCGCGCACGTTGGTTCTTAGGATTTACTTGTTTCATCTCATCACCTTAGTTCCGGCGATTCCAGAAATAATACCCAGCCGTCGCAAAGATCAAGGTAAAGCCAATGAATAGTAGCACGTTGGAATGCTCTTCACCCGTTTGAGGGAACGTCTTCACTGTGGGACTAGATTCCGGAGTGTCACTTGAAACAGTTGGTGTTTCTGGCTGTTCTGGTGTACTAGATGTTGTCGGAGCTTCTTTTGGCGTTAAAGTTTGGGATTTTTCTTTCAAATCTTCATTGTGTTTTCCATTGATGGTTCCATCTTTATCATAATTGATTTCCGCAAAAGTAAATTTAGTTTCTTCTGGATAGTTGCTGGTATCGACTTTTTCTGCAAGCACGGTTTTGGTGAATTCTTTGTCGTTGACTTCATACTCAATCTTGCCAGATTTCCAAATTTCTTTGTTCGTACCATCTGGTAATAACGCATAGAGAATAGTTTCGAAAGCTTCTTTTGAGCCATCCAGTACCTCATGGGTAATGGAAACATCATCAAACATATCTACCACATCACCATGAGTGAACGTCTGAGAACCGTCCTCTAGATGGGCTTTTGTTTGAATAGAAACATGCCGTTCAATCTCACTCTTGACAGTTTGCGCTTGATTGTTCAAGCTAGCATCTTTTGCGATTGGTTCATCGCCTGCTTCATAGGCTTCCTTGTTTTCATACACATAATTGAACAAGACAATCGTTTTATCTAAGACTTGTTCAGCCGTTAATTCATGCAGAATTTCCCAGGTTCCCGTTTCCTCTTTGTTCGCCATTGTTGCGGTTGTTTCCGCAATCACGACTGGTTTCGCTTGTTCATCTTTTTCTTGGGTAACTTTTGTGGCTTCCACATCAATTGCTTGAGCTACCACATACCAGTCGTCTTTGATTTCATGCAAGTTATAACTCAATTTATCGAGTAATTCAGTAGATTCCATGCTAGTTAATTCTTTGTTTCCGTCTTTCCAAGTCGCAAGGGAAGTTAAGCTGTCTTCTTCCGCTGGCAAATCATAGAGCATCAAGCGATTCAGACTAACAGAGAATTTCGTATTGGTTAGCTTCTCATAAGGTACTTTCACTGTTTTAATCGGCTGCTTTTGTCCTTTTTCGGTAATGGTAAAGACATATTCGCTCTTAGCATAGTCTTCTTTGTTTTCCTTGAAAGTAGAACGAATTTCTAGTGGTGTAATCTTTTGGAATCCTTCTGGTGCTTCTACTTCCTCTAGCAAATAATCCCCATAAGGCAGATTTTCAAATTTTCCATAACCATCGAACCCCAGTTGTTCATTGGGAGCTGTGGTGGCCTCATCTTTAGCACCGGTAATTTCATTGGTTCCTTCTAACGGCGTCACTTTAAAAGTTAAGTCATTGAACCCAGTTTCGGCAGTTCCCGTCGCCGATCCGGCAAATTTGAAGAAATCAAACCCGAAACGAATTACTTGTTCTTTCGCTGTAACATCCTGAGTAATTACAGCATTTTTTTCGTCATCATCAACTTTTTTGATGGAAACAGGATATTTTGTTTCATCCAAGGTATAGCCTTCTGGTGCTTTGGTTTCTTGCCAGTAATACTCATTGATGGCTAAATGCTTCACGGCCACTTGATTCTTTTCGTCTAAAGCTAAAGTCACCGTTTCATCAGAAGCTTTAGTCCCCTTCACTAATTCTGGCTTAAAAGCATCATCCCATTTGACAGCTTTTTCATCCTCAGCAGCAAACAAGGTGTATTCCGCACCAGTAAATTCGGCTTTTCCTTGTGTTGTCTCACCAGTCTCTTTGTCTTCTTTTGTCAAAGTGGTTTCGCCAGTGATTTCTTGGTTTTGACCTTTTACATTTCTAGTAACCAGTGCCACGGTTTGGTTGGCGTATTTCAACTCGACTTTCACGGGTTTAAAGGTATTCACGAAGCCATTACTCGCTTTGGTTTCGGTCACATAATACGTTCCTAATTCCAACGCATTGGCGATCTCTTTTGGTGTTTCTGCATGACCTTTTTCGTCAGTCGTGATTTCTTTAACGATTTCACCAGTTGGGCTATCTTTACGAATGGAAAAGGTGTTTCCAGCTAAGGAATAATTTCCATTCCAAAGATTTGCGCCTGATTCAGCTCCTGTTTTATCCAGAATAATTTGTCCTTTTACCCGAGTATTTTTTGAAGTCACAGAAATGGTCTCACCAGCTTTAATCATTGCGGTCATGGGAGTGGGATCAATCGTATAAGGAGCCGATACCGATTTTTCAGTAATGGTTACTTTCGTGCCATGGGGAATCCCATCCAATGTCGCTACTCCGTCTTTATCCGTTGTGACATCTTTTTCCGGTAAAGCTTTTCCAAAATTCAAATGGAAAACCGTTCCCGGTACCACGTCGCCAGATTCCTTATCAACTTTCTTGATTTTTAAAGAACCTTCTGTTTCCACATCAATTTTGATTGTGTAGGTATTGGGCTTATCAATCGCCCCCGCCATCAAGGTCTGTTGGCCCGCTTTTTTGTAAGCCACAGGCGTTCCGGTACCGGCGGATTTCTTTAGCGTTAACACACCGCTCTCTTTTGAATTGGCATTTGGGGTAATCACTAATTGATTGCCATTCACCCGATAATCAATGTTGGCGGTATTTTCGACAACCTCATCAAACTCCGATAAATTC
>NZ_BCQF01000049.1 GCF_001544295.1 Enterococcus pseudoavium NBRC 100491
CAAATCGTTCATTGAAAACTGGATACAGAAACAATAATTTAAACAAACCGAGAACACCGCGTTGAATGAGTTTTTTAATAAGTTCAATTGCTTATTTATTACTAACGGAAATGATCGCTCATGAAAGTTAGTAAGACCCAACCGCAAGGTTGATAAGGTTAAGTGAATAAGGGCGCACGGTGGATGCCTTGGCACTAGGAGCCGATGAAGGACGGGACTAACACCGATATGCTTCGGGGAGCTGTACGTAAGCTTTGATCCGGAGATTTCCGAATGGGGAAACCCAGCATCTTTTATAGGATGTTACTTTTCAGTGAATACATAGCTGATTAGAGGTAGACGCAGAGAACTGAAACATCTAAGTACCTGCAGGAAGAGAAAGAAAATTCGATTCCCTGAGTAGCGGCGAGCGAAACGGGAAAAGCCCAAACCAAGAGGCTTGCCTCTTGGGGTTGTAGGACTCCGATATGGTAGTCCAGTGAGATAGTCGAAGGACCTGGAAAGGTCCGCTAGAAAGGGTAATAGCCCCGTAGACAAAATTTGACTGGCACCTAGGAGGATCCTGAGTACGGCGGAACACGAGGAATTCCGTCGGAATCCGGGAGGACCATCTCCCAAGGCTAAATACTCCCTAGTGACCGATAGTGAACCAGTACCGTGAGGGAAAGGTGAAAAGCACCCCGGAAGGGGAGTGAAATAGATCCTGAAACCGTGTGCCTACAACAAGTTAGAGCCCGTTAATGGGTGATAGCGTGCCTTTTGTAGAATGAACCGGCGAGTTACGATTACTTGCGAGGTTAAGTTGAAAAGACGGAGCCGTAGCGAAAGCGAGTCTGAATAGGGCGAATGAGTAAGTGGTCGTAGACCCGAAACCATGTGATCTACCCATGTCCAGGTTGAAGGTGCGGTAAAACGCACTGGAGGACCGAACCCACGTACGTTGAAAAGTGCGGGGATGAGGTGTGGGTAGCGGAGAAATTCCAAACGAACTTGGAGATAGCTGGTTCTCTCCGAAATAGCTTTAGGGCTAGCCTCAGAGTAAGAATGATGGAGGTAGAGCACTGTTTGGACTAGGGGCCCATCTCGGGTTACCGAATTCAGATAAACTCCGAATGCCATCCATTCATCTCTGGGAGTCAGACTGTGAGTGATAAGATCCATAGTCGAAAGGGAAACAGCCCAGACCACCAGCTAAGGTCCCCAAATAACTATTAAGTGGAAAAGGATGTGGGGTTGCACAGACAACTAGGATGTTGGCTCAGAAGCAGCCACCATTTAAAGAGTGCGTAATAGCTCACTAGTCGAGTGACCCTGCGCCGAAAATGTACCGGGGCTAAATAGTTTACCGAAGCTGTGGAGCACACCACAAGGTGTGTTGGTAGGAGAGCGTTCTAAGGGCGTTGAAGGTAGATCGTGAGGACTGCTGGAGCGCTTAGAAGTGAGAATGCCGGTATGAGTAGCGAAAGACAGGTGAGAATCCTGTCCACCGAATGACTAAGGTTTCCTGGGGAAGGCTCGTCCGCCCAGGGTTAGTCGGGACCTAAGCCGAGGCCGAAAGGCGTAGGCGATGGATAACAGGTTGATATTCCTGTACCCGTTGTTTTTGTTTGAGCAATGGAGGGACGCAGGAGGCTAAGGAATCAGACGATTGGAAATGTCTGTCCAAGCAATAAGTCTTGATGTGAGTCAAATGCTTACGTCTATAAGGACAAGTTGTGATGGGGAGGGAAATAATAGTACCGAAGTTCCCGATGTCACACTGCCGAGAAAAGCTTCTAGTGAGAAAACAATGGCCCGTACCGCAAACCGACACAGGTAGTCGAGGAGAGAATCCTAAGGTGAGCGAGAGAACTCTCGTTAAGGAACTCGGCAAAATGACCCCGTAACTTCGGGAGAAGGGGTGCTGATCTAACGATCAGCCGCAGTGAATAGGCCCAAGCGACTGTTTATCAAAAACACAGGTCTCTGCAAAATCGAAAGATGACGTATAGGGGCTGACGCCTGCCCGGTGCTGGAAGGTTAAGAGGAGTGCTTAGCGTAAGCGAAGGTACGAATTGAAGCCCCAGTAAACGGCGGCCGTAACTATAACGGTCCTAAGGTAGCGAAATTCCTTGTCGGGTAAGTTCCGACCCGCACGAAAGGCGTAACGATTTGGGCACTGTCTCAACGAGAGACTCGGTGAAATTTTAGTACCTGTGAAGATGCAGGTTACCCGCGACAGGACGGAAAGACCCCATGGAGCTTTACTGCAGTTTGATATTGAGTGTTTGTACCACATGTACAGGATAGGTAGGAGCCGTAGAAGTCGGGACGCTAGTTTCGACAGAGGCGCTGGTGGGATACTACCCTTGTGTTATGACCACTCTAACCCGCACCACTAATCGTGGTGGGAGACAGTGTCAGATGGGCAGTTTGACTGGGGCGGTCGCCTCCTAAAGAGTAACGGAGGCGCCCAAAGGTTCCCTCAGAATGGTTGGAAATCATTCGCAGAGTGTAAAGGCACAAGGGAGCTTGACTGCGAGACCTACAAGTCGAGCAGGGACGAAAGTCGGGCTTAGTGATCCGGTGGTTCCGCATGGAAGGGCCATCGCTCAACGGATAAAAGCTACCCTGGGGATAACAGGCTTATCTCCCCCAAGAGTCCACATCGACGGGGAGGTTTGGCACCTCGATGTCGGCTCGTCGCATCCTGGGGCTGTAGTCGGTCCCAAGGGTTGGGCTGTTCGCCCATTAAAGCGGCACGCGAGCTGGGTTCAGAACGTCGTGAGACAGTTCGGTCCCTATCCGTCGCGGGCGTTGGAAATTTGAGAGGATCTGTCCTTAGTACGAGAGGACCGGGATGGACTTACCGCTGGTGTACCAGTTGTCTCGCCAGAGGCATCGCTGGGTAGCTATGTAGGGAAGGGATAAACGCTGAAAGCATCTAAGTGTGAAGCCCACCTCAAGATGAGATTTCCCATTTCTTTAAGAAAGTAAGATCCCTGAGAGATGATCAGGTAGATAGGTCAGGAGTGGAAGTGCAGTGATGTACGGAGCGGACTGATACTAATCGATCGAGGACTTAACCAAAAATTGATTCACGGTTGTTTAAAAGTTTCTGATCCAGTTTTGAGTGAACGAAGTTTACTCAAACAAATAGTGTGGTGGCGATAGCGAGAAGGATACACCTGTTCCCATGTCGAACACAGAAGTTAAGCTTCTTAGCGCCGATTGTAGTGAGGGGTTGCCCCTTGTGAGATTAGGACGTCGCCACGC
>NZ_BCQF01000050.1 GCF_001544295.1 Enterococcus pseudoavium NBRC 100491
ATCTTGTAAAAAAGCATGAAATTGTACAAAGCTATCTGCTTTATCTAAAACACTAGGAACCAAATCAATCCGTTCTCTTACCTGAATCCATTCAGCTTCTTCTCGTGATTTTAAGTCTGAAGATAATTTATACCCCAACTCAACCAGCCTTCTAGTAACCGCTTGATAAGGCATAGAAGAAAGATCGGCAATTTTAAAAACTAAGCGTTCATCATCTTTTTTAAAATTATTCTTAATATTTTTCAATAGATTACTAGGCAACATTACGACTGCTGCAAAATGATCCGCAGCTCGTTCTTGATCAATTTGCTTTTCGCCTATTGCAATTTCACCCGATTCAAACTGCAAGTGCCATAACTCATGGGCCGCACTATAATAACGGACTCTAAGGGGTTGATTTGTGTTAATTGCGATAATATGCCTTCCATTTAAATGAAGAGCTGCTCCAAAATAACTAGGATCGTCAACACTTTGATATACAAGATAGGCGCGATCTGCCAATATTTGCTCAATATCCCCACCTAAAAAAATCTCTCCACCAACGTTATCCGCTAAAAACTTTACTGCATAAGCTTCTGCTATAGTTTCAGATAAATCCTTCAATTGCGCATCCATCTATTCAAAACACCTACTTTGCTAATAACTGGACAAAATGCTCTGAATCTAATAACAATTGATCCAAGGCGCGTTGCCCATTTTCATTAGATATTTTCCCTCTTAACGAATAAACCAGTTGAGTACAAGTCTTTTGGTCTGAACTAGCCAGTTCAGCAATAGAAAGACCTGTGATTTCTGAAATTTTAATAATATGAGTAGTTTGAAGTTTTCGAGTACCGTTGAAAATTTGACTAATTAAGGATTTAGCCACTCCCATTTGATCGGCTAACCACGCTTGTGAATAATCGTTCTTATCTAACCAATTTTTGACATTCATAATTGTATTCTTATCGCTTCTCATGATATTCACCACCCCTTCATCCTCAGTATAGCACTTTTTGTGAACATTCACAAAAAAACGAATCTCTATTGTGAACGATACTGGTGTCATTTTTTAGCTTAAGGCCCTTTTACTTTACAAATAACTCGTAAAAAATTCACTTCCCTTTACTTTTCGAAAGTAGATTTTGTTGAATAATCTTCTGGATACTCTCTAGAAAGTTATACCCTTTTGGAACTAATGGCGTGTAAAACTCACTAATCACACTCCCACCTGTATCCACATACCCTCGCCCTTTGATTCGTTTCATAAAGAAATTTTTTTCAACCTCACCAAACATCATGGAATACCCAAGCTCGCTCATGCGACCTAAAGCCACACGAAAATTAAACTGATCGCGAATCCCATCTCCTAAATATTTCGCATCCGGTCTTTGACACGCCAGAATCAAAAAGAAACCAGACTGACGACCTAACATCACAATTTGTTTGAGCTTGTTCAAAATTACTGCACTTTCTTTCGTCGTTAACATTTCCATATATGCGACATATTCGTCAAAGATTAAAAAGTTGGGCGGAAGACCAAGATAGGCATAATTCTCTCCTGTTTTGTAGTTTGGCATTTCTTTCATCGCCTTACTACGAGCCATCATGCGTTCATAGAAATCCTCCACACACACCGAAATCTCCTCCTTTTGAGAATACACGTGGGGCATCACTGTTGCCAAATCTGCCAGGTCCGCATTCTTTGGATCAAGGACAAATAGTTCGGCATCAGATTTTAGTAGCGCCTGAATAATCGTGAGTAAGAAATAGGTCTTGCCTCCACCAGTGCCGCCAGCGATTAACATATGCGGCAAGGAATCATAGGCCCACACTTGATTTTTCATCAATCGTAAAGTACCATTTTCTGCCACCACCTCCTCAATCCCAATCCGATTGGCAATCATATCATAAAGCAAGGTATATTCCACATAAGAATCTTTGAGTTCCTTTTCCACTAGTTCACAGTACAGCCCGCTTTCCAATTTCTTTTCCAACTTCAAGAGCTGATCTTGATATTTACCAAGTGAAATTTGAACACGAATGGAAAGTAACCCACCCTTCATCCGATAATAAATTTTGGGGAAATAGCTGATGGTCTCTTTGGTTCGATTATTATTGAGGTCTTTGAAAAAGCCCTCGCTTTGAGTCTGTTTTACTTCATACCAATGGTTTTCTAGAATCATTCGGGCTAGCTTCTGCCTGTGCCACAAACTCCGCCAATGATCGTGAAAAAAGTGAATGTAAAGCAAGAACATGCTTCCTGAAAGTGCTAGACTTCCCAGTAGACGGACTAAGCCCTTCATAGACCAAGCAATTTCAGCTGTGGAAAGGGATAGACTAGAAAAATCTAGCCACCTAAGCTCTTGAAAATAAAAGATGACCATCCAACCAATGAATACAGTGATTAGCCAGCCAAGAACAAAGTGATAAACCAAGTACTGATCTCCTGCTCGTATGCGATGTCCTTTGTATTGCACGTCTCTTTTCACCTCCAATCGAAAGAAGGCCCAATGTGATTTATTGGGCCAAATTCAATGATCATCCCTAATCTTTTGCCACAACAGGAAGTTGCTTGGTTTCTACTAGTTGCTTTAAAAAGTTTTCAATGGCATCCGGCATCTCAACGCCAAGGTCTTCCAAGACGGATTCAGCTTCCCAACATAGGCTTTCATTTACTTCCACAATCATAAAGAATGACTCTTCTTCTCCTAACCAATCCAGTACATCAAAGTCTTCTTCGCTATCGGTATCTTCCACCAATATACCTTGATGCATGATGAGAAACATTTTTTCATCCACTGTCAGAGCTTCATTAACTTGTTTACTAGTCAGTTCTCCTTTACCATATTGATCGAGACAATCTAAAATATGCTCAACATTTATTTCC
>NZ_BCQF01000051.1 GCF_001544295.1 Enterococcus pseudoavium NBRC 100491
AACGTTAGATTCTTCAAAGTCATCTATTTCTTTACTGATAATTAACTTACACTTATCATTACTGATATTAGATTCATTTGCTAATTCAATAACTTTTTTAAAAGTAGCTACTCGTTCAGCAATCTCCTCTGTTGAATAGTTTTTCATATACTGTTCTTTAAGATATTTAATAATTTGATTATTTAATTCTCCTATTAATGACTTATACAATTTAGTACCAATAGACTTCATTAATTTCCTCCCATACCAACACTAGGAACTTTTTCAACAAACCAATTTGGCTTTAACAAAATCTGTTCGAAATATATTTTAGTGTATAGTATCGGTTTAACTTGATTCGGATAATTGTAGCTTTTAATTTCTTCCTGATTATTAAATCTCCGCATAATCAACTGTTCTATATTTGTAATAATAAAATCTACATGATGGTATTTATAATTTTTCCAAGCATCTTTTTTCTTTAAATTATCCGCTTTTCTGATTCCAAGCCAAATCATAGCATATATCTGAGAGGGAATAAGGATTTCTACTAAGCGATTAAATAGATTAAATAATTTGTCCTTGTCATTCTTATGTTTGTATAAAAAATCAAATTCATTCATCTGATATTTAGTTAATCTTATTAACTCATTTATTACAATATATCGCCAAACATCTTTTTTTTCTTGATCATTTATTGATATAGGATTTGTAAAGTACTTCAAAGAACTAAATAGATAATCCTCGTCTTCCATATCAATGTTAAGCTTATATTTCACCCTGTCAGAATAAAATCTATTTGGAAACTGATCATCTATAGGAAAGGACGACAGATCACTGCTAGGAGATACGCCAATAATCCCTTTCGCTATCAGACATTCAAGCTCCCTTCTCACATCAAAAAAGGCTGATTCTCTTACTTCTAAATATTTGTTGTATGGGCCAATCTCCTCTCCATAAGAATTTGTAAATGTATATTGTAATAATGTCGCCAGAGCCAACCTATCTCTCAAGTCACATGATTCTATACTTACTTTTTCTTCTAAAGAGCACGCTTGCTTTATTTTCATTCGATAAATATCCTGGCAATTATTACACATGCATCCAACTATGTTATGGTGACCACATTCTGAACATTCAAACATTTCTACGTCAATTGAAAAATCTTTCAAGTTTTCTCTACTTGGCACAGCTACGTACATTTTGTGTTGATCATATTTACACGTAGCCTTATTAGTGGTGTTAGTATTAAATCTTAGACAACTTTTCGTAGAGACAAAAATAAATTAAACTTAGCTACGAGAGGATGATTTTTTATGACCCGATATGAAGAAAATTTTAAACAGATGATTGTTGAACTGAATCAAACTGGACGTTCCGTTCGAGGGTTGGCGAAAGAATATGGCTTATCTGAAGCGACGATTTACAAATGGAAGAATTTATATTTGCCTAATCAGTCCACAGGACTGACTGGAAAAGAAGTGGCTGAACTAAAAAAAGAAAATGCTCGTTTGAAAGAGGAA
>NZ_BCQF01000052.1 GCF_001544295.1 Enterococcus pseudoavium NBRC 100491
GGTTCTATAATATTTTGTGTTGGTGGAAAATCGAAGTCGATTTTCTACCAACACTTTTTTCTTATCTTCAAATCAAAAAGAGACTCACATTTGGTAAAATTTAGTCGACTAAAACCTACCCTACCAAAGGAGTCTCTCAATGGATAATAATACTAGAAAATTACTTGGTTTAACAGATAAAAATTTGTTCTTCGATGATGATTGGTTGAAAGAAAGGAAATACAAGGGCGTGCATGCTCAAATCATCAAAGGAAATTTGACGAATCGCTTTTCTCATTGCCCACAATGCGGCTCTGTGCGCATCATTCGTAATGGCTCTTATATAACGAACTCACAGATGTTGAAGTTCAAAGAAAGACTGACTATTTTAGAATTGAAACGTAGCCGTTATCTTTGCCATGATTGCGGATCAACGTTTTCTGCGAAAACGGACTTAGTGGATGAGCATCATCAACTGACAAAGGAACTCAAACAGGCAATATTATTAGAATTATTCGAAAACCAATCACGAAAATTGATCGCAAAGAAGTACTTTGTTTCCGATATTACTGTTGCTCGAATTTTAAGAGAGGCGACAAAGGACTATCAGCCGAATCAAAAATACCTGCCGACCGTTTTATGTATGGATGAATTTAAATCAATGAAATCCGTTTCTGGAGCTATGAGCTTTATTTGTGTTGACGGGACAACGAATCGCTTGTTCACCATTCTGGAAGATCGCCGATTAGTTAAACTGACACAATACTTCATGCGTTTTCCAAGAAAGGCGCGCTTGAAAGTAAACTATCTTGTGATGGACATGAACGCCAGCTATAATCAGCTTCTAAAAACCGTGTTTCCAAATGCAGAGATCGTCACCGATCGCTTTCATATCGTGCAGCACATCAATCGCAGCTTTAATCAATTACGGATACAGGTTATGAATCGCTTCCGCACTTCTACTTCCGAAAATCAAAGGAAATACCGCCGTCTTAAACGATATTGGAAATTATTATTAAAAGACTCCGACAAGCTTGAGCCATTCAAACGGCAGTATCACCGACTGTTCAAAAAAGAGCTTAGTCAGACGGAAATAATCGATGAACTGTTGAGTGATAACGAAGAATTACGAACCGCCTATAATTTTGTCCAACTTTTACGTTATCACTTCTCAAAAAGAGATAACGAAGGCTTTCAAGAAACCTTGAAAGCAATGAATCCGTGTTTGCCTCAATCGTTTAAAAAGAAATTCAAGATTTTCAAAAAATATCACGCAGGTATTGCGAATGCATTTAAGGTGAAGTTGTCTAACGGTGTAACCGAAGGACTAAACAATAAAATCAAGTTGATCAAACGGATCGCATTTGGATATCGAAATTTCTATAATTTTCGCGCACGAATCTATTTACAACAAGGGTTGATCTTTGAAAACAAAAAATATGCGGCGCTAAAATCGCGCCGCACATAGACTATATTTTATTCAGATTGGTCTCCACCAACACGATTTGACGAAGAGCC
>NZ_BCQF01000053.1 GCF_001544295.1 Enterococcus pseudoavium NBRC 100491
TTCTCTAATCCTCTAACAGTATATCGAGTGAAGCCTAAACAAGCCTTCATAAATCCGAAGACTGTCTCTACATCAATCTTTCTTCTGCTATAGACCTTCCCGGTCTCAGGTGTAGAAAGTAGTTCCCTTTGTTTTGCTTTATGATACTCCCAAGCGGAATTCACAGTGATTTTTCTCAAATGTCCTTTCGGTGTTAACGCTGCTGGGATAACGTTCTGATTCACATCTAATTTTTCAGCCTGATATTCTTTTACGTCTCTGACAAAACCGTCTTTATCTTTCCTTTGCCGATAGGCATGAAACTTGAATTGAACACCTTTGGGATCTATATAAAAGTCTTCTTCCTCGTGATACGCCCAATTCATGACTTTCCGTTCATCTGTTTTCCATTTTTTACTCTGTTCTTTTAGCATAGTGGCATAGGGAATAAGCCCCGTATGTTGCGGAAGCTCATCTTCTAAATAGCGATAATTGTTTTCTGATCCATATCCAGCATCGGCCACAATGTGACGATGCGGTTGGTCGGCTAGCCTCATTTTTTCAAGCAAAGGTTGTAAAGTTCTTGTATCCGTAGGATTTTGAAAAACATCGTAGCCTAAAACAAATTGATTACAAGTTGCGATTTGGAGGTTATAGGCTGGTTTTAATTGACCGTTCCTCATGTGGTCTTCTTTGACTCTCATAAATGTCGCGTCATGATCCGTTTTTGAATAGCTATTTCGGGTACCATAAATAGACATCTGATTCTGATGTTCGAGAAGTTTATTTCTTTTTTCAAAAAGCTTTCGCTTTTGACTCTTCAACGTTCGTCGTTGGTGTTTTGCAGGATTAGGTGAAATCTTTTTCGTTTCTTCTACTTCCTTTTCTAACGACTCTAGTCGTAATTCCATTCGAGTGAGTAACTCATCAATCATATCAAGGGTTAGCGTTGAACCTTCAGGAATATATTTCAACTCATAGGCCTCTTTTAGTTCTGACATCATTGCAAGAATCTTTTCTCGGTTCATTTGATCATAGCGGATGGTACTTTTCTTCCAAACAAAACTGAACTTATTCGCATCTGCTAAAATTTTAGTCCCATCGATAAAAAGGGCATCATCAATCAAATTGCGTTCTCGAAGATATTCTGTCAGGGAATCTAATCCTTGATTCGTCAATTCTTGTATATCGTTAGAAATACAAAAACGGGCAATCGTCCGATAGGAGGGCACTTGTTCTTGTGTCAACCACCGGGCATAAAGATTTTCTTCTGCCAATCGTTCAATCTTGCGGCTAGTAAACGTTTCTCTCGTATAGGCAAAAAGAACCAACTTCATCATTGCACTCAAATCATACTCTCTTGGTCTTCCAAAAAGGTAAGGTTGATTGATTTGAAGAGACGCCACTAACTCGTTAATGAAAAGGGCTACGTGATTTTCTTTTGGTTCGAATGAAGTACTGATGTCCAATGTGAGTTGATTCATGTTATAATT
>NZ_BCQF01000054.1 GCF_001544295.1 Enterococcus pseudoavium NBRC 100491
TGATGGCAACTAACAATAAGGGTTGCGCTCGTTGCGGGACTTAACCCAACATCTCACGACACGAGCTGACGACAACCATGCACCACCTGTCACTTTGCCCCCGAAGGGGAAGCTCTATCTCTAGAGTGGTCAAAGGATGTCAAGACCTGGTAAGGTTCTTCGCGTTGCTTCGAATTAAACCACATGCTCCACCGCTTGTGCGGGCCCCCGTCAATTCCTTTGAGTTTCAACCTTGCGGTCGTACTCCCCAGGCGGAGTGCTTAATGCGTTAGCTGCAGCACTGAAGGGCGGAAACCCTCCAACACTTAGCACTCATCGTTTACGGCGTGGACTACCAGGGTATCTAATCCTGTTTGCTCCCCACGCTTTCGAGCCTCAGCGTCAGTTACAGACCAGAGAGCCGCCTTCGCCACTGGTGTTCCTCCATATATCTACGCATTTCACCGCTACACATGGAATTCCACTCTCCTCTTCTGCACTCAAGTTTCCCAGTTTCCAATGACCCTCCCCGGTTGAGCCGGGGGCTTTCACATCAGACTTAAGAAACCGCCTGCGCTCGCTTTACGCCCAATAAATCCGGACAACGCTTGCCACCTACGTATTACCGCGGCTGCTGGCACGTAGTTAGCCGTGGCTTTCTGGTTAGATACCGTCAAGGGATGAACATTTTACTCTCATCCTTGTTCTTCTCTAACAACAGAGTTTTACGATCCGAAAACCTTCTTCACTCACGCGGCGTTGCTCGGTCAGACTTTCGTCCATTGCCGAAGATTCCCTACTGCTGCCTCCCGTAGGAGTTTGGGCCGTGTCTCAGTCCCAATGTGGCCGATCACCCTCTCAGGTCGGCTATGCATCGTTGCCTTGGTGAGCCGTTACCTCACCAACTAGCTAATGCACCGCGGGTCCATCCATCAGTGACGCAAAAGCGCCTTTCAAAGTAAAACCATGCGGTTTTACTTGTTATACGGTATTAGCACCTGTTTCCAAGTGTTATCCCCTTCTGATGGGCAGGTTACCCACGTGTTACTCACCCGTTCGCCACTCTTTTTCTTTCGGTGGAGCAAGCTCCGGTGAAAGAAAAAGCGTTCGACTTGCATGTATTAGGCACGCCGCCAGCGTTCGTCCTGAGCCAGGATCAAACTCTCATATAAAGTGTTTGAAACAATCTTGCGATTGTTAAGCTCAATTGTAATAATTGACTTGCTAGCATATTGCTTGCTATGTTGTTTGCTTC
>NZ_BCQF01000055.1 GCF_001544295.1 Enterococcus pseudoavium NBRC 100491
TGCACCCGAGAGGACTCGAACCTCTAACCCCTTGATTCGTAGTCAAGTACTCTATCCAATTGAGCTACGGGTGCGTTGCTATTTACTTAATGCCGAGGACCGGAATCGAACCGGTACGGTGATCACTCACCGCAGGATTTTAAGTCCTGTGCGTCTGCCAGTTCCGCCACCCCGGCGTTTTTCCCTGGTCTTTCAGGAAAGCGGAAAACGGGGTTCGAACCCGCGACCCCCACCTTGGCAAGGTGGTGCTCTACCACTGAGCTATTTCCGCACGATGCCGGCTAAAGGACTTGAACCCTCGACCCTCTGATTACAAATCAGATGCTCTACCAACTGAGCTAAGCCGGCAACAAACAAAAAAATAAAAATGCGGGTGAAGGGACTTGAACCCCCACGCCGTAAGGCGCTAGATCCTAAATCTAGTGCGTCTGCCAATTCCGCCACACCCGCATATACTTATGAGCCGTACTGGGCTCGAACCAGTGACCCTCTGATTAAAAGTCAGATGCTCTACCAACTGAGCTAACGGCTCAAATGGAGGTTAACGGGATCGAACCGCTGACCCTCTGCTTGTAAGGCAGATGCTCTCCCAGCTGAGCTAAACCTCCATGAGTTC
>NZ_BCQF01000056.1 GCF_001544295.1 Enterococcus pseudoavium NBRC 100491
ATGACCATTGCCATCAATGGAGCCTAGCGGGATCGAACCGCTGACCTCCTGCGTGCAAAGCAGGCGCTCTCCCAGCTGAGCTAAGGCCCCGATGTTGATTTAATTAAGAGTAAACCTCTCAAAACTGAACGAATAAAAGCAATCCTGTGTAGTTTCCGTAACGTTCATCTAAGATGAACTATTTCCTTAGAAAGGAGGTGATCCAGCCGCACCTTCCGATACGGCTACCTTGTTACGACTTCACCCCAATCATCTATCCCACCTTAGGCGGCTGGCTCCAAAAGGTTACCTCACCGACTTCGGGTGTTACAAACTCTCGTGGTGTGACGGGCGGTGTGTACAAGGCCCGGGAACGTATTCACCGCGGCGTGCTGATCCGCGATTACTAGCGATTCCGGCTTCATGTAGGCGAGTTGCAGCCTACAATCCGAACTGAGAGAAGCTTTAAGAGATTAGCTTAGCCTCGCGACTTCGCGACTCGTTGTACTTCCCATTGTAGCACGTGTGTAGCCCAGGTCATAAGGGGCATGATGATTTGACGTCATCCCCACCTTCCTCCGGTTTGTCACCGGCAGTCTCGCTAGAGTGCCCAACTTAA
>NZ_BCQF01000057.1 GCF_001544295.1 Enterococcus pseudoavium NBRC 100491
GCTTTGGTTTCCACAAATTGATAATCGCCAGGGGCTAAATGATCAATCGTGACTTTACCTTCTTTGTCAGATTTCAAAGGTTGGGCGTTAACCACTTTGCCTTCGCTATCTAGGACATTGAATTCGGCTCCGGCCAAAGGTTGATTCTTTTCATCGGTTTTAATTAATCCCGCAGAGCCTTGATAGTTCGTAAAATTACCCACTTCGATAACTTCTGGTTGCCCCTCTGCTTTGTCAGCGATTGTAAAATCAATTGGTTTAGTATTCAAAACATAACCTGTCGGTGCTTTTGTTTCCACAAATTGATAATCACCAGGGGCTAAATGATCAATCGTGACTTTTCCTTCTTTGTCTGATTTCAAAGGTTGAGCGTTAACCACTTTGCCTTCGCTATCTAGGACATTGAATTCGGCTCCCGCTAAAGGTTGATTCTTTTTATCTGTTTTAATCAATTCCGCAGAGCCTTGATAGTTCGTAAAATTACCCACTTCGATAACTTCTGGTTGCCCCTCTGCTTTGTCAGCGATTGTAAAGTCAATGGGTTTAATATTCAAAACATATCCAGTCGGC
>NZ_BCQF01000058.1 GCF_001544295.1 Enterococcus pseudoavium NBRC 100491
TTTCGGGAAGTAGCTCAGCTTGGTAGAGTACTTGGTTTGGGACCAAGGTGTCGCAGGTTCGAATCCTGTCTTCCCGATAGCAACAAAATTATGGGGCCTTAGCTCAGCTGGGAGAGCGCCTGCTTTGCACGCAGGAGGTCAGCGGTTCGATCCCGCTAGGCTCCATTTTATTAATAACGCGGTGTAGCTCAGCTGGCTAGAGCGTCCGGTTCATACCCGGGAGGTCGGGGGTTCGATCCCCTCCGCCGCGATTTTATTCGAGCCAGGACCTTTAGCTCAGTTGGTTAGAGCAGACGGCTCATAACCGTCCGGTCGTAGGTTCGAGTCCTACAAGGTCCATTGTGACTCTTTTATGGAGGATTACCCAAGTCCGGCTGAAGGGAACGGTCTTGAAAACCGTCAGGCGGGTAAAACCGTGCAAGGGTTCGAATCCCTTATCCTCCTTTTTAATATTATTATCGCGGGATGGAGCAGTCTGGTAGCTCGTCGGGCTCATAACCCGAAGGTCGTAGGTTCAAATCCTGCTCCCGCAATT
>NZ_BCQF01000059.1 GCF_001544295.1 Enterococcus pseudoavium NBRC 100491
ACATTCCTACTAAGAAAAATGGCTGGTGTTACTTGTCTTCCATCATGGATCTACACACGAAAAAAATTATTAGTTATACATTTTCAAAAAGAATGACGGTGGATTGTGTCATTCAAACGTTGAATAAAGCAAAACTAAAGTATCACATTCCGGAAGGAATGATTCTACACACTGACTTGGGCAGTCAATATACAGCAACAGAAGTAGAAAAATGGCTTGAAACCAACAAAATAAGGCATTCCTATAGTAGAAAGGGAACACCTTATGATAACGCAGGAATCGAATCTTTCCACGCCTCATTGAAAAAGGAAGAAGTTTACACGACTAGCTACTCAAATTTTGAAGAAGCAAATCGTGCACTATTTAGCTATATTGAGGGATTTTATAACCGGAATCGACTTCATAGTTCGATTCACTATCTAACCCCTCAGGAGTTTGAAGATTTGGCAAAAGAAAAAATGACATAACCGTCTCTACTAAAATGTGTCCAAGATATTGACTCAAATCC